>JABHIW010000114.1 GCA_018670825.1 Candidatus Scalindua sp. | reverse complement strand
ATTCTTATAACTCCTTTATATTTAAAGTGTTATAATGATTTTGCCACAAATATTTATTTCAAGAAGTCAAGCAAATAATGGCTCCTAAAGAAATTATTTTGTTATTAATTTACTACGCAAAAACCTAACCGGACGATACTGGTAATTTATGATTTATAACAAGGCGCAAATAAGCCGTTAAAACAAACTAAGTCAAATAATAAAATATTTTTTAATAGTTACTCCAGTTTTCTATAATTGAGTGTAATAATCACTAACCGCTAATATTATTAAAATGCGATCAGTGCTCTATACTGCCTACTAATCTAAACATTTCTTTCTGGATCGTTAAGATCCTTCTATTAAAGAAAGAAAGGGACAAAATGTTTCGGTCTGATTTTAATATTCTTTGCATACACGAAAACTAAAGCTTGGTTGCCTACCCGACATGTCGTTCAGGCGGGCAGTTATCCCCGGATATAAAACGCCGAGGATGTTCCCCGGACAAAGAACTCCGAGCACTTTACTCGGGCAAATTAGTTTTTGGATTTTATCAGAAAACTATTTTGAGATGAGAATAATTTCAGACATGGTTATTTGATAAGCTTAAAATCATGAAAAAGATTGTTAGAAAATGAAGATGGAGGTTAAAGCCTTATGCAGGAATATTCTTGATGATTGGTTTGGGTGTTATTTTAACTGAAAGTGATTTACTGCCACACTCATGGTATCTTGGATATATGAGTGTCAGATACCGTAGTATGCTAGAATGTTCCGGAATCAGAGGTTAATTCATGGACGAGCATTTATAATTCTCCTATTTTGTATTTGTATTGTGAAACTATGGAGATTAATTGTTCTAACAAATGTTAAGATTTTTCCGTAAATTCTAACGCTACGTATAAGCGGTTATCGTGATCTCTGTTTTCAACTATGCCACTCCTGACAACTGTTCCTCTTCCGTCAAACATTAATTCTTTTTCTAAACCAGGTTCCACATCAACTGCTGCTATCTTGACTGGAAGTGTTGTCCCCGGAGCAAACGCCTCCATATCATCAGTTTCTACTTCGAAATAAACACCGCTAGCACTAACGTTTATTGTCTTACCACTCTGATCGGCTAACGAAACTTCTAATGAATGATTCAGCCTTACATTACGCCGTCTTGGATCACTCCTTCTATCACCCTGCCTTTTGTTTTGGCCGGGTAACAATATTTCAGATGCAGAGTCTGCGCTTTGATCTTGCCTCTTTTCAGTTCGTCTTCTGTCAGAATATTTTTCTTTGTCCTTCATATTATATTCCTTTCCGGTTTCACACTTCTCCACTATTTATAACATTATTATTTATTCATAAATTAGCAAAACTGTAGGTCGGGCCAGACAATTGTCAACGTGTAGCAAGATAGTTCATGTTTTTACCTCCTTGTAAAAATAAACATAATTTGTGAAAAACATCTCCATCAACTGATGGTGCATTCCTTGTTGGTATGAAAACTTGCAACTTGTAGTCCTAATAGCAATTATAATACTCAAGTACTTACTAAAATCAAGAGGAAATATGGAAAATAATCAAGACTGGTATGTGCAAACAATGCAGCTTACAAAACAGCAAAAAAATCAACAAGTGAATTATTCGTCTAATCGGGCATATACTAGCTGAGAAATACGTACCCATACAATATGATAAATTCTCTTATAAATTTGTTGTATTCTTTTTAAATTTGGTAGGTTAAACGAGGATATCAACTTCTGGCTGTTTTTCACCCACATTTAAAACGTGAATAGTGTTTAAATGTTATCAATAATTTTATTCCTCAGATTAACCACTTGATTATGCCTGATACGGGGGATTTCTGTATATGGTTGAAAGAACATGTGCGAGAAACAGATCCAGACAAGCTGAAATGGTTATTTTACTGTAGACTGGTTACGAGGTTTTTCAATATAGCCTTTAACTCCGGATCATAATTCTCTGACAGACCCAATCTTTTTGCCTGTGACTCTAACGCAATTTTGAGTATCATTTTCTCTTTGGTTTTTGCGGCAAGTTTTTTCACTAATTTATCATTTTTACTTCTCAGCGCTATTAATTCCGCCTCTTCTGCACTGCTATCCAGATCCCCTATCATCGGATCAGTCGTACTATTCTCGACAAATTTGGTAATATTTTGCAAACTATTAATATCATCTTCGAGCGTTTTTATCGTCTTCCCGAGAGATGTATATTTTTCTTTAATAGTTGTATAATCTTTACTTATTTGCCCCTTCTCCAGGCTCAAATCATATCTCACGGACTCCAGTTCTTTTGTTTTGATCTCCCGCTTCTTTATATCCTGTACAAGATCGTCCATCCTTTGCTCTAATAAAGTTGTCTCTACAACCTTGTTTCTATATTTATCAACAAATCTTATGGAAATAAGTAGACATACTATGCAGATAAATACTAAAGCACAACTGGCAGTAAGTATTCTTTTAATTTTATTTTCTTGCGTTGATTTCATAATAATTCCCTTTAATTTTTCATCCAAGTTTAATATATTAATACGGCTTAAACTTTACAAGACAATTCTTATTACTTGTGTCTTCCTTAGAAAAGAGTTTCTCAGCAACAAGGACCTGCCCTCGTCCGTACCGGCACGGGCGGACACTAGTCGCAATGTAATGGAGTATGGGCCACTTTCCATAAGGTGATGAGTGATAGTAACGACAGTATCAAACGAATCATTCTTTAATATTTGTTTTTTTACCTTGGTGGCTAAATAGTTAAGAAAAGAGGTTATCCCGTTGGTCAATAATATAAAAAAAACACCATTATATGATGCGCATATAGAGCTCGGTGCAAAAATTGTAGATTACTACAGTTTTAAAATGCCATTACAATATGATAGCATTATAAGTGAACATAAAAATGTAAGAAGCAGTGCCGGCCTTTTCGATATTTCACATATGGGAGAAATACTTGTAGACGGTAAAGGGGCAACGGAATTTGTTCAAAAGATTATTACCAATGACATAAGTAAGCTGTCAGATTATCAAGCGTTGTACACCCCTATTTGCGATGAAGAAGGCGGTACTATCGACGATGTTATCGTTTATAAATATAATTCTGAAAGATATATGCTCGTCGTTAATTGTGGTACTACGAAAAGGGACCTAAAGTGGATAAATAAATATAAAACTGACGATACAAATATTAATGATTTAAGTAATAAACTCTCACTTCTGGCTGTTCAAGGACCAAAATCTGAAGAAATAATAGGACTTGTTTTCGGTGAGAAATGCACCTCACTCTCACGGTTCCAATTTATAGACGTAACTGAAAACGATATGAAGATGACAGTATCCAGGACCGGTTACACAGGGGAAGATGGATTTGAGATATTTGTCGGTAATTCACAATGCGTAGAATTATGGAACTTATTGCTCGAAAAAGGGAAAGATATAGGCCTGGAACCTGCAGGCCTTGGAGCAAGAGATACATTGAGATTAGAGGCCGGTTACCTGCTCTTTGGTAACGAGATTGATGATTTTACAACACCTATAGAAGCAGGCATAGGTTGGACAGTTAAATTTGATAAAAAAGATTTCCTTAGTAAAGATACATTGCTAAGACAAAATAAAAACGGAATAAATAGAAAGCTTATAGCATTCAAGATGCTTGATAAGGGAATTCCCAGGACTGATAGCGAAATAGTGCATAATAATAATGTTATAGGTAAGGTAACAAGTGGAACTTTCAGCCCGACCCTGGAAATAGGTATAGGCTTTGGCTACGTGCTCAATCGTATCGCAGAAGAGAAAAGCGAGATCAGTATAAGGATCAGAGACAAAGATTTTCCTGCGGAAATTGTAAGTACTCCGTTTGTCACTCAAGGTGAGAAATGTGACTAAATTGATTACCTATCATTTAACCAATGCAAGTTAAATAACTCATTCCGCTTCATTACATTAAGAATAGTATATCAGCATATTAATACGAGAGAGGAACGACCTAAAAATATTAACTTTGAAAGATAATTAATTATGAGTAATAAAGAATATAACTTTACAGAAATAGAGAAAAAATGGCAGGATTTTTGGGAAGGAAGTGGCCTGTTCAGGGTAGATGAGGATTGTGACAAGAATAAATTTTACTGTCTCGTTATGTTCCCCTACCCCTCCGGAACACTTCACGTTGGACACGGGAGGAATTATATCATAGGCGATGTTGTCTCCCGCTATAAAATCATGAAAGGGTTCAGGGTGCTCTCACCAATAGGATGGGATGCCTTTGGCCTGCCAGCTGAAAATGCGGCAATTGCAAACGGTATTCATCCATCCATTAATACAGAGAACAACATCAAAAAGATGAAAGTACAACTCGAAAGATGGGGTGTTGGTTACGATTGGGACAGGGAAGTTGCATCCTGTGAACCTGATTATTATAAATGGACACAATGGATATTCCTTAAGCTATTTGAACAAAATCTCGCATACAAAAAGAAAGCCGCAGTAAACTGGTGCCCTTCCTGTGCAACAGTGCTGGCAAACGAACAGGTAGTTAATGACCTTTGTGAAAGGTGTGATACAAAAGTCAAACAGAGGGACCTGGAGCAGTGGTTTTTTAAAATCAGTAATTTTGCACAGAGGTTGCTGGATGACCTTAAGACACTTGATGGATGGCCGGAAAGAGTAAAAACAATGCAGGCAAACTGGATTGGTAGAAGTGAAGGCGCAAAAATTAACTTTAAATTAGAAGAGACCGACAAGACAATCCCATGCTTCACGACAAGACCGGATACTATATTCGGTGTTACGTTTATGTCCCTGGCTCCGGAACATCCTGTAATACGTGAATTAATAAATGGCACTGAACATGAAAAATCTGTATTAGAATTTATAGATAGAGTAAGAGGACAGAGCACCATAGAAAGGACATCAGAAGGGACCGAAAAGGAAGGAATCTTTACCGGCAGATATGTCATCAATCCGGTTAACAGTGAAAGAGTACCGTTATGGGTATCCAATTATGCACTGATGGGATATGGGACTGGAGCAGTTATGGCCGTACCCGCTCACGACCAGAGGGATTTTGAATTTGCAAAGAAATATAATCTACCTATAAAGATAGTCATTCGCCCTACTGGCAATGATACCATGCTAAACCATGAAGAGATGGATGAAGCATATGTTGAAGATGGAGTACAGGTTAATTCCGACCGGTTTGACGGAATGCCAAACAGAGAAGCTATCCCAAAGATCATAAACTTCTTTGAAGAAAAAGGCATAGGAGAGAGAAATATAAATTTCCGACTGAGAGACTGGTTAATCTCAAGACAGCGATACTGGGGCGCTCCTATTCCCATTATATATTGCGAAAGCTGCGGTACTGTACCCGTACCAGAGAAAGATCTCCCCGTACTATTGCCGGAAAAAGTTGAGTTTAAGCCACACGGCAAGAGTCCGCTTGACGACGTGGATGAATTTGTTAACTCTACATGCCCGAAATGCGGAGGCAGTGCAAAGAGGGAAACGGACACCATGGATACCTTCGTCGATTCAAGCTGGTATTATCTTAGATATATCTCTTCTAAAGACAACACTCAGGCATTTGATTCGGAAGACGCAAACAAATGGTTGCCTGTTGACCAATATATCGGAGGCATCGAACACGCAATCCTACACCTCCTCTATTCAAGATTCATTACTAAAGTGTTTTATGACCTTAAACTAATAAACTTCGATGAACCCTTTAAAAATCTTTTCACTCAGGGGATGATCATCAAAGACGGGGCCAAGATGTCCAAGTCAAAAGGCAACGTAGTTAATCCTGATCTGATCACCGAAAAATACGGCGCTGATACACAACGACTCTACACGTTATTTATCGCCCCACCACAGAGAGATGCAGAATGGAATGACAGGGGTGTAATAGGTTCATACCGTTTCCTGAACAAGCTATGGAATACAATTACGTCATTTGAAGAATATTTTAAAAAAATCCCTGATGCAGGGATCAAGCCTGATTTATTTTCAAAGGAAACAAAAGAACTTTATAGATACATAAACATAACGATTAAAAAAGTCACTGAAGATATTGAGAAATCATGGAGTTTTAACACCGCAATAGCCTCAGTAATGGAACTGCTCAATATGGTCGTGGATTTCAGTGCTGATTTAAGAGATAAAGATTTTAATGAGGAGGCTGTTATTAATGATTTTAATGTGTTGAGACATTCTCTTGAGACCAGTGTAAAGGTCCTGGCTCCATTTGTCCCTCACATAAGTGAAGAACTCTGGGAGATACTCGGGCATAATCCCAGCATCTTTTCCGCACCGTGGCCAACATATGATGAAGGCTCTATTGCTGCCGATCAGGTAGAGATGGTAATCCAGATAAATGGAAAAGTCAGAAGCAAACTGGTTGTACCATCAGAAATAACTGAAGATGACTTAAAATCACTCGTAATGGATGATAAGAAGATAAACGAGAATCTGGAAGGCAAGAAGATAGTAAAAACAATAGTTGTTCCAAAAAAACTGGTGAATCTCGTTGTCAGATAAACAGACATACTTATCTTCTATGATTAGTAGTACGCTCTGTTTTTTCCTGTAAAGGTAAAACTGTATCAACTCACCAGTTTATGTAAGTATGTAGTGTTCACCCAATTATCATTCCTGTATTTATTCTGATAATGGGTAAGTAAATGTTTGATCACATCTTTAACTTCCAGCTTTTCAATTTCTTTAATTCTAAAGTAATTCCACTCCGGAAAAACTTTAAGCCACCTTTTCATCTCTTTCTGCATATATTTTATCTCTCTAAAACCATACATCTCTTTTTCCGCATACCATTTAATTAAATTACCCTCTAATTCCCTTTCCCACTGTTTCATTATTCTGATTCTTCCCATACCTGCTCTTTTGCCCTTATTTGTTACTTCAACCACCTGACTTCCATGTGCAACCAGCTCATGATACATAGTGCCAATTAATGATTTTTCACTTGTGTCTATAAACGTTCTGGAAACATGCATTTGGTGTACCGTCTTACCACACATAAAATATGTTAAGTCAGTATAATAGGGATGGTACCAAATTTCGTGTGTTATATGATTATTTTCTTTATTAAAGTCAGATAGTATTTCATAACACCGGGGAGCTTCGCGTAACCTTTTAATCACCGTTTTATACGTATCAAAAAATTTATTGTTTGTTGGTTCCCCGTCGTATCTCTTCATGCTTCCTATCAGTTTATACTCTATCTTTGAATCTCTATATATCTCCTCAGGGCGCACTTCTCCTGCTGCCAGGCGTGATTTCTCCAATTCTATTCTTTCTTGCCACTCAGCAGTTTGTTTTAATATTTTCTGCTGCTCATGGTAACCGGGATAATGATCGGCTTCAACTCCGAATACCTTCTGCCCGGTAACAGATAAAAGAAGTTCAAGCACTGCTGACGCTATTCCGGTTTTAATAGCATATCCGGCTAACGCGGCACCTGGAATGTCCCTGGTTATGAATCGTCTTCTTCCGGGATTAAAATCTGCAAGTTTTTTAAGTTTGTGATCAGACATATTTTAAGCTATTAATATCATGATGGATTCTTCGACTCAGCTCATCCTCCTATCAGTCGGACAGGGAGTGACTACATGCTTAGCACATTCGCACACTAAGTGTGAACTCTGTCAAAACGCGATCAATATTGAAACTCTTACGAATTTAATTACTTGCGCGGATGGGCCTTATCGTAAACACTTTTTAACCGTTCTGTCGTAATGTGTGTGTATATCTGAGTAGTTGAAAGATTGGCGTGTCCCAGCAACTCTTGTACGGCCCTCAAGTCAGCTCCTTTATCCAACAAATGAGTCGCAAAGCTGTGCCTGAACGTGTGTGGAGAGGTAAGTAGATTAACTCCTGATATCTTTAAATATTTATCAAGAGACCGCGCAACACTTCTTGCCGTCAGGCGGCCACCAAATTTATTTAAAAAGAGAGGCCCACTCATGCTTACCTGTTTTTGGTCATTCTCTTTACTCTTCGATTTAGAATCGATATATTCATTTATCGCCTTAATCGCGTGACTTCCAATAGGCACCAGCCTCTCTTTCTTGCCTTTTCCCTGTACCTTTATCATACCGCCAAAGAAATCAATATTATTCTCGTCTAAACCCACCAGTTCGCTTACCCTTATTCCCGTACTGTAAAGAGTTTCCAGAATAGCCATATCCCTCATACCCATCACATTTGAACAGTCAGGTGTTTTCAGTAAGAGTTCCACCTCGTTTATACTTAAGAAGAGAGGAAGTTTCTTCCCCTGTTTAGGTGTTCGCAACATCTCGAAAGGATTTGAAACAAGCTCACCTTTTTGAATAAGAAATTTAAAAAAAGATCTTATTGATGCCAGTTTGCGAGCAATGGTAGTTTTTGAATAACTCTTTGATCTCAAAACGGCAAGAAACTTTCTTAAGAGAAGATGATTAATGCTCTCTAAACTTCTACATTTTTCAGCTTTTAAGAAGACATCAAATTGGAGCATGTCTTTGTGATATGCTCTCAGTGTATGTTCTGAAAAGCCCTTTTCATGCTCCAGTTTTGTAATGAATTCTAAGGATAATTTTTCAATCATCAGATCTATCTCCTGTTCTCTTTGAGAACACTTTTAGCCAGTATTGGGCCTCGCTCTTAGACGGGCCCAGGTATTTGCTGATTGGTTCATCATCTTCTTCCCTTTTAAACCGGCTATCTTCCTGCCCTGCTGCCTGCAAACGTGCTACTTTCTTTTTAATATCGTTATAAAACGCTAATGGTCCGACAACCTTGCAACCATATTTCTTTACATACTGTTCTATCTCTCTGTCGGAAGTAATTACCGTAATGTGTTTGGGATTTTCACTAACACTCACCATCCTCTTGATTTCTTCATCTGCATCAAGATCATGCCTGGAAAATACGATGTCTATTCCTGCCGGTCTCATTTCCAGTGAGTTACCATGCCCCTGACCATCAAAAACTACTATTAATTTATGCTTCCGTTTTTCTTTGTATTGTTCAAGTAAGGTAAGTAATCTATTACGCAAAACCTCTATATCACACTTTTCAGTACTGTATCCCAGCTCAGAAATTTTAAAGATTACATTATAACCATCTATTATTATGTCCATTTGACTGTTTTCGGTCTTCCCTATACTAATCTGAGTTAACTGTCTGTTTTTACGACTTATATTCTGAAACAATAGTAACATCCACTGTCACGCCTGACAATAGACTTCCTCACGGTATTTTAAATAATTACGGAATAATTCCGCATCATTCACTTTTTAACTCAATTTTTTTACGCCCTTAGCGTTTGCCCACCTTTTGCCTGCCAGAATACAGTCTAGGCAAGCGTAGGTGCACCTTCCCGCCCGGACAAACCGTTCGCCAGCCCGACAAATCAGTTCTGGCGGGGACGAGTACGGTATACATCTTTTAGTGGGCACTCTTCACACCGCATTTTGGGTTTACAATAATACTTTCCTACCCGAACGATGAGAGCATGATACTCATTATAAAAAGAGACCTCTTTAGGCAGGTTCTCTTCAAACACTGCCTTTATAGCTTCATAGTTATAATCTTCAGTTATCAAACCGTGACGAACAAGCACTCGTTTTGTATACGCGTCCACAACAAAAGTTGGTTTCTTGGCGGCGTATAATATTATGGAATCTGCAGTCTCTCTCCCGATGCCATTAACGGACAGTAATTGTTCACGTAATATTGCACAATCCTGCTTAAATAACTTAGTCAAACTGCCATTATAATTAGTAAAAAGCCACTCTAAGAAGTTTTTAAGCCTTTTTGCTTTGACATTAAAATAACCAGAAGGTTTGATAAGTTCCGCAAGTTTATCCTCATTAATCTGATAGAGTTTTTTTAACGTAAATACTTTTGCTGTTTTTATATTTTTAATTGCCTTTTCGACATTTGTCCAATTTGTATTTTGTGTAAGAATGGCCCCAACTACTACCTCAAAATCGGTATCTCCCGGCCACCAATATTGTTTACCAAATGATTTAAATAAACTATCATAAATTTCAGTAAGTACCTCTGCCTTTTTCATGTGTGCTATTTTAACAAACCGCATAACACAAAAGCAAAAACTAATATCATAAACAGGAAACTGCAAACCAGGAAATCAATGAGTTTGACAACATTCATACCAATTTGATACTATTACGGGTTCATAATAAATTATTATACGGCTTAGTATCGTTGACCGGATTGGAGAACCAAAAATATGAGTACCATAAATTTTATCTATCTGTCACATGAAGATGTTATGAAAAGCGGCGGCCTGGACATGTTGGAAACTATCAAAGATGTTGAGAAAGTCTTGATTATGCGTTACCAGGGAGAATGTATAGTCCCTCACAAGGTTGTACTGAGGAAGGGGACCCAGGAAGAAGAAAGTATCACCGGTAGAATTAATGCCTTACCGGGTTACTTGGGAGGGGACACGGATATAGGTGGCCTGAAGTGGGTAGCAAGCTTCGTTAACAACCCGCAAGAGCACAAACTGCCTCGTTCCAGTTCACTGATTATCCTGAATTCCTTTAAAACAGGAATGCCATTGGCTATCATGGACGGGACTATCATCTCAGCCATGAGGACCGGAGCTGTGGCGGGAATTGCATGTAAGTACCTGGCAAAAGAGGGTGCTAAAACCCTTGGAATGGTTGGAGCGGGTGTAATCGGACGTACTGTTTTGATGGCTATCAAGGCAATAGTAGATGTGCAGGAAGTAGAAGTCTACGCAATACACAGAGAACACAAAATAAAGTTTGCCAGAGAAATGCAGGAAGAACTCGGTATATCCATAAAAGTTGTTGATTCAGCAGAACAGGCACTTTCAGGAAAGGACATTATTGTAACTGCCACCCCTGCCAAGCAGCCCTATGTAAAGGCTTCTTGGGTAGCTGAGGGATCGCTATATCTCCATATGTCAGGTTATGAGTGTGAATACGATGTGGTTACCCAATCTGACAAGATAGTTGTCGACAACTGGGAAGATGTGAAGAGTCGTAACTCTCAAACTCCTGCAATTATGTTTCATAACGGCAAGTTGTCCGATAGCGATTTACACGCTGATATTGCAGAAATACTAGTTGGGAAAAAGCCTGGACGTGAAAGCCAGGACGAACGCATATTTTTCAATCCTGTTGGTATGGGTATACAGGATCTTATTGTTGCTCACCGGATCTATGGAACCGCAAAGGATAGAAATATTGGACAAAACCTGACGTTATGGGAACAACCTTTATGGGTATAGGTTTTGTTAACTGGAGTGAATTAAACCATGAAAAAACCCGTATACTGCTTTATAGATGATTCTCCCTTCGAACTTAAACTGTTCAGGGATATTATAGAAACACGTTTTCCAGGAATACACTTCATCTATGCAGGTACCTGCACTGAATGTGACGACCAACTGAATGATCTGAAACTGTACCCGTCTCTATTTATTCTGGATCTTTATGGCCGTGAAGGATTACAAGAAAATGTCTCTATTCCTCAGAAGGAATTACTGGAAGCACAGATCAATAAAATACCGGACCTGAATATTGCCTATGACGGTCTTGAAAAATATAATTACAACAATAATCTACAGGCAAACGAGTTTCTCAAACGCCTGTTTTCAATATTGAATGAATGGAGAAACCTTTTCTCCGAACAGTGTGTGAGCCTGGATCAGGGAAGTCGGTTCGGAGTAAATAACCTTTTGCATGTCAGGCAAAACTATCCATCGGTTACTGCTGTCATGTATACCAGAAAAGGTTTATTTACCGATGCGGTAACATTGTCACGACATAACTGTGATGGAATATTCATAAAGCCCCCCGGTGCTACCGACGAAGACATTTACGGAGAAACCGAAAAGCAGGCAGAGAGTCTTATGAATAACTGGAACGAGTGCGTAAGAAATAACTATTGTTTGTCTCTCCAAAAATCAAACTTCCATGATAAAACGCCTCATAAACTTGCAGAAGTACTGTCCCGGAATAAGCATCAGATTGTAACTGATGAAGAAGAAAGAGAGAGGATTAGTACACTTCTGTATTCTTTACAGACAGCACTTTCTACTGATACAAACATCTCAACGCCAGGAATAAACGCACTCATTCAATGGGTTACTTTTTTTTATAGTTTATCCTGATTAATGAGCATCCATCCAGCATAACTTGCACACCTCCGATATCTTCAATATATACCGATAACAAGTTAAGCCTTCGGTAAAATTCTACGCCTTCATAATGTCTGTTAAAAAATGCCGGGTAAGAAACCCGACCTACGAGTGAAAAGATATAATATTTTGTAGGGCGGGTTTCTTACCCGCCGACTTTGGATTTCCTATGCATTAAATTAATAAGAATTTGACAATTTCCCTAAATATTTGATAATACATTAAGTCTATATAAAGATGCTTCATCTAATCAATGCTTACCATACTACTAATAAGGTATTATAAAACAATTAACTTAATTACGGCATTCATCATCTCTGGAGAAATCAAGTGAAAATAGGATTTACGGGAATTGATCTACCGGAAGGAAAAACGAAATACAAAGATGAAAAACTTATTGCTTTAGAAACAAAAGACAAAGCAAAAAAAGTTGTACCATTTTTTGCTGAATTTGCAAAAGATGAATTCGTACAGTCTGAAGCTATCGTTGTTCCCAAGAGTAATATCCTTGATCTGTTGATCCTTGACATGGATAAGTTCGAGACCAGATTGTTAAAGCTGGAAGATGGTGATGAAAAATCGTTAATGACAAAATGTATGGATCTGTTGGAACAGGAAAAGCCCCTTTGCGATGTCGATTTCAACGACGAGGAAAGGGAGATATTGATTGCCACAGCTCCTATCAGTTTTAAACCTATAGTTCAGATTGAAGGAAGTGAGGATATTAATACCATAATTTTTTTAGCCCTCGAAAAAGCAAATCAGATGTTCTTTTATACATCAGGCCCCAAGGAATCGCATTCCTGGCTCATACAAAAAGGCTCAGAGATTATTGCGTGTGCCGAAAGAATCCATTCAGACCTTGCACGTGGATTTATTAAAGGTGATGTTGTCAGCTTTGAAGATTATATGAATTGTCATAATTTTAATGACTGCAAATCAAAGGGAGTAGCGAAAATGGTTGATCGTAACCATATAGTACAGCCAAATGATATTATCGAAATCAGATTTAATGTGTAGGAACAGGTTTCGCACGGCTACAAGTTATAAATAATGTGAAATGTAGTCTTAGAGAAAAGCTCCGCAACATATATTAAACATAAAATAAAGTAACTTTTTTCAATCTTGGAGTAAACAAAATATGGCTTATCAAAATGTGGTTGTTTTAGGAGGCAGTGGTAACGTTGGCAGAGAATTTATGTCCCAGGTAATTCAACACGATACGGTTTGCTCCAATAAACATCTTAATCCTACTAACATAATAGCTCTAACAGATAGTAAAGGTTTCTGGTTCAATCGTCATGGCCTGAAAATCCAGGAGAGCCCTGAAAATATTCATAAATGGAAAGATTCAAAAGATAAGTTTAATGAATATATGCATGATTTAGACGAGTATCAACGATACGACAACTTGTCAGATTTATTAAAATTGATCCAAAATGAGGGGATGGCCGGTGAAATAGCTTTTGTTGACATTACAGCCGGTAAGGATGATTTAAGAGATTTTCATCTGAAAGTAATCAACGATTCTGATGAGACAGTAATTACCGCAAACAAAAACCCACTCTCCATTTACTCAACTGACGTGTTCAGAACACTTACCCGATACAGAGAAAGATATGGATTTCTGTGTACGGTAATGGCCGGCGCAAATGCAGTGTCTAATTTACTAGACTATTACGATACATCAGAGATAGTAAAGAAAATAGAAGCTTGTTTCTCCGGTACCCTGGGATATCTGTGTGCTGAATTGGAAAAGGGAGAAAGGAGTTTTTCAGAGATACTGTATGATGCAAAAAGCATGGGCTACACTGAACCTCACCCGAAAGACGACCTGAACGGTCTGGACGTTGCCAGAAAGTTGATTATCTGTGCCAGAACATTCGGGCACAAAGTTGAGATGAAAGATATAGATCTAGAAGGATTCATCAGTGAGTCCTTCTTAAATATAGAAGACGTTAATGAGTTTATGGAATCTGTTAAAGGTGCTGACCAGGAGATGCAGGACAAATTTGCTTCTGCTAAAGGAAATGGTAAAACGCTGAGATATGTCGCTAACTTCAGTTTAGGTGAAAATGGTAATTCTACCTTCAAAGTAGGCCTGAAAGAAGTCCTTCCGGATTCCCCTCTCGGCACACTGAAAGGCTCCTCAAATAAAGTTATAGTTGAGACTGATATTTTCTGTGGTGACAAAAAATATATTATAGAATCTCCAGGTGCAGGACCGGATGTAACCGCTTGGGGATTAAGGAGAGAACTCCTCTCAAGGATAAGTGGAAGAAAGGGTGGAGACTACAAGCTTACATAAACAAAAAAATATACAGGACGCAGATTTCCTCAGATACTATTTTTCTACTACATTCAAATAAGTAGAAGTCCTTCCTAAGAGATTATTTTTTGGATCAACTATATTAACATTGGCTACAATATTGTGAAACCCTTTTTGCAGATGAAGTTCACGATACGGAAGAAAGGCCTTAAAATCAGTAAATTTGGTATTGGGGAATTTCGGACGAAACTTTGATGTTGCAACTACATAACCACCCTGAGACTGATAGGAGTTATCTCTTGATAGCAGCCATTTGCCATTAGGGAATGAAAAATAGACATTCATAAAACCATCCCGGCCTTTATAATTTGAAATAGTAAACGTACTATGGATAGTAATTCCATATGTGTTATTAAATTTAACATTATGTTCAATCCAGATTGCCTCGAATTTAGCAGCAGGTAAATTTGTCGGTTGTTGAAGACCTGAAATTGAAGGTTTTTTGATTTCCGGAACGAAGTATGTCCCATTAAAAGAGAGCGGACAACCCATATCTTCTGTTTTTAATTCCGCATTATTGTACACTTTTAATGCTATCGAGAGGCTTTCTCTTAGCTTCATGATACGGTTCTCTTCTGAGGGGTGTGTGGAGAGAAATTCGAACATTTTCGTCCCGGATTTACTCATGGTTTCCCATAACTCTACTGCCTGTCTAGGATCATAACCAGCTGCTGCCATGTATAATAGACCATAAGCGTCTGCCGCGTATTCCATCTTCCTGCCGTAAGGCAAGGCGGCAAAATAATTGGATCCAAGACCCCAGATACTCTTTAATAATTCACGCTGCTTCCTTTTTACCTTGCTTTTGTTCATCATATTGTTAAATGACTGCTCCAGAAGGTTAAGCTGCATCGCCATTGTCATCTTTTTGGCACCATGGCGAAGTGTAGCATGGGCAATTTCGTGTGACATTACTGTAGCCAGCCTCGCCTCATACTCAGCAACCTGAATCATGCCCGTATAAACAGCCACCTTACCGCCGGGAAGACAAAAAGCATTAGCTCTTTTATCAACTATTATATTAAATTCATACGGCATATCGGGCTTTGACGCAACAGAAGCAATTCTCCTGCCGATTTGCCGTATAGTTTCATTAAGTTGTTCGTCGGCACTTCGATATGAATTATTCAGTAATTTCCTATACTCCTCTTCACCTATACGTCTCTCCTCCTGCTCGGATATTTGAACAGACTACTCCTTTACAGGAGCAGAGAAGGTTATAAATGAAATAAGAAAGACACTTAAATATTTAAGCATAATAGAAGTTCTTTTTCAGTTACTAAGCATTTAGCGAGATGAAATGGTAATAGATTTACTGTTTTTGTTTTGATTATTTGTGAACCCATTTACCTTGAGAAATATACGACCATTTTGAGCTTCCATCAGCCCAATAAAACCAGCCGCCGACAGCAATTTCGTTCTGAAATTCACCGACATATTTATTTCCAGATGTCCAGATAAATATACCATGTCCATTCACTTTATTTTGATTAAAGCTACCTGCGAATTTATTACCATTAGCCCAGATGTAGATTCCCTGCCCATGTTTATTGCCGTTTACAATGTTTCCTGTGTATTTTTCTCCGTTGGTAAAATTTGTTCTATGAACCCTGAGAAATTTTTTATGAACCCATTTTCCCTGTGAAAGGTATGACCATGATATGTTGCCATTGGGCCAGTAATACCATCCACCTACAGCAACCTCATGCTTATATTCACCATCGTAAATTGAGCCATCCGGCCAGATGGCTGTTCCCTGGCCGTGACGCTTATCATTTTTCCATGCCCCCATGTATTCATTGCCATTCGCCCATTTGATTGAACCCTGTCCGATCTTTAAATCATCTTCCCATTCACCAGTATATTTATTCCCATTTACCCATGTAAGAGTTCCCTGCCCGTTCATTTTATTGCTGTTCCATTCTCCTACATACTTGTTGCCATTTGGCCATATATACGTTCCCTGCCCGTTTCTTACGTCATTAACCCATTCGCCGGTGTATTTATCCCCATTGGGCCAGGTCATGGTTCCCTGTCCATGCTTTTTGTCATCTTTCCACTTACCTATGTATTTGCGACCATCTGGCCAGATCATAGTCCCATGACCTTGCCATTTTCCGTCTTCCAATCCTCCTACATACTTCTTGCCATCAGTCCAAGTGTAGGTTCCCTGGCCGTGCATTTTGTCATCTTTAAATTCACCCGAGTACTTATCACCGCTTGAGAAGGTATTAATACCCTCGCCGTGCCTCTTATCATCTTTATATTCACCCACATATTTAGCGCCATTCCCCCACGTATTTGTCCCCTGACCGTTCCTCCTATTATCTTTCCATCCTCCTACATACGCGCCACCATCAAGGAAGTTCATAGTCCCCTGACCGTTCCGACTATCATCTTTCCAGTCACCTACGTACTTCTTGCCGTCTGCCCAGGTCATGGTACCATGGCCGTGTTTTATGGTTTTATCTTTTTCTTTATCATGCTTCCATTCACCAACATATTTATCACCATTAGGCCATGTAATGGTTCCTCCACCTTTGTGGTCCCATTCACCCAGGTACCTGGTGCCATCAGGTTCAGTAAAAGTTCCCTGTTGACGTCCTGTTTTGAATTCCGCCTCGCCTTCAAATATACCGCCACCGGGTCTACTTACTATTCCCTGGAAGTGTCCCGAATTGAATTCCATTTTACCGTCAAGCTTGCTTCCATCAAGGTTAGTTATTGTGCCCTGGAAGCTTACTTCGTCAGCGTTAAATTGACCGGTATACTTGTATCCTTCAGGATTAGTCAAAGTTCCCTGACCATGAGGCTTACCGTTTCTAGTTTCTCCCACATATCTGCTCCCGTCAGGATTATTTATTTCTTGAATCTTCTCTTCTGGTTCCTGTTTTCCTGTAGCACTACCACCAATTTCCTTGAGGAGTTGCAAGGCTTTAGTATTTCCGGGATCAAGATCCAAAGCCTTTTGTGCATGTTTCACGGCCTTCCCTTTTTTGTCCATTGCCAATAAATATTTTGCCCACAAAATTTGAGGAAAGGGTGATTTGCTATCTATCTTCTCCGCAACTTTAATTGCGTTTTTAGCCCGGAACAACATCGACTTTTTAGTCTTACCGGTTGAAATATATTTGTTGATATAGGCTTCTGCCAGGCCACACTGTGCCTCCACAGATTCCGGATCTCCCTTTACCATTGCTTTATAATCGGCAATGGCAATATCTACTGATTCTGCCGTTCCTGCATATGTGATCAGAATTGCGGGGAACAGAATAAACACTACCAGAATAATTAAAAATAGATTTGATGATTTTTTCATTCATTTACCTCACTTGATAATTATTACGATAAATTCAGGAAATCAGGTTGTTTCCTATATAGTGTTGTTGTAGAAAAAAATCCTCTATCGCTATCTAATAATCTAACTGTATTTTAAATTCTTACAAATCTGCCAGTCATGAGCTCTTGATAACTTATTCAGGATGGTGTCGAGTTAAGCCGTAGCAGATTTTGAAGTCCTCTTTCTATAAATCCTTAATAGTATTAAATTCCAATTTAGACCATATTCTCGGTTAGATTCTTGATGCACCAATTTTCTACAACTTATATCGCTGTATGGGTTAATATTATTATCCTTCCTTTACTGCTGTACAGTTACAGACCAATAATACGACATATCTATTTGCCCTCATACCGGTGGAGACACCTACGGCATTTGTAGTACAATCAGCACCAAGCCAAAGCATTGTTCCTTTTTGATGTATACCTTTTCTTAATAATTATTTAAACTTTTAAAACATTATTGCGTAAACTATTTGCGCCACCAGAATGTTGAATTCCCCCAATTAATCCTCTTTTTATCAGAGCTTAAGTTCCCTTTAAGCCCACTCCAATCAATTGCTTCAATGGTATTTCTGTTAATTAGTCTTGCCCGTGAAGACATTCCATGCTCATTGCGAATCGTTAGATCATTCCCTTTTTGTGCTATCCTACACTCTCCTCCAGGAATTGCTGGTGGTGCTCCTCCAGCATACCAAATACCAGATAAGCTTGTATCGACCTTAGGCAGCTTTGCTCTTTGAGGTACATTTGACAAATCTGACGATTTTGCCTTTGCTGCTGCCGCATCTGCCCTTGCCTTTGCTGCTGCTGAATCTGACCTTACCTTTGCTGCTGCTGCATCTGACCTCACCTTTGCTGCTGCTGCATCTGACCTCACCTTTGCTGCTGCTGCATCTGCCTTCGCCTTTGCTGCTGCATCTGCCTTCGACCTTGTTTCTGTTGTTTCTGTTTTCTCTTTTCCCTCGTCTACTTCCAATATTGCAGTCTGTATTCTTGAAGGAAGAGTGTCAATAAGTTCATCAGCTTCATCTCCCATATTCTTCAGGAGCGCTTTTGCTTTTTCTTTATTGCCATCATCAAAAAGCGTTATGATATCTTCTATGGTTATGATCAGTCCTCCAGTATCATCTTTGAGCTGGCCCTTTGAAACAACCAGTTCATCGCTGTTATCTTTGAGCTGGTCCTTGGGAACAACCAGTTCATCACTGTTATCTTTGAGCTGGTCATTGGGAACAACCAGTTCATCACTGTTATCTTTGAGCTGGTCATTGGGAACTATTAGTCCACTATTATCCTTTTCGAGTACCGTTGTTTCTTCTTTTTTTACCAATTCATCCTGCACTCCTTCCGGAAGCTTGTTAAAAAGGTTTTCCCAGTCATCCGTCTTTGTCAGGAGTTCAAACGCCTTTTCATTATTGCCATCTGCAACAAGCTTTATAATATCTTCTACGGTTGGTTCCGGCTTTCTTTCTTCTTCAGCCTTTGCTTTTGTTTCAGCTTCTGCCTTTGATTTCGCTTCTGCCTCTGCTTCCAGCTCTAATAATTGATTTAATTCTTCTAAAACTTTTGCTTTTGTTTCAGCTTCTGCCTTCGACTTCGCTTCTGCCTCTGCTTCCAGTTCTAATAATTGATTTAATTCTTCTAAAACTTTTACTTTTTCGTCAGCTTCTACCTTCGATTTCGCTTTTGCCTCTGCTTCCATTTCTAGATATTTTAAAGCCTCCTGGGCAATTTCTTGCTTCTCTTTTTCTAAGGCTTCCTTCTTTGCCCTCTCTATCTCATTTTCCAGTTCTTCAACAGTAACCTCAGGTTGATTTTTTTCCCACTCATATAGCTGAATGACTGAGTATGAACCTTCTAAACCAAGATTATTTTTACCCAAAGGCACACCACCGGCTCCTCCTCCGTATATATCAATCCCTTTGTCAGAAGAAACACCAACCCCTCCTTTGAATTCAATAATCCCTCCTAATTCAAGAGACAGACCCGCTTTCCCCCCTACACTCTGTATAACTGGTTGAGGGTTTTCTGCTTTATTTATAGTAGGTAGTTGGGTTTCGGAAATAACAGTAGGAGGTTTATTAGTTGGAAAATATGTTTCTTCAGTCATGGGATCTATAGGATAAGGTAATTCATTCTCGAATGGCAATCGAGTCACCACAGCATTTCCAGTAGTGCCAATATCCATATTCAAAGATCCTTCTACATTTAGTCCCGGAAGAATATTATCCAGTGGGATCTTTCCTGTAATTTCGAATGTCCCTTCAAATGGATTTAACCCAATTTCAACAAACCCCAAGTCTAATCTGCCGTCAATCGCTTCAGGAATCGGCATTGGAGAATAATGAAGAGTTTCGACATCATGACCTAGAACTTCATCTGATATTGTCCCCGTCGTATCATAATAGTTTACAGGATCATTTGCAGAGTATAAATAGGCATGCAGGTTTTGTGGACTCTGCAAGCGATAAGATAGTTTGTCCCTTGTAAGGAACCTACCCAGAGAGGGTAGATACCACCGGGCACGCATGTTGTACATTCCCAATTCTGCAAAACAAGGACGGCCTTTGTAGAGAAATGGGGGTAAAATCTTATCATTCATTGGGTTTTTATCTACCAGATTACCAAAAGGAAGATAACGAAATGTTTTCGTATTTTTTCCTGTTCCTGAAACCGTTGCTCCCACATCTCCAGTGGCATTAACAATAAGGTAATCGATACCTTCCTGGCCCCTGCGGGCAAGTGGCCGATCAAGACCCTGTCCGTGGAGATATCTCCTGAGGACCTTCTTCTCTGAATCAAGCACTGCATAGATATTCAGTCCATCATTGAAGAAGAAGAGCGGCTTACCATTCTTCTCATAGCGAAAGAGATTTCCAAAAGGGTCATAACCAAAGCGAATCTTGTCACCAGAGGCAAGTTTTGCTTCTATAAGCCGATCTTTAGCATCATATCGATACAATGTTTTTTTGTCTTCCTGAGTCACAGAGATCAGATTGCCGTTAGCATCATATTCGCAAGCAATACCTTTATCATTATAGGAAACAAGCTGGTCCGCTTTATCATACTCATACATTTTCCCTTCCATACCTTTCAGTCTGTTCCCCTTGTTGTCATATGTGTAGCTTAACAGACCTGAATCCTGCTCATCCTTTACCTCTGCCAGCCTGCCTGCCTTGTCATAAAAAACAGAATTTAAACTACCGCCACTTTTGATTGACTTAATTCTTCCCCATTCATCGTGTTGATACTCTTTTTCAGTCGATCCATTTCCATCCCCTATTACAAGCTTTTCACCTATGGGTTTTAAACCATTGCCATAAATAAATCCATTAACAGTATCTCCGGGATACACGACAGACGCAAGTCTTCCCGCTTTATTATACTTCATATGATACTTCCTGCCGTCCCAGTCTGTAGTCTCTATCCGCCTTCCAACACCATCATATGAATGATGTATCATACGAGACTTTCCGGCAGGGTCTTTCTCAAGCACCTGAATAAGCCTGCCCGCATGGTCATATTTGTAATTAAGCTCCATGGAGAGAGCAGATGAAGAAAACCGTTTTATACGTCCCATGGGATCATACTCATACTGAAAAGTACCTTCTTCATTTTCTGCACTTATTACATTTCCCATTTTGTCATAAGATCGTTTTGAAAGTAGTTTGTCGGAAGCCCTCTCCTCTATGATATTACCAAGGCTGTCTCTTACATACTCCAGAACGGTGCCATCAGGTTTGTTTATTCCGAAAACCTTTCCCTCAGAGTACATAAAAGAACTCTTTTTCATGTGTGCGTCTGAGTAAGTCATAGAGTGGGCTTTGACATCATTGGTAAATTTCTCCTCTATACCATTTTGATCACGAATAGTAGCAATATTACCCATGTTATCATACGTAAACTGAACTGATGTCCCGTCTGGAGTAATTATGCCTGAGACTCTTCCTTCTGGACTATATTCCCTGGTAAAACTCTTTAAAGGTGCTCCCAAGCTTTCGATTAGTCTTCCCTCAAGGTCATAGGAATAGCTAGCCTTGCCTGCGCCTGTGATCTCTCTTGATAACACCCTGCCCGCTTTATCGTATACCAACTCTTCAATAATCTTACCAGGATACTCTTTTTGTACAAGCTGACCAATCTTGTCATACTTCATAACGGTTGGTTTACCATTTCTATCAATCGCACGAACAAGCTGACCTTCGTTATTATATTCATATCTCTTCGTCTTCCCTTCTCCATCAGTCCATTTCAGGAGTTCTCCGCGAAGGCCGTATTCACGTGTGACTACCGCGCCATCAGGATAAGAAACTGTGTTCAGGAAACCGCGAGAATTGTATTCGTAACGAACAGTGTTTCCACCGGGATTAATGATTCGAGATATTCTACCGTTTTTCCCATAAACATACTCTGTCTTCGCGTTTTCACGGTTGGTAAATGATATAATTCTACCGGGCAGATCGTATTCACGCTGCTCTTTCGTCCCATCCTTAAAAAGAACCGTCGTCAGACGTCCGGTTGAGTCATAGAGGAAGCGCCTTTGTCCCAGACGGAAATGATCCTGCTCTATAAGACGGGAAAGTTTATCATACCTGTTCTTAATGACAGTCCCGTCAGGACGTTGAGTTGAAACAAGATGTCCGTATCGGTCATACGTGTAGCGCAATTCATAGCCGCTACTATTTGCTACGGTTGTTATCCGTCCAAGCTTGTCTCTTTTGTACAG
Organism: Candidatus Scalindua sp.; assembly: GCA_018670825.1. GTDB lineage: Bacteria > Planctomycetota > Brocadiia > Brocadiales > Scalinduaceae > Scalindua. The sequence goes on along the minus strand of JABHIW010000114.1, from coordinate 73,811 downwards.
TATCATTCTCCCGGAAGGATTTTCCTGAGAAACAAGATACCCCCTTTCGTCGTATACCATTTGTGTCTTTCCGGTGATATCCTCAATCCAGATCAGCCGTTTACCCTTGTCATAACCAAATGTCCGCTTTAATCCTCTTATGTCTGTTTCTTCTATTAAATTACCATAAGAATCAAAATTCCTCTTAATGTAAGACCCGTTTGGGTAGGTTATCTCAATAACATTTCCCCAGTAGTCTCTTTTATACTCAGTTATTGCGCCGGCCTCATCTTTCTTTGTGATAATATCACTGGATTTATTGTATGTATAATTGACGGCAGAACCGTCCGGTTTAGTTATTTTTTCAATATTGCCTGCATCATTATATTTATATTTGTATATGGGGCCGGCTGGTGTTGTTATGGACTCTATTCGTCCACTCTGAGAGTCAGGCTCAAAACGGGTAATCAAACCAATTGGATTAACTTTCTGAGTAATGTTCCCCTGGTCATCATATTTATATTTTGTCTTTGCTCCAACTGGGTCAGTGCTTTCCAGAAGAGAACCCTGCTTGTTATATTTCCATTCAGAAGCATTCCCGGAAGGATCCAAGATCTGTACAGTCCTGCCGGTATCATTATCATTTAGCTTGTATGTCCATTGTGTTCCGTCATCTGATCTCTTTGTCATTACATTCCAGTTACCATCTTTCTTATACCGGTATTTCCATTTGTTGCCTGAAATATCGGTATAACTTTCTACCCGCTTACCCTCACCAAGACCAAAAGAGGCATTTAAAGAAGATGGTGTTTCAATTTTATGAAGATATCCGTCCTTGTAACGATAATGACTTTTTGTGCCATCCGGATAGATAACTCCGGAAAGCAGATTATCAGAGTATTTGTACTTGAATATCCTGCCTTCAGGATCCTCAACTTTAGTACACAAAAGTCCTTTATAATGTAAAGTAAGAATAGGACCGGTTTCGCCGACTACTTTGTTAAGTAAAAGATTATCTCCGGATTCTGTATATCCAAAGATTAGATGCTTCCCATTCGGAGAGATCTCCTTTGTTAAAAAACCGGAAGAGTTAAAAATAAATTTTTCTCCATTAGAGGATTCAAGGATGAAATGGTCTTCTTCTTTTCGTATAAGAGGATAGTTTCTACCTTCCTGTCTGAATACGCCCTGTCCGTCTACACTAAAAATACCACTATATGGAGTACCAGAAAGAAACATTTCATCAGATTTAACATAAAGCCTGACTTGAACAGAACATGTCCAGTCTTTTCCAAACATCCCATTTCCTGAATCAGGAGTATATGTTCTGGAGAACTTTATATCAGGGCCAATTGTCCTTAACGCTAAATCTGTCTCAATTGCGTTTAGCGTACCACTCTGTCTTGAGATTATTATTTCCGGCACATGAAACGCATAAACAGCGCTACTCAAACAACTGACAAGCACGATTTGGATTAGCAGACACAGATAGGTCATCGGCATTCTTTTTTTCATTTATTCTCCGTTAAAAGTCCAACTTATTTAATTAGCTCTTTTATCTGATCTTGTCTACCTATAGGTTCGATACGCAGCAACCGTGTATGACCTTCAGGGAGAGTCTCATCAGATTCCAGAAACAGTATTACCTTATCACCGGCTGAAATACGAAACTCAAGTCCTGATCCGGAAGTATAAATATCTGCAGGCATTCTGCGACCAATTATCTTGCCATCTTTACCTCTCATATAGGGATCATCAGGTTTGTCCTCTATAAAAACGCATTTTATAACATTTTTATTCGGCAGTGATCCGAAAATTGAGTTAATACGTCGGGCATCCAAGTGGAGAACCATCTTGTGTCCGTCTACAACTTCTTCTGTGGTGATGACGGATACGATGAGGGCCAGTTCTGTTTTCTGAATTACACTTTCCAGCGATTCATAATGATATCGAGGGGGGCCAAAAGCGAAGGTAAGGTTTGGGATCAAACATACCGCTACTGCTATTGCAGTTACTTTAAATATGTATATAGATCTTTTCCTGTAACTCATGTCAAAGCCTCAGGATTAAAAAGTAAATTCTTTTCCATAATGCTGACAAAATGCTACATCTCTATACGGAGTATATTCCTTTAAGAAATTATTTACAAGTTCATTAATCTTAAAATTTTACTATTTTTATACCTCTCAATAGTATGCATATAAACATTAAAATACGAGTAGATTTGCTTTGTAGTCCTCGTGTACATGGCTGTGATCAAACACGTTTGTGGTGAAAATTCTTTTGATTTAAAAGGTGGACATGGTATGTAGATAAAGCTACGGATTATTTGAGAATTTGTCTCTTGTTATTGCTGAAATATCTGGTTTCTTCAGAGTCTTTGTTAAGTTTCGCTTTTGGTCTGAAATAAAATTTCAGTGGAATCTCACTAAACGGAAGTTTCGCCCTCAATTGATTTGACAGATATCTTTCGTAATCGGAATTGAAAAGTCTTTTATCATTTACAAACAGAACAAATGTCGGCGGGCAGACAGACACTTGAGTAGCATAATAGACCTTTGATACTTTGGTTTTTCTCTTTGTCGGACTGCGGCGTATAAAGGCTTTTTCAAGGACGGCGTTAAGTTCTGCTGTTGATACACGTGTATTTGCCTGTTGAAACATTTCCTGTGCCAATTCAATAGTCTCAATTATATTTTCTCCACTGAATGAACTGATGAATGACAAAGGCGCAAAGCCAAGCCCTGGTAAACGAGCATGAACATATTTAATAAATTCTTCAACTTCCACCTCTTCTGCAAGGTCCCATTTACTTACAACCAGTAAGCAGGGTTTATATTGGGTCTTGATATAGTCACTTATTTTTTTATCTACCTGTGAAATCTCCCTGGGTGCATCAATCAACAAGATCACAATATCTGCACGGCGAATAGACCTTTCCACCCTTGCCATACCATAGAATTCAATAGAATCCTGGATATTCTTCTTCTTCCTGACCCCTGCCGTATCAATAGCAATAAATTCTTTTCCCTCTATTTCAAACTTTACGTCAACGGAATCCCTTGTGGTACCGGGTATTTCACTTACAATAACCCTTTCTTCTTGAACAAGTGTGTTTATTAATGTAGATTTTCCCGCATTCCTCTTACCTACAATAGCAATCTTCATTAACGGCTCTGTCTGCACAGGCGTTGTGTCAACCTCAGGAAACATAGAAACAATCTTATCTAAAAGCTCCACTCTGCCGTATCTTTGCAATGCAGAAACCGGAATAGGTTCTCCCAGCCCCAGTTTAAAAAACTCTGATGTCTGGAAATCATATTTTTCTGCATCACATTTGTTTACTATGAGAAGGAGTGGTTTTTTTATTTTCCGAAGCCTCTCCGCAACTTTAACGTCTAATGGTGCAATGCCGTCGCGAACATCAACAACGAAGAGGATCAAGCTTGCCTTTTGGATTGCTATTTCTATTTGAACGTCTACTTCATGTGCTATATCTTCATTATCTGTTATCCCGATACCGCCCGTATCCATTAACTCAAATAGAGCCTCTTCGTGTTCGATCTCTACGGACACTCTGTCTCTCGTTACACCACTTGTTGGATCAACAATTGAAATACGCTTATTTGCCAGGCAATTTAACAAAGAAGACTTACCGACATTCGGTCTTCCTACAATGGCTACGATGGGAAGGAACATTTTCTATTTTTTCAAAATTTCCTGCAACCCTTCAGGCATCTATACCTTGGGTTAACAATTATTCAATTTGTTCCCACGAAAGCAGTAGAAACAATTAAGGGCACATAGTAATACGCCCCTACAGACTTATTCTTGATTTTTTGGAGACAATCCGTTGTTTTCCTGTGACTCTTCTGCGGACTCTGATTTTTCTTGTTCAGAAGGCGTTATTGATTCAAGAGTTGGTGGAGATTGCTGTACTATTGGTTCCTCAGATGCAAGTGGAACAGTTTCTTCCGCTACTGTATCTTCCTCGTCTTCTTCAACATATACATCATCTAGTTCTGTACCATCAACATCTTTCCTCAAGATTAAATATGCAATAGTACTGGCAGAACCTGCAAACGCAATTATTATGCTTCCTACAGTTATCTTAATCAGAACTATGTACAACATAAAAAACAGGGCGGCAATTCTCATTGATATTGGATTAAGTGAGGTAATTGCGTCCCCGGCCCCGCTCAAACTGGCTATGAAAGCTCTTATTTCATTAAGTTTATCTCCCATACCCAAACCAACAGTGAAATAGCTGGTCTTCATTACAAGACAGGCACCTAAGCTTGCAGCAAAGGACAAAACGGTACCACAAATTATTATCGTAATAAGTAATGATATAAAATGCAATGGCCTTGATAATACATAACTATATGCTCTACTAATTGCATCAAATGCATCAGAGCCCTCAGAGCTTATTGCGGGAAACATAAGGAAGAATCCAATTATGCCAACAATACCTAAAAAGACAATTAAGAATCCGGAAAGAATAGCCAACGGAAATCCAATAGCAACGGCTATTTCTCCAGCAAATTCTATTTTACCTAACAAACCTCCTACAACATTACATGCAATAAAGAATAACACTCCCAGGATAGGTGTAAGCGGAGACCAGAAATATGACCAGAACTTCTTCATCACAAATGAAAAAGAGTCCTTAAGTCCTGCCTTTTCACCTCTAGCAAATTCTAAAGCTGCCAGGCGTGTAATAGCAGCTGCAAACACTGACCAGATTATCAATAATCCCATAACCAAAACAACAAGGACCGCATACTCTCCCCACTCAACACTCTTTATTGATGATACCAGAACACTTAGCAAACTGCAGAGACCAAGCCTGGGTGAAATTAGAAATCCGTTGATTATCTCAAACGGGGTAATTTCAACTAATTTAAATGCGGAACCAAAGGCAAGTATTACTAAAACCCAAAGTATACTGAATACAATTCCAATGAAAGCAGAAAGCAGCTTGTTGAACTCAAGCGTCATCTTAAACCCTCGCAGAATGTTCTGAGTATCCTGAATAACTGATTGCATTAATACACCCCCTTCTTGTGGTTTTTATTAAGAAACGGAAATAATTGACTTAGTTTATATCTATAGATCATAGACTCTTTCCCTCTGAATTAGTTTCAGGGTATTGTAACACATACGTTATAGGGAAAAAGAGAAATCCCAAATCTGATGAACTGAATTAAATCAAGTTCCAGACTCAGAATAGAATTTTTGCACTTACATGTTATATAACAAATTCTCATTATATAACTTTATCCTTTATTTCAAGCAAAAAACAGTGGAAATGACGGTCTCTTTACTTAACCTGAATAGAGTAGATATGGTCTATTATATGATAAACACAAACCACTATTTACCGAGACTTACTGTTATCGTAACATCGCTCTTTATCGGCCGATGTAATTGATTATGACGCATATATCTATTCGTTGTTGTCTTCAAGCTGATCGTTCGTAGCCGGTCCTTCAATACATCGTTCTTCATTAAACCAGGAACCCAAGTCCGTCAGCTTGCAACGTTTACTGCAAAAGGGAAATGTAGGTATGTCGGTTATAGAATTGTAGAAAAGCTCTTTACCACAACTACGGCATTTAATCTTTGACATTTTTCTTTGTCTCTTTTTTCTTCGTTTTGCTCTCTTTTTTATCTTTTGTATCTACCGTGGAAGATTCTCTCTCAGCTTTCTCCTGTGACTTATATCCTTCACTCCGGTAATCAGTTTGATAGAAACCGGAACCTTTAAAAATAATTGTACCACCAGCTCCGATCAGGCGTTTTAGCTTCAGTTTTCCACAATCCGGGCATTTTCTGATATGCCCGGCAGTTATAGATTGAAACAGTTCGAATGTATGGTTACACGCATCACACTCATAATCGTAAGTAGGCATAATTCTCCTTCTTTCTCGTAGATGTTAAGACATAAAACATTATTCATCAGATTTATCTTCTTCTTTTTCCTCTTCTTCGATAGTTCTTTTCGAAACCTTTACTTTTGAGGGTCTGATAACACGCTCCTTTAAGAGGAAACCCCTCTGAAATTCATCAACAATGGTATGATGAGGCATTTCATTATTCTCCTCCTCCATTACGGCTTCATGAAGATTTGGATCAAAAGCTTTTCCCGCTGTCTCGATAGACTCCACACCGTACTTCCCTAAAACCTTAAACAACTGTTCTTCTATTAACTTAATTCCTTCCACAAACTTACTAAAATCGTTAGAATCATCCGCCAGCTTCAAGGCCCTCTCAAAATTGTCAAGTTCCGGTAGAAAATCAAGTATGAGGTTTTGTACAGCAAACTGAGCAGTTGATTCGTGTTCTTTTGCCACTCTCTTTTGGTAATTCATAAATTCTGCCTTGGTCCTCAATAACTGATCAAGGTAAGTATCACGTTCTTCTGCTTTTTTCTTTAACTCTAAAATCTCTTCCTTTGTCAAATCTGCAGGCTCGTCTATATCCTCCTCAGCCTCTCCCTGCACTGCTTCTATATCATCTTCCATTTTAGAATTTTCGTCTGTATCAGTCTCCTGCTCTGAATTTCCTTGAGGACTCTCAATGTTTTCCCGGTCTTTATCACTATTCATATCACTTTGTTCGGCCTTAGCATTTTCTTCATCATGATTTTCTTGTCCTTTAGACATAACAACAAATATCCTCCAATTATTTCACAAGAATGCATTATCTAAAAAAGTTTTCTTACCTTCTGAAAAAAACTCTTTGCTTTGGGCGTCACATTCTTATGTTCTGATTCTGCAAATTCTCTTAGTAATTCTTCCTGTCTGGGGGTTAATTTATTCGGAGTTTCAACAATAACATGTACTAACATATTTCCTACCCCATAACCACGAACATTTGGAAATCCCTCTCCTTTAACAGGAATGATTTCATCACTCTGCATCCCGGCAGGGATTCTTACTTTTCTCATTTTTCCAAGAATAGTAGGCACTTCAATTTCACAACCTAAGGCCGCCTGAGTAAAGGTAATGGGAAATTCACAAATAATATCGTAATCCTGCCTTTTGAAAATTGAATGTGGCTTTATATGTATGTCACAATATAAATCCCCCGGTGGAGCTCCGTTGGCTCCTGATTCACCCTGGCCTGTCACACGTAATCTCGAACCATCATCAATACCGGCAGGGACCTGGACCTTAATATTTGATTTTTTTGGATACACGCCATGACCGGAACATTTTTTACAGGGAGTTTCTATTATATTTCCGCCACCCTGGCATTTAGGACATGTCGTTCTTATAGTGAAAAAGCCCTGTCTTTGATGGATCTCACCCTTACCCTTACAATAAGGACAGGAAACAGGGGATGTACCTTTTCGAGCGCCTGTTCCCCGGCATTCTTCACAAAAGTCTCTTTTGGTAATCTCTATTGTTTTTTCAATACCGGTAGCGATCTCTTTAAAATCTAAAGCAATATCGCACCGTAAACTGGCACCACGCTTTTCCGTCTGCCTTCTCCCACCACCAAAAAAATCCTCAAAGATGCCACCACCACCTCCACCACCACCGCCAAATATATCACCAAAAGCATCAAAAATATCTTCAAAATTGCCAAATCCCCTTGCATCGCCACCTCTTAATCCTTCATGACCATAATGGTCATACCTTTGTCTCTTCTCAGGATCGCTAATCACTTCGTATGCTTCAGCTGCAATCTTAAATTTCTCCTCGGCCTCTTTATCACCCTGATTTTTGTCAGGATGATACTTCAAAGCCAATTTCCTATAAGCACGTTTTATATCATCCTGGCCCGCGTTTCTTTCAACGCCAAGAACATTATAATAGTCTTCTTTTTGCATTTTTAAGCTCTAAATCTTTTAAAGTCTGCCTGATAATAGAATATTCTTTATATCATGCCTACAAGGCATTAAGCATATACGGTTAAACAACTTAACGCTCTCAATTAAATATTTGTAATCTATTATGATACAAGTGATATATGAAATGTCAAGCAGGTTCTACCGCTAAAAACCACAGAGACTGAAAATAAAAAGGCCACATAAATGCGGCCTTTTTATTTTCAGCTATTCAACTTTTTCAGTCGTTTATTTAAAATACACTGCCCTCAACATGAGTTTCTTCGTCTTCATCCTCTTTTAACTCAGTAACCATTACATCGGTCGTCAACATAAGCCCTGCTATACTTGCCGCATTTTGTAACGCAGTACGTGCAACTTTTGTTGGATCAATGATTCCTCTTTCAAACATATCTATAAATTCAGAAGTGTTTGCGTCAAATCCGATATTGGTACCTTTCTCTTTTACCTCTTCAACAATTACTGAACCTTCACCACCGGTATTGGACACTATCTGTCTCAGAGGCGCCTCAATAGCTCTTGCTATTATATCTGCACCTATTTTTTCATCACCTTTTAGCTTTTTGCGTGATTCTAGAACTTTAGGTATTGTCCTGACCAGGGCAACTCCACCTCCCGGAATAATACCTTCCTCTACTGCAGCTCTTGTTGCATTCAGCGCATCTTCTACACGAGCTTTTCTTTCATTCACTTCAGCTTCAGTAGAACCACCTACATTTATTACGGCAACACCGCCGGTAAGCTTTGCCAGTCGTTCCTGAAGCTTCTCCTTGTCATAATCAGATGTCGTCTGTTCAATTTGACTTCTAATCTGAGAAATCCTGCCCTGTACATCTGATTTTTTACCACTACCTTCTATTATTGTAGTATTTTCCTTATCAATCGTAACACGTTTTGCAGTACCAAGATCAGTAAGCTCAAGAGTCTCTAATTTTATTCCAAGATCATCCGATATCAAACGTCCATTTGTAAGTATCGCAATGTCCTCCATTAAAGCCTTCCTTCTATCTCCAAAACCAGGAGCTTTAACTGCCGCACAGTTCAAAACCCCTCGTAATTTGTTTACTACTAAGATAGCCAGTGCTTCACCGTCAACCTCTTCGGAAATAATTAAAAGCGGTTTACCGGTAGTTGCCAACTTTTCCAGTAGAGGCAACAGCTCTTTCATATTGGAAATCTTTTTTTCATGAATTAATATGTACGGCTCGTCAAAGATAACTTCCATAGTCTGGGCCTTTGTAACAAAATAAGGTGAAATAAATCCCTTATCAAATTGCATACCCTCAACTATATCTAATGTTGTGTCAATACTTTTCGCTTCTTCGACCGTAATAACACCATCCTTACCAACCTTATCCATCGCATCCGCCAGCAGGTTTCCAATTGTCGAGTCATTATTAGCTGATATGGTACCAACCTGTGCAATCTGTGCTCTGTCCTTAACTTTCTTGCTCAAGTTGTTCAATTCATCTACCACAACATTTACGGACTTATCAATACCTCTTTTCAGAGCCATTGTATTGACGCCTGCCGTAACATACTTCAGCCCCTCGTTGTAGATTGCTTCCGCCAAAATTGTTGCAGTTGTAGTACCGTCACCAGCTTTATCACTGGTTTTGGAAGCTACTTCGCAGACCATTTTTGCTCCCATATTTTCAAAAGGCTCACTAATGTCAACTTCTTTAGCTACTGAGACACCGTCTTTCGTAACAGTAGGTGAACCAAAACTTTTTTCCAAAATTACATTTCTGCCAGTAGGGCCCATAGTGACCCTTACAGCGTCTGCCAGTTTCTTTATACCATTTTTTATATTGCGTCTTGCCTCTTCATCAAACAAAAGCTGTTTTGCAGCCATAATAAACCTCCTGAACTTGATTAATCAATTTTAGCCAAGATATCATTTTCTTTTAAAATAAGATAATCTTTTCCACCAACGGTTATTTCTGTTCCTGCATACTTTCCATAGAGAACCTGGTCACCTTTTTTTACTAACATTTCTGCTCTTTTTCCGCTATCAAGGAGTTTACCCTCTCCCACAGAGATAACCTTACCTTTTGTTGGTTTTTCCTTTGCTGAATCCGGCAGAACAATTCCACCCTGTGTTTTTTCTTCCGCTTCAAGCGGTTCAACTACAACTCTATCATCTAAAGGTCTAACAGCCATACTAAATACCTCCTTTTATTTTAATTACCACGTAAAACTAAATTATTTGCATCGCCAGGAAAAAACTCCCTGACGGATCTATCAGGGTATCTCTTACATCATTCCAGGCATTCCGCCCATGCCGCCCATGCCGCCCATACCAGGCATTCCACCCATTCCAGGCATACCGCCACCCATGCCGCCCATGCCACCACCGGGCATACCACCACCAGGAGGCATCATAGCATCTTCTTTACTAGGTATTTCTGAAATAAGGCAATCACTGGTAAGCAGAATACTGGCAATGCTTAAGGCGTTTTGCAATGCACTTCTTGTAACTTTTGTAGGATCAATCACACCAGCCTCAATAAGGTTACCATATACTTCTTTTTCTGCATCATAACCAAATGACTTATCTTTTGATTTTAAAATATTCCTTACTACAATCGCGCCTTCCAATCCCGCATTTCTGGATATCTGCTTTATTGGCTCACTGAGAGCATTTTTTATGATGTCAACACCGAAATGTTCGTCACCTTTCAACTTAAGATCATCTAACTTCTCGGCTGCCCTTAATAGAGCAACGCCACCACCAGGCAATACACCTTCGGCAATTGCAGCTCGTGTAGCATGCAAAGCGTCCTCTACACGTGCCTTCTTCTCTTTCATCTCTGTTTCAGTCGTTGCACCCACATTTATCTGAGCAACACCACCTGATAATTTAGCCAATCTTTCCTGTAATTTTTCACGATCATAGTCAGAGGTTGTATCTTCAACCTCTCTTCTTATCTGGTTTACACGTGCACTTATATCTTTCGTGCTGCCTCCACCATTTACAATAATCGTATTTTCAGAATCTATATTAACCTTTTTTACCGTTCCAAGATCAGTTAGCTCAATATTCTCAAGCTCTATGCCTAAATCCTTAACAACAGCCTTACCACCAGTTAGTATTGCGATATCATCCATCATTGCTTTCCTTCGGTCTCCATAACCAGGAGCCTTAACAGCAGCACAAACAATAGTACCACGAATATTGTTTATGACTAATGTTGCTAACGCCTCACCATCTACATCCTCTGCAATTATCAAAAGAGGCTTTTTGGTTTTTGAAACCTTTTCAAGTAAAGGAACAATCCCCTTTATGTTTGATATCTTTTCTTCGTGGATTAATACATAAGCATCCTTCAGCTCCACCTTCATATTATCTTTATCTGTTGCAAAATGAGGTGACAAATAACCACGATCAAACTGCATACCTTCAACCACATCAACGTCTGAAGTGATACTCTTTCCCTCTTCAACTGTAATAACACCGTCTTTACCAACTTTTTCCATTGCGTTTGCAATCATTTTACCAACTTCACTATCGTTATTGGATGCGATAGTACCAATATTAGCAATTTCAGTCTGGTCCTTTATCTTCTTACTCATGCTTTGAAGTGTTTCCACTACCGCGTCAGCGGCAACCTTCATGCCACGGTTAAGAGCGACAGGGTCTACACCTGCTGAAACACATTTCAAGCCATTATTGAAAATAGCTTCAGCCAGTACTGTGGCTGTAGTAGTTCCATCTCCAGCAATATCACTGGTTTTTGATGCCACCTCTTTTACTAGTTTTGCACCCATATTCTCATATGGATCTTTCAACTCAATTTCCTCTGCAACGGATACACCGTCTTTTGTTATTGTGGGACTTCCCCATCCTTTATCAAGAACAGCGTTTCTACCTCTTGGACCCAGTGTGCATTTGACCGCACTGGCCAACTTGGTGACTCCCCTTTTAATTGCCATCCTTGCATCTTCTTTGAATAACAACTGCTTTGCTGCCATTACATACCTCCTTTTAAAATTGCAAGCTCGATATTTTTAGATTCAATGTAATGCTGTATTCGCAAAATATGTACCAATACACATAGAAACATCTTATACTACTGTTACATAATAGGTTACATACTTAATAACAAATTAGCATATCACAGAATCCTCAACAGCAATCTACAAAATGCCATTTTGGCAGTCGTCTATTTCTAAATATTAACCCAAATGTCAAATTGGCATAATAAGAGATTTTACCGGCACTCTGGTGTTAGATTTTATGATTATACAGAAGTCACCAATGTAATAAGTTACCTTTACTGAATAAAACTATTGATATTTACGAAATTTTATTTATCCTTGATGCAAAACCAAGGAAACAAAACTAACCTATACTTAAAGTGTGATTAAAAGAAGTACCTATCGACGGCCAGTTTATTCCCAAAACAAATAACCTGAAAGGAGATTTAGATGAGTGAAAACAGTGTAACTAATTTGACAACCGATGTAGAAATCAAGGGTACGATAAAGTTTGAAAAGGTCATGAATATTGATGGAAAATTTGAAGGAGAACTGATAGCAAATCAAGGCGAACTTATTGTTGGTAAGACAGGCGCGGTCAAAGCAAATGTTAAGGTGAAAAATGCCACTATTGAAGGCCGCTTGGACGGAAACATAGAAGCGGCTGAAAAAGTTGAACTTAAACAAAATGCACAGCTCATTGGTGACTTACAGGCAAAGACATTAGTCATTGAAGAGGGTGTTGTCTTTGTTGGTCAGTGCAATGTGAATCCTGATGGCACAAAGTTGGAAAAACAAAATACGGAAAGGCAGAATATTAAAGTAATTAAAAACATACAATAGAGAGAAAAACAGTATCGTTTAAATAGAAAATGATTTATGAGTACTAAATCAAACGAGTTGTCTGACATCAGGAACATAGCATGTCCTTATTGTAATGGCGGTCTAAGAGTATCGGTCAATTGTATCTCAATGCCGTGCCTCCATTGCAATAAACACATTAATGTTAAAGAGATTATTTTCCCATCTGAAAAGAAGCTAATATCTCCTATCGGGAAAAGGAGAATTAACTGCTTTAAATGTAGTAAAGAGATTTTTACCGATGAAAAATCACAGGCAGTTACATGTCAGCACTGTTACAACCGTAACGACTTGAGCAATCATAAAGTAAAAACCCTTCTGGGCGTAAATCTTGAGACCTATGGTACACTTCATTTAAAGAAGAAGGGTGTAATAGAAATTTCAAGTATTCATGTTGGCAATGCCATAATAGAAGGTAAAATTAACGGTAATGTCAACGTAATGGGTACAATTGAAATTTCTAAAAATGGTGAAGTATTCGGCGAAATAAGCTGTCGTAAATTAATCGTGAAAAAGGGCGGAACATTCAGCGGCAAAGTGAAGATGCTAAAAACAGAAACAAACTGATTAAGTGTATCATTCGCTAGCAGCCGGCCAGCCCGGCCAGCCGGTACGGACGGGTAGAGCGTAAATTCCAAAAAAACAATATTTTAATGTAATATGATCAAACAATTTTCTATTAAAACATCAAGACGTAACGAATTTATTGATATTACTTCACAGATTCAAGAAATAGTTGGAGAGGTTTCTGAAGGTGTGGTTACGGTATTCGTCCCTCACACCACAACCGGAATTACCATTAATGAGAACGCAGACCCGGATGTCCCCCGGGATATACTGAAGAAACTTGAGTCGTTGATCCCTCAGAGTGACAACTACTCTCACATGGAAGGAAACAGTGACGCCCACATCAAAGCGTCCCTGTTCGGTTCATCTGTAAGTGTTATCGTCAAAGACGGCCGGCTTTTATTAGGAACCTGGCAATCAATCTTCTTCTGCGAGTTTGACGGGCCCAGAACAAGGATGTTTTATGCTCAAGTCTAATTTCTCAGGACTCAAATTGATACAGATAAAGCATTTTGAAATCAAGATATGACCAAAGAAACTCTTTTACTGAGTAACAGACACATTTCACTCTCCAATCTTAGGAATTGGCACACTATACTCAGGTTTCAGGAGATCAGGGCGATCGAGGAAGTAACGAGGTACGCTCATGTCCTTCTTGTTAAGCCTGGCTTGGACTGATTTGATTTGTCCCAGGTTTTTCGGTGTTCCAAGCATAAAAACTGAAACACCCCAACTCGGCACACTAAACTTGAACTTACCGTCAGTCCTCTTTTCAATGGTCTTTTCATCTAACATGCTCCACGCCTCCATACCCTTCTTTATATAGACCTGATCAACCTTGACATCATATCTAGCCTCCGTCTTATCGTGGTTAATGACAATAACCATAAGAGTACCATCAGTATTGATGCGCGGGAGGACCTCTAGATTGTAGACCTTCCTACCGCCTTTTGTCATTTGAACGACTCTTTTAACACCGGCCTTCTCTGCGGCATATGCAAGTATGTCGGCGTAGGGCTTGTGTGACTGATACAGGTCAGGCGGATCTGTCACAAATGGGTTGACGGGTTCTAATGATCGATGCATTGACATGCGCGGAGAGATCGCATGCAGGTCATTACCCAGTCGTAATCCAAGCCAAACAGTGTTTTTCGTTTCAATCCCAACGATCTCCTTACCATACCAGGCAATGGGCTTACCCTTGTTAACAGCCCTGGCAGTATCAATCTCACCATATGTTGGTACTGCTTTACCGTCCTTGAAAGTAATTATATGTTCCTTGCGCATATCTAACGGACTCTGTGTAATTCCTCGAACTTTTTTTGGCATCTTTCCCATAACTTCATCATATTTCTTGAATTCCTTTTCATCTACCATGGGATGGCCATCTTTACCGCGAATGATTTTCCATTCGGGTTTGCGAATCATCCTTCTAAGTGCATCTCTTTTAACCTTACCATCCTGTTCCTTTACTACACTTAAAGGAGTCCTGGCCCAGATCTTTGCAAAAGATCGTGGATCATCCTCCTTGTTCCATTGGACACTATGCCCTTGTAGCTTGGCAGGAAATCCCCAAGTATCGAGAGTTTTTGCCCAGGCAGACTCTTCCATGGTCTGAGCAGATGGAAAGAATCCATTCTTATATTTATGAGTAATCTTCACACCGAATGTCTTCTCAAGATAATCGGTCCTTTCGTTCCTGACGATATCCAGGCTCAAGCTGTCAACATTGGCAAAGACAATTCCACTATTCTTTATAAAAGTATTAATCCTTTTCTTAATGGTTGGTGTGGTCCACTCGCCTCCTACAACATATAACACCTTGTATTGATCCAGTACACCTTCGTCCAGTTCGAGTTCTTCTTCTGTCACCATTTCGAAGCTTAACTGTGAATTCTGGAAACCTTCGGCTGTATAAGCCCAATCAGCTTTTGGATGCTGGAAATAGCGGTAAAAATAGCCAGTATAATTCGGCATTAACATAGCAATTTGCGTCTCAGGAGGAGCGGAACCGGAAATATAGCCATTATAATGCATGGCAAGAAAGTTCTGCCAGTAAGCGATCTGTAGGCGTTGTTTCCGATCAACCCCGCGATATATGGGACTATACAACCAGTGATGTGTGCCGTCGACACGATGCCCCATCAAGCGAGCCATAGCGCGAGCACAATCGTTCGGACCTCTGTACATGTCACGACCTTCTCTACCAAAGTAGAACCAGACCCACCCCATCACCGGTGTATTGAAACGCGGAGCAAGACGATCGGTAACTGCATAGCTGAGATTCATTGCCGGAGCGTCAGGCCACATATGTTCAATATTCACAACCGGGCTCAGCCGGCAGTACCAATAGAAACTATTGCCTGCCGTTGCATTGGCGCTCGGCCATATGATAAAGTGCTGCATGAAAGGATAACAACTCACACGTCCTTTGATATCTTTTGCGTTGATAACTTTAGTAGCATCATCGTTGATTCGGCGAAAATACTCAATTGTCCAGTAACCTTGAAAGTCGAGCAAGAGTTTAAAACGGCCAGGTTGTTCCCACATGACCTTATCTATTTCCGGCTTTTCACGTCCTCCCCACGCATCTCTATAGTAAGGTGACAATTGAAGAGCTTGTACCTGGTCCCAGTTGGTCAGATTCTCCCCGGTAAACTGGTTGTACGTGCGTCCGTCACTGTTTGTATCCTTGTCTGGCGCGGAGTCACCAAACCAGACATCTTTCAGATATTTGCGAAATTCTACAGCAGCCTGGGGATGATAATCAATGTAGGAACGGGTGCGCATACCCACCTCATCCCACGAGCACGTCAGGCGATGATCACCCACCTGGAAGAGGGCGTCGGGGTAATTAATAACCTGTCCCGACACCGCAGCAACTCCCTGGTCATAGTATTTCTTAACGAAAAAACTATTACACCCTTCTCTCACCCCTTTTCCAATCTTCTTACCGGTATAGTCAAAAGGAGGTTCCTCTCCAGTCCCCTGGCCCCAGAGAGTCTGCTCTATTGCACCAAGCATACCATATTTATCCTTCAGGTACTTGCCTACACGAAATGTGTTAATGCTGCCCTTGTAAGCACAGTTGTATCCCATGCGTCTCCAGTCCTCAATCATTGCCTCCTCAAATTCATGGTTAATCGGACGCCTGTCCAGTTCTGGGTCATAGGGGCCTTTAGCGGCTGTGTAGGAATAGTCCGTGAAGCGTTCGACATTCTCCCTGATCTTTGGATCGTTCCCCTTGTAACTGTTTATATCACCTACAAAGGCCCTTGCATCTCCACCAAAAGGACCATGATAAGGAGTGATCGGAGGCTCTGGCAAACTCTTCCAATCCCTGTATAGTTTTCTCTGCCACTCCGTAACTGTAGATTTAGTATATAGTTCATTTGCTAATAGATCTTTTTGGGGGTTAAAATGAGATGAAATTGATTTTATAACGGTACCGGCTGCCAGATAAAACCGTCCTGAAGAAGCCTTACAATATTCAAAAAAATCCTCTCCCAGTATTATTGTTTCTGTTTCAAACTTTCCCGGTTTTCCAACAATGGTAATAATTTTCTGGTTTCGCTTTTCCTCACTTCTCAGAAAACTGCTGGGTAATGTGCTATCTTCAACTGAAACGATGAGATATTCAACTTTTGACTCTATCGATGTATTGTCTTGTAGAAGTGTCTTTTTTAGAAGTGTCTTTTTTACTAGATTAACGATCCCTGACTCTTCGTCTACTTCAAAATAATATTCATATTCTCCCACACTTCTCATAAATATCCCATTTTGATACTCCCCGCGAACTGTTTCTGTTGCAATGAGTGTATATGCAAAAGAGATAGAATTTATACAGAGTATTAGTATAAATAATGATAAACAGTAAACGCTTATGTTCTTAATAATAACTACTCCCTTACCTTCTTTCCGATACGTCCTAATAATATTTTTTTATTTTATACATTCATCGTCAATACATGCCATTTGCATAAATGTAATATAACATATTTACCGTGTCTACTGATAAATTGTATTGTCAGGGGAAGGAAGGTTAATGTTATTGCTAACTTTATGAGGCTAATTAGGATGGCACACTAGTATCTGCTTTTCAAATCGTAAATACCAGCCTAGACCGCAGAGCAAGTCACACCAAGGCAGGCTAAGATTGTAATTCGCAAATCTCGAATCGTAAGTTTTTGATCTCTTTTTTCTTGACTTTGATGATGTGTCGTTTTATTATCCCGACAGATTCAGTTCTGTAATCACAAAATCTATAACACGTAGTGTACGTGGTTTAACCACCTGAGATTAAGTTTATTATTGCAAGGATGTAAATACATGAACTTTCTTACCAAAAATGTTTCTTTTCAAATCACAATATTCTTTGAAGATAACTCAAAGTAATTCCAAAAACATGATATCTAATGACCGTGACTGTTTAATGCTAAAGCAGATCAGGCAAGAAAGGCACATCTAATGACAAATAATAAAAGTAATGACTTAAAGTTTGTCAATCTGGAAGGTTTCTCATGGACCTCTGATGAACGAATAAATTCACTCGAACAGGTTTTTAAGTATGTATCAAGCGAGGCGCAGCAAGCAATAAATTGGTATCTTAGCAAAAAAAATTCAAAACGTATTTGGGCACGAATTTTACGCTTTGCGGCTATTTTAGCAACTACCGTGGCTGGTTTAATTCCTCTTTTGTCTCAAATATTTATATCTAATCAAAAAATAAGTGTATCACCAGCATGGGCTTCTGTTGCCTTAGTGGTTGCTGTTGCTTTAGTAGGTTTCGATAAATTTTTTGGATTTTCCAGCGCATGGATAAGATTTCTGACAACAGAAGTACAAATACGCAAAACGTTGCAAGCTTTCCAAATAGACTGGGAAATTCAAAAAGCAACCTTGAAAGGAGCTGGCCCATCTGACGAACAAGTGCAAGATATGTTGGTGCGATGTAAAACCTTCTTGACACAGATAAATGTGATTCTCGAAAATGAGATGATTGCATGGAAGCAAGAATTCCAGGCGGCATTGAAACAAATCGATGATGCAGCAAAAGCGCAGGCAGAAGTAAGTAAGCTGGGAGGCGCTAATGTTATCATCAAGAATGGTGATAAGTGCGACAGTGGATGGGACCTTTCAATTAATGATGGTAGCCGTAAACATTATACGGGAAAATCCGCTGCACTCAGTAATCTAACTCCAGGAATACATACGATTCGAGTTGAAGGCAAGGTTGGGGATAAAGTAGTCCAGGCAGAAAATGCAGTTCCGATACCTCTTGGTAACATTATAAGGATTGAATTAGAAATGGTCTAGTATGCACAAGGCAAAGTGAAAAAGAGAATATTGTATCCGTAATTATTCATTTTGTATTTTTAGAAGATTACATGTCAAATACAACAAACAAATCAATACGAGATCTACGCAAAAGCTTTAAAAAGAAGAATCTCTCATTATATCTTGGAGCAGGTGTCTCAATTGCCAACAGCCTGCCTTCATGGGAGAAGCTGGTCTTAGCTCTCTATTTCGCTAAAATAAGTGAGCAAGAAATGGAAGGGTGGCGTCCCTTCTCAAATTATCTTTTTGCGATTGCTGAATGGCATTTAGCTAATAGTACAGAACCACTTGAGATAACAGCCAGAAAACTACACACATATTATGATACAGAAAACGGCCATGAAGGTGGTATTTTTATGGAAGATTTATATCGGATACTATATGGGAGTATGTTAGATGGATATGGCGAACCACACCAGGATATAAACAAAAGATTTCTCAGAAGTAAGAATAGGACTCTGGATGCTGTTGCGAAACTGTGCGAATCAAAGAGAGGAGGAATTCGCTCAGTAATTACCTATAACTATGATAATTTGCTTGAAATTTCATTAGGCAAACATCCATATCAAACTGTTTACTCCGCAACTTCATTAGAAAACGATAAGCTCCCAGTCTATCATGTTCATGGATATGTTCCATTTGATAAAAACACTCCTGGATCAACTTTTGATGATATTGTTTTTACAGAGGATCAATATCACCTAGTTGCAAGAGACCCTTACAACTGGTCTAACCTTGTTCAGCTTCAATCAATGACTAACTCTGTAGGCCTGATGATAGGCTTATCTCTCTCAGATAGAAACATGAGACGCTTGCTTGATGCTGTCAGAAATGCACCGGTTAACTCCATCAGTTATGCACTACTACAAGTCCCCGATGAAGATCCTCCGGAAGATAGAGTTTTAGATGAAATTCATGCAAAAGCAATTAGCTATCTTGATAAGTTTAAAAAAAGTGGAATAAAGAGTGAACAGAATGAATCAAGTGGTGTTCTTTTCAGCCGATCGGGTATTAAGTCGGCTCGGCCAGCTATGCCCGGAAGAAAAGGGCCAAGATATCAAAGAGAAATCTCAGGAATAATTGGGCAAGTAAAGAAACTTAATCAGAAACAGCAACAAAATGTTCTGGAACAATTGGGAATCACGCCAATTTGGTTTAATAAATTTCCTGACATCCCTGTAATTCTCGGCAAGATACTGCAAGGCTAATGGGCCGTAATGGCCTCCCTTTTCTTTCTTAACTTTAAAGATGCTCAGGACCAGGTCTTTCATCATTACTTTTTGTAATTTAGTTAACGTATCACCCCGTATTTATCAAATCAAGTTTATCCTTAAAACTTTCCATTATCCTCTTAAGCAGCATCTGTTCCTTTGAGTCCTTTGATTTATGGCCCTCTTTCACCAGATCAAAAGCATCTGCACGAGCCAGTTTTATTATGTCGAAATCATTTATGATGTCACCTATCTTGAACTCAGGCAGACCATGCTGTCTTGTGCCAAAGAATTCACCTGGGCCTCTGATCTTTAGATCTTCTTCCGCAATCTTGAAACCATCATTTGTTTCCAGCATTGTTTTGATCCTTTGACGGGATTCGGCACTCTTTTGTATACCAAAAAGGAGACAATAGGATTGGTGTGAACTGCGCCCTATCCTACCCCTGAGCTGGTGAAGCTGAGCGAGGCCAAACCGTTCCGCGTGTTCAATCGCCATTACGGTGGCATTCGGCACATCAATCCCCACCTCAATTACAATAGTTGATACGAGGATGTCGTACTTGTGATTAACAAAATCAGACATTATCAACTCCTTCAACTCAGGCTTTAACTGGCCGTGTAGCAGTCCGACGTTTAATCCGGAGAATACTTCATCCCTGAGCCTCTCCGCTTCAACAGTTGCAGACTTGAGGTCGAGTTTCTCAGATTCATCCACCAGCGGGTATACGACAAATGCCTGTCTCCCTTTCTCCACTTCTTTACGAATAAACCCGTAAGCATCATTCTCTTTCTTTACTGGCACACGATATGTCTCCACCGGTGTACGACCGGGTGGAAGTTCATCAATAGTTGAGATATCAAGATCACCAAACACGGTCAAAGAGAGACTCCTGGGGATGGGGGTTGCCGTCATGACGAGTACATCTGGCATCTGTTTGTGTCCCTTTTGTCTCAGGCGTGTACGCTGCATCACACCAAACTTGTGCTGTTCGTCAATTACGATCAATCCCAGCTTCTTAAATTCCACACCTTTATCGATCAATGCGTGTGTACCAATCACAAGGTCAATATCTCCCTGTTTTATCCGTTCAATATTTTCTTTCTTTATCTTCGTCTTAGCTCCACCAGTGAGGAGCAGTATTTTCACCTCTGCCTTTTCCAGCATGAGGGTGAGTGTACGATAGTGTTGTTCGGCAAGGATCTCTGTCGGCGCCATAAATGCAGTTTGAAAACCGTTTGCAACGGCAGCAAGCAATGCGTAAACGGCAACTGCTGTCTTGCCGGATCCAACGTCCCCCTGCAACAATCGGTTCATTGGTCTCTCACTGCACATGTCTTCGTGGATTTCACTGATTACTTTCTGCTGGCTTTTGGTAAGCACGAATGGAAAGAGCTTGTAGATATGAGTCTCTACGTTTTTTCCAATACAAAATTTGTACCCACTCACTTCTTTTATACCGCGTTTGCGAAGTGCCATTGCTGTTTCAAACAGGAAGAATTCCTCATACTTGAGCCGTCTCTTAGAATCTTTCAGACTGTCCATGGAATCGGGAAAGTGAATATTTTTTATTGCAGAGGTAATTGGTACAAACTTATGTTTACTGATAATATCATCCGTAAATATCTCTTCAACTTTGTGGTAATGTTCATCAACAACCATTTTCACCAGTTTACGGAAACTGACTTGTCTCATCTCCTCTGTCAGTGAATATATTGGCAATATACCCACGCTCTTACCTGGAGCATCTTCCTCTGACGCTATCTCATACTCAGGATTTACCATCTGAAGTGACTGCTTATATAAAGAGACCTTGCCATAGAGAAACACATGGTCATCCACCTGGAATATTTCACTCTGATAGGGTCGGTTGAACCATTTGACCTGAAGCATACTGGTCCCGTCACCAATTGACGCCTCAAAAATGCTCTTCCACCCTCTGGTCCTGAATGACTTAATATTGATAACAATACCCTTCACCATTGCAGTAGCACCATCCGTCAAATTGGATATTTTCTCTACCTTGGACCTGTCCTGGTATGTGCGTGGAAAGCAATAGAGAAGATCTTTTACCGTGTGAATTCCCAATCTTCCAAGAGACAGGGCTCTTTTTGGGCCAACACCTTTGATGTATTGAATGGATTTGTCTAAATCGGATGTAGACATTTGTTTTAAATGGATTAAGTCATTTACTGGCGCCGCCAGTGGTCATGAGCTTCGCTGTCAGTAGGTTCACCATCATTGAGATTACTATTTTGTTGTACCTATGGATTTAATGTAATTGTTTAACTTATAAGCAATTGTTTCAATATCTTTTTCTAACGATTGAAAATCGTTGTCAATAATCAAACGACGGCCGTGTGCTTTTTTGAGCCACGTCTTTGTCTCGTAAAGCGAGCCTCGGCTGTAATAGCAAAACTGTTTGTTTTCTTTATAATGAAAACGGCCATAACCTTCGCTTATGTTCGCTGCTATTGAATCAACGGATTTAACTAACTGTTTGCCTACCGTATCTTTGGCAAAATAATCCCACTTACATACAACTACCCAAACTCTCTCGCCAACATCCATTGCCAACTGATAAACTTTAAGCTCTTCCAATTTCATTAAAATCGCCCCCCTATCTTAATACCATAAAAAATTGATCAGAAATTGTAATAATATAAGTTACTGGATTACGAATTATTTATAGTGAATGTTTAGAAGATTTTTGTGAGCGGTTAATGACGGCCCGCCAAGGCGGGCCGATTGGCTTATGACAGTTTGCAAAGCAGACTAAAATGACGTCCATACTATATTTTAATTATAATGGACAATTTAATCCGGTTTCAGAAGTGAAAGACCGAGATCTTTGAGCTGTTTATCGTCGACATCTGAAGGAGCATCCACCATGAGGCATGTTGCCTTCTGGGTTTTCGGGAATGCGATTACTTCTCTTATATCGTCAAGTCCTAAGAGTAACGTAACCATTCGGTCAAGTCCCAACGCAAGACCACCATGCGGCGGCGCACCATATTTGAGAGCTTCGAGCAGAAATCCAAATCTTTCCTGTGCAGTTGTCTCATCTATATTGAGCAGGTTGAAAATCTTTTTCTGTATATCCTGCTTGTGTATTCTGATACTACCACCTCCCAGCTCAACACCATTCAGTACAAGATCATAAGCCCTTGCCCTGACATCGAGCGGACGTTCTTCAAGATGATCAAGGTCGTCAGGGTGCGGTGATGTAAAAGGGTGATGCAGTGAATCGTTTCTATCCATTTCTTCGTTATATTCAAATAACGGAAAATCAACAACCCAGGACAAATTAAATTCGTCCTCCTTGATCATGCCGTTACTCTTTGCAATATTAAGCCTGAGTTGGGAAAGTGCCTGTGATGCCACACTCTCCTTGTCAGCAACAAACAGGAGCAAGTCACCGGGAACAGCATTGAAGCGTTCGATTATCTCCTTCTGCAGATCGTCACTAAAGAACTTTGCAATCTGAGAAGTGAGCCCGTTTTCATCAACCTTAAACCATGCAAGGCCCTTAGCCCCAAACTGATTTACAAATGTTGTAAGCCCGTCTATATCCTTCCTGGACAGAGTTCCACACCCGGTAGCATTGATACCCCTTATTTGATTTCCTGCCTCCGCTACACTTTTAAACACCTTAAAATCAGATTTCTCCGCTAAGTCTGTGATCTCCTTTATCGTCATATCAAATCTCAGGTCAGGCGCATCACACCCGTATAGATTCATAGCATCCTTGTATGGAAGCCGAGGAAAAGGAGTGGAGACCTCTTTACCAAGCACCTCTTTAAAAATCTCTACCATCAAACCCTCTATCATATTGATAACGTCATCTTCACGTACAAACGACATTTCCAAATCAACTTGTGTAAATTCAGGCTGGCGCTGCGCGCGCAGGTCTTCATCCCTGAAACATTTGACTATCTGAAAGTATCTATCGAAGCCGGAAACCATTAAGATCTGTTTAAAGAGCTGCGGAGATTGCGGTAATGCATAAAACTGACCTCTGTTTATCCTGCTTGGTACAAGGTAGTCTCTAGCACCTTCCGGTGTGCTCTTGGTCAAAAACGGCGTTTCTATTTCAATGAAATTATTACTATCAAAATACCGTCTGGTAATCTGATACACTTTGTGCCTTGAGGTTAAATACTTCTGCATTTGCGGCCGTCTGAGATCGAGGTATCTATACTTGAGCCTTAATTCAGTTGAGACTTCTGTATCACCGGTAATCTCAAATGGTGTTGTCTCAGATGTATTTAATATGTCAAGAGTATCAACCATCACATCTATATCACCCGTATCTAAATCCGGGTTCGCCATACCATCCGGCCTCTCCTCAACCTTACCCCTCACTGATATAACAAATTCCGACCTGAGCACTGACGCGGCTTCGTGAGTATCAGCGTTATGTTCCGGATTAAATACGATCTGTGTCTTACCGTATCTGTCTCTTAAATCAATAAAAATAACACCACCATGATCTCTTCTGGTGTCTACCCAACCAGAAAGTGTAATATCACTCCCGGCATCCGCCTTGCGAAGTTGCCCGCATGTATGTGTTCTTTGTAAATCAGACATTTATCTATTTCCTTTCACTATCTCTATAATCTTATCAGTATCTTCCGAGAAGTTTTCATCTCCCGTCTGCATATTCTTTAATTTAATTATCCCTTTTTCTATTTCGTCACTGCCCATTATGATAGTAAATCTTGAATCAAGTTTGTTGGCTATTTTCATCTGTGCCTTTGTGGTCCGGCATTCGTAGTCCATGTCAGCCTTTATTCCACCCAGTCTCAGTTCATTGAGCAGTTTGAAACAGTAATTTCTGGACTCCGCTCCAATTGACACGATATATACGTCCGGTGCCAATGGAGAAGTATCGGATTTTGATTCCTGGTTTTTCTCTCTTGTTTTTAAAATGGCTATCATTGATGCTTCCATCCCGGCAGCAAAACCTACCGCACCCGTTGGAGGCCCTCCAATATCTGATATCAGGTTGTCATAACGCCCTCCCGCGCATATGGTATCCCTGGCACCCATTGCCGAATGTGTTATCTCGTAAACCGTCTTTGTATAGTAATCCAAACCCCTGACAAGGTGCGGGTCTAAAGTATATTCAAGATTGATATTTTCAAATGCACCTTTGACGATCTTAAAATGTTCGAGGCAGTCATTACAGGTATGGTCTTCGGTATTTGGTACATTCTTGCGTATCTCTTTGCATTTATTATTTTTACAGTCAAGTACCCTGAATACATTTCTGTCTATCCTTGCTTTACAGAGTTCACATAGTTCATCTTTATATTGTAATAGTTCATTTTTCAATACTTCTCTGTAGCCTGGCCTGCATTTTTCACATCCGATAGTATTAATCTTGACCACATATCCACCCAATCCAAGCCGGTCATATACCCTCGTGGCGACCTTTATTGTCTCAACATCAAGCAGTGGATCATAAGACCCTATCGCCTCAACGCCCATCTGATGAAACTGTCTTAACCGCCCTGCCTGAGGACGTTCTTTCCTGAACATCGGCCCGATATAATAAAATTTCTGAAATTTCTTTGTCTTATACAACTCATATTGTAAATATGCCCTCATTACGGATGCCGTATTTTCAGGACGAAGTGTAATGGTTGAGCCAGCAGCATCACCAAAAGTGTACATCTCCTTCTCTACTATGTCAGTCGCCTCTCCAATGCTCCGGACAAAGAGGCGTGTATCTTCGAAAACGGGAGTCCTTATCTCATGATATCCGGCTATTTCAAACTCTTCCCTTGCCGCGTTTTCCATCTCTACCCACAGCTGCCTCTCCTCAGGGAAGAGATCTTTCATGCCCAACGGTGCTTTCACATATTTTTCGTCACTTTTTTCCATTTTATTCCTATAAAACCTTAACCGAACAAGTCGGAAAAGAAATGGCTCACCGCAAAGATCGCAAAGATCGCAAAGAAGATCAAGGGTATTTGACTGTGGATATCAACAGATAAATTGTAGGTTGGGTGAAGCAAAACACACCCAACTAAACAACGGTGGTGGGTTCACTCCGTTTAACCCATCCTACCCAAACAGATTTATAATCAGAAATTTTGATTAATTCTTGAAACTTTGCTCTCTTTGCGACTTCTTGTCCTCGGCGCCTTTTGTCCGGGGAGCGTGAATAATTATTTATTTACCTACACAATTTAACGAATGCCAAAATCCTAAGGCTAAAAGACCAAAGGAGTTAGATTTTTTGCAATTATATCAGTTCAGGTTTAATATTCAAGGGATTAAAAAAACAGGTACATTAGCCACTAAGACGCCAAGACACGAAGAACATCAAAATGCAAAAGAGAATATTGTAATACTATCAAATAAATGCTTTATTATGCTCAACTTAATCATGAAATTATCATGTATTATAAAGTATCCTTCAAATGAAAAAAGAGACCAGAGAATTATCTTCAGATGCATATAAGAAAATCCCGGGTGATAAGTATAAGCCGTATATAGGTAAACAAGAATTTCTGCCGGAATTTACCTTTAGAGCTGTTTTCACGGGAATAATCCTGGGAATTATCTTTGCCGCAGCAAATGCGTACATAGGACTCAAGGTGGGGCTGACCGTAAGCGCATCCATTCCGGTGGCCGTTATGGCTGTTGCTATATTCCGTATTCTGGGCAAAGGCAGCATCCTTGAAAATAACATGGTCCAGACAGTAGGGTCAGCTGGTGAATCTCTGGCAGCCGGAGTCATTTTCACTTTTCCGGCCCTCATCATCTGGGGAATGAAACCCGAACTGACCAAAATATTTGTCTTCTCTCTTTTGGGCGGATTATTGGGTGTGTTATTTATGATACCGCTGCGAAGCCTTCTTATATCCAGGCAGCACGGACGTCTGCCTTATCCTGAGGGTACAGCCTGTGCGGAGGTATTAGTCGCAGGCGACAAAGGGGGAACAGAAGCAAAAACGGTATTCATGGGATTAGGTATAGGCAGTCTTTACGAGTTCCTGATGAATGGACTTAAATTATGGAACTTCAGGCCGTCATGGGACATCCCCTTCTATAAAGGCGGCAAAGTAATAGGGGAAATTACACCCGCCCTTCTTGGCGTCGGGTATATTATAGGGTCAAAGATCTCGGCCATTATGTTAAGCGGAGGCGCCCTGGCCTGGCTGGTGATAATACCATTGATTATGGCAGTTGGTGAAAACTCTACCGAACCGATCTACCCGGCTAAAATCTTAATCTCCCAGATGAGCATTAAAGAGATATGGCACTATTATATAAGATATATAGGGGCCGGTGCGGTAGCTTTCGGCGGCCTGATAACATTAATTCGAGCAATACCAACCATTCTGGAGACATTCAAAACAGGCTTAAGCAAAGTCTCAAATAAGAACAGGAAAAATGAGGAGAGAACTGACAGAGATCTTCCCATGGTGGTTGTTATTGGCGGAGCTGTCATATTAGGAATATGCCTATGGCTAATACTCTCTTTCTGGACCGCAACCGAAATAGGGATTATTTCCAACCTGTTAGTGGCACTACTTATGATCATATTTTCATTCTTCTTTGTTACCGTATCTTCAAGAATTGTCGGACTCATCGGATCATCCTCAAACCCCGTTTCCGGCATGACAATTACTACACTCTTACTAACAAGCCTGATCTTTTCCTTTATGGGATGGACCTCAGACGCGCACATGGTAATAGCGCTGAGTGTTGGCGCTGTTGTCTGCATATCGATAGCGATTGCGGGAGACACATCGCAGGACCTGAAGACCGGTTTCCTGGTAGGAGCCACACCATGGAAACAGCAGATTGGAGAATTTATCGGGGTACTGACATCCGCCATTTTTGTAGGTTGGGTTATATTACGACTCCACAAAGGCGTGGGAATCGGATCAGAGGAACTACCGGCACCTCAAGCAACACTGATGTCGCTGGTAGTCAAGGGTGTGATTACGGGTGACCTTCCCTGGAGATTTGTAATCATTGGAATATTTATGGCAGCTATTGTAGAGCTTATAGGTATTCGTTCTCTCCCATTTGCGGTAGGTGTCTATTTACCGTTATATCTCACTACGCCCATAATGGCAGGTGGACTACTGAGATATTTAACGGAAAAAACAAAAGACGACAGTCTGCTGAAGAGAAGACGTGAAAGCGGGATTTTGTTCAGTTCCGGCTTGATAGCCGGAAGCGCGCTTATAGGCGTCGGGTTGGCGCTGGCAGCATCATATAGCGGGACATTTTCTACCACACTTGAAATTGGCTATCTGTGGATGGGGCCATACAACAATATAGCATCACTGTTTATTTTTGCTGGGTTAGCTCTACTGCTATGGAACTATACCAATAAAAAGTAATCGAGCGATGAACTTCTTTTCTAGCTTGTTTGGAGGAAGGCTGTTTAATATAATGGATAAGTACCCATTATATAGTAAATATCGGGAAACCCGACCTACATTAAGGAGGTTACAAAATATGATGACCCTGGATGGTTTGCTTTTTACCGAAAAGAAGCGACGTTATAAAAGTGGAGAAGTTATTATTGACGAGCAGGAAGAAGGCAGGGAAATGTATATTATCCATTCGGGAAGGGTAAAGATAGTAATGAGTGCGGAAGACAATGAGATAATACTGGCTACTCTTGATTCAGGTGATTTCTTTGGCGAGATGTCACTGATAACGGGGAACAAACGCTTTGCTACCGCAATAGCTCTTACTGATTGTAAGCTCAACATTATGGACAAGAAAACATTTGATGCCAATCTCAAAAATAATGAGAGATTTATGAGGAAAGTTGTTGAGTCACAAGCCCAACGCCTTGAAGAAACAGGTTTGAATTTTAAACGTCATCTTAAGAGATTCTTTAGAATGACCAGGACATTTAATATAACCGGTTAGTCACAATTGCGGCACAGCCGCAACCAAGTTTGAAGTGCCTTAAGTGAACTAAAGTGCCTAAAGTGAATAATATAACAAAAGAGAATAGTTTTTACCCTTTGTATACTTCATTAGCATTCGTATGAGGGAAATAAGCATTTAAGTCTGGTTTCAATACCTACCTTAAGCATTGGTCGGCTCGTAGGCCTGCCCCCGTCCGAACGGATCTGGCCGGGCAGGCAACTTCGCTATTCAGGCGAGGAAATGTACCAAATATATCTATAATTGTTGCTTCTCTCCTGCATTCCTGACCTCCTTAGAGTAGTTTTTTTAAAGCAACTAAATAGTAATTTTTTATAAGGAAGCCAGGAAACTAAGAGATTGTTTAAATTAGATCTTTTCACTCTTATTTCACTTCAGTATGCTAACACTCTACACCTGATTAAAACTATAGCTAAAAGCCCTGCACTTAAAGTACATTGTTTATAAACTAGCGTCCTGATACTATAAAAGAGAATATTATTGCATTTTTTGTTTCTACTATTATAAGATTTCAAGCTTTTCCATTCTCATAGTCCAGCATCAATCTCTGTGTCTCTGTGTCTTCGTATGATTACCTTCATTAAATATTATTCTTCTCTTCGTTTAAAAACTGACAGCAAAATTTTCATAACACATTTTACTATAAATGCTTAAACAGAAATTCTATCAAACTATTTACCGTCATTTTCTCACTACCATCACAATGCATTTTTTTGTTTGATTAATTACTTTTTTTGTATAGAATCATATGTTTCTTTAATTTGCTTAGCCCGGCAAGGTTTATGCAAATGGTTATCTGACATAGACATAGTACAGATTTTCCGTACTATGATAAATGATTTTTTATGGCGAGCATGTTCAGTCCGATACAATATGTTTTTATAGCAGCAATAGTCCTCTATCTCCTGGATTCTATATGGGAAGTAGGATCTATATTCAATCCGAACAGATTCAGTAAAAGGCTGGCCGATTATTTTATCCTTACCGGTTTAGCAATCCACTGCGCTTTTTTAATTACTCTAAGTTCACAATCAGGCACATTGCCGATATCAACACTTTTTGAGTCATCCACGTTCTACCTGTCTCTTATTGTTTTACTCTCTGTGATACTCAAATTTTTGTACAGGCTGCAATCACTGACTCCATTTGTTATGCCGATAGTTACGGGGTTTTCGATTGCCGCAGTTACCCTGGTTAAAAACGACCTGGCACTGACAGCAGACTTAAAGACATTCTGGCTGTTTGCCCATATTATACCGATATTTCTGGGCTATGCCTCATTTACGGTCTCTTTCATATTCAGCATAATGTACCTGACAATGGAAAGGCAGTTGAAGAAAAAGTCCTTTGGCCCTCTTTTTGAGAGTTTGCCATCTCTTGAGAACCTGGATGCGTTAATGTGGAAAACAATCACGATGGGTTTTCCTTTACTGACGATTGGTCTTATTTCAGGTACTGTATGGGCTAAAACGACTAATATACTGGGACTAGACTGGTACCTGGATCCAAAAGTATTATTGGGATCTTTGACATGGCTTATCTATGCCGCAATATTACACTTGAGGCTCGGGGCCTCTTTTCACGGAACAAGAGTGGCGGTGGTTACCATAGCAGGATTTGTTATCGTAATACTTACTTTTATCGGTCCATTCTTGATGGGACATAAACATGGATACGAGAAAAGCTCGGCGACACTCGAACAAGAGATAATAATACCGGATGAAGCCGGAATGATAAAAGTTGAATCTTAAAATTTACTAATTATGAATTTACATACTCTCGGTCTAAATCATGACTCTGCACCAGTAGAAGTAAGGGAGAAGATTGCCTTCAGTCCTTCATCAGTGCCAATCGCACTCTCTTCATTTGCACAGTCTTTTCCGTCTTCAGAAATAGTAATACTCTCCACGTGTAATCGTGTTGAGATTTATGCAACATCACCCGATGACAGTTTAGACAAGGAGACACTGCTGGATTTCTTTTCAGCCTTCCACGGCCTGCCTAAAGAGGAATTCGCTAATCACATGTACCACCACCAGGGTATCAATGCCGTCAGGCACCTTTTCTTTGTTGCCTCCAGCCTCAACTCAGGCGTCCTGGGAGAGACACAGATCATCTCTCAGGTAAAGGAAGCATATATGACAGCGACTACTGCAGAGACAACCGGCAGTATCCTGAACCAGCTCTTCCAGCGTTCACTGAACGTTGCCAAGGACGTACACACTAAGACAGCCATCGGCAAAGGAAATATATCTGTGAGTACGGTAGCCGTTGACCTTGCCATAAAGATATTCAAGGACTTCTCAGAGAAGACGCTGTTCATAATCGGTGCAGGTGAGATGTGCGAACTTGTATTGAAACATCTGGTGGAGCGTGGCGCAAAGACGGCAATAGTAGCAAACAGAAACTACGACAAAGCAAAGTCCCTTGCTGAAGAATATGACGGAAAGGCCATAAACTACGAAAAACTTGATGAATATCTCCCACAGGCAGACATAATCATCAGTTCTACCGCATCCCCTCGTCATGTAATCCACACAGAACACGTAAAAAATGCTATAAAGGCACGCAGAGGTAACCCCATGCTGCTCATAGATATTGCTTTCCCGAGGGATATTGACCCTGAAATAGCAAAGATCGATAACGTATACCTATATGACATAAATGATTTGAACAAAGTCGCTAACGGCAACGCAGAAGAGAGAAAGAAGGATATCAGCAAATGCGTTACAATCATCGATAAGGAAGTGGCAAAATATATGGCATGGACAGAGGAATTGAAAATCGGTCCCGCTATTTCTCAATTGAGAAACCACTTCCACGAAATAGGCGAACAGGAGCTTGAAAGACTACGTCCTAAACTGGGAGAGCTTGCACATGAAGAGTGGGAACACATAGTCTATTCAATGCAGCGAACACTCAACAAAATCCTCCACAAACCCGCTAAAGTAGGAAAAGAGAAAGCAAAGAACGGCGGCGGATTCCAATATGTAGAAACGATAAAACATCTTTTCGGCATCCACCACAAAAAAGACGACTCTAAGAAATAGTCTATTCAGTAGCTGCAATCTTCAGGTTACGTAATTTATGAGAAATTTACATACACCTATCGGATAGCAATAAACACCCGCCTAGTCGGGAGACTGCAATAGCGTAAATA
The DNA here is from genome assembly GCA_018670825.1 of Candidatus Scalindua sp. GTDB lineage: Bacteria > Planctomycetota > Brocadiia > Brocadiales > Scalinduaceae > Scalindua. The sequence goes on along the minus strand of JABHIW010000114.1, from coordinate 41,925 downwards.
TCTAATAATAAATAAGATCTCTCAATTTACCAGGTACAAACTACAATGTTTAGCCAGAAAAACTATTTGACAAGAGATAGGCTGAGGATACAATTCTGTAAGTATTCAATAATCTTGTAACTGTACATAACTTGGAAACTGATTTAGTATTTTACTGACACGGATGAAGGGCACATATCCGAACAATCTGTTTTTATAGAAAGGAAGGGAAAATAGCCATGGTTGTCAAAAAAATATCTTTCGTATTTATAGTACTTGCAATTGCCTTTGTGGGAACTGCAATTTCCTCTGCATTTGCAGCAGATGACGCTGCAAGAATAGCCAGAAGAGATAAAATGATAGCTGCATTAAAAGCGGAGTATACTGCTACGGTAGATGCAAAAAAGGGTGAGAAAGCAACAACTGTAGTCGAAGTAAAAGAGAAAACGACTGAAATAGTTACTGAAACAAGAGAAGTAGTCACGGAAAAGAAAGCAGAAGTTACTGAGATTGTTGAAGAAACTAAAACTGAGATTATTGAAAAAGTAGAAGTGGTGAAAACTGAAATTGCTAAAAAAGCAGAGGGATTTAAAGCAGAAGCTACTGAGGCAGTTGAGGAGAAAAAAGGCACAAGTAAATGCGGTGGCGAAAGCAAATGCGGTGGCGAAGGAAAATGTGGTGGCGAAGGAAAATGAGGTAGTTAAAGATGCAGCGGAAGCTGCCTCCGAACATGGAACAGAAGCTGCTGAAAAACCTAAAGCGAAAATTGCGCATTAATTCAAATCATACCACATATTTTAAAGCCGCAGTTGTGTATTTAGAATACACAACTGCGGCCCATTACTCTCATCAATCTCCTTCACGACCTCATAATAAGCTAATTCACAGATGAACTCACTTCTTCCTCTTCAACCTAATTTTTAGGATCGGCCTTAATGATCTGTTCTGGTTTCAAGAGCTGATATTCCCGTAAAAAGTCGGCTGGCCAAGGTTGCAAGACCAATTACACATGAATATTTTTCGTTCAAGTTCTCTTTTTTGCGTAAAATTTTAGCAGCTACTACTAGGATACAAGTATAGAGAGTATTATCTACCTCTATTTTTCTTTGTAAAGTATTCCTGTTATATTACTTATGAATTACGAGATGATTCTATCTTATAGATAAATATTCGGTATGAATCTTGCTTAAGCTATATAGTATTGCAATACACTTGTTTTTTATGTTAAGTATATATCTCTTATGAAGCAATTAATCTATGTAATCTTACTGTCAATTCTCCTGTCAACCGCCTGTAATTCAAGCAAAGAAATCAACATCAGCAAGACTCTACAAGATAATAGACAAACTGAAGAGTTAGAAGAGATTAACATCAGCAAGACTCTACAGGATAATAGACAAACTGAAGAGTTAGAAGAGATTAATATCAGGAAGATTCTACAGGATAATAGACAAACTGAAGAGTTAGAAGCACAATTTTTTGATATTTCAGAAGAAAACAAACAGGGGTTTGCCTTGCCGGGACTTGACCACGGATTGATCCAGTCGCCTATTAATGTTCTGACTAAATCGGTTGAGCATGTAGATAGTCGAACCATTACTGTCAGATACAAGGATGAAGTTAATGCTGTCGCAAATCTGGGCCACACAATACAGCTCTATTTTGCTGAGGGTAGCACTATCTCGGCTCACGGTAAAACATTCCAATTCAAGCAGATGCATTTTCATACACCATCAGAGCATCAGTTGGACGGTATGACATATCCAATGGAGATGCATATTGTAAATGCTGCTGAAGATCAGGAAAATGGCAGGATCGAGTATCTGGTGGTAAGTATTCTCTTTAAGATGGGAGGAGAGAATAAGTTTATCAGTGACTTCCGTGATCTCATTCCGGAGGAAATACACTCGGTCCATAATATCCAGGCAGGCCGTGTAAGATTGAGTGATCTCTTAATGGTCACTCGGAAGGATAAATCCGAGGAGGGGCTCTATTTCTACAAAGGCTCGCTCACCACACCGCCTTTTACAGAAAGTGTGAACTGGTATATTGATAAGCACACTTATGAAGCATCTCCGGAGCAGATCCACACTATTGAAAAAATTGAGGGTCATAATGCCCGACAAATCCAGGAAATACATGAAAGAGTTATTGAGGGTAGTTGATCAGGATATTTAAAATAATAAAAGATTCAACACTTTATCCCTTTTCAGATAAAGTGTAAGGTGTTCTTATAACTGATCACCCTCTTCGAGGTACGCTTATTCCAGAATTATTTCTCCTCCACCTGCCTCATCCATCCCGGCCATTCCAAACGGGATGTTTGATGACACGCAAAGCACGCCTTTCTCAACATTGCATCAAAGCTGTTATAGGTTTCTACAATGTTTTTACTCTTAGATGTTTCAGCGACATTCCTGGAGGCATCAGTAACCAGTTTCAGGTATTTCTCAAAGCCCTCCCTCATCGATTGAACGGCTTTTGGATCGTCAGGATCATTACCTGCTCTACTGAACCACTCTCCCACCTTTCCACCATCAGAAAAAAACATACGCATGACAACATCACTTGCATTGATGATCTCTACCGACTCCTTAAGAACCGCATCGAAATCACCAATCATTATTGCATCAAGCATTTTAGAGGTATGTGAGCTGATTATGCGCATCAGTCCCTGAGTTGGTGTCGATTTATCTGTATGACGTGATTCGATATCTTCACATAACGCCTCACTGCACTTCCATCCGCAAGTTAAAATACCGGTAGTCAGTATAAACGCAAAAAGCATAATGATAGATACATAACCGATTTTTTTCATTCCACAACTCTCCTTTAAATATCATATTAATTAGCGTTACTTATTAATCACAAATTTCATATTTAAATTCCTGGCTTATTTCTCCGTATCTTTATGTCTCCATCGATGCATATTAGAGTAAAACATTAGAAACTTAATATCAAATTAATTATTCTAAATACCGTTAATTTATTTTCACCGGAGCTTCCTTATGAAATTTACCACACTCTGTCTCATGTCGTTTCATAGAATCTCATATAATGTGACTCTTGCATTCCATAGCGCATGTGATAAAATACTTATCCATTTTTCTTCTGCTTTTTATATTGCAATATGCAGAGGGAAGTAAACTTAACAACTACTGCCAAATAGCTTTTAATATATATTCCAGAAAATGGAGGTAATAATGTCAGACTCAAAAAAGCAAAAACAAGAGATTTATCTTTCAGTCAAGGAGACGGCTGAGAAGCTGAGAGCGCTAGCAGATGAACTGGAGAGTGGAGCGGTCTCTATAAACGGAGAAAAATGCTCGATAGCTGCTGATACAGAGGTAAAGATAAGTCTGAAAGTCAAGGGTGACACCTTCTCCTCTAAACTCAAATTTAAATTAGCAAACCCCTTACCAGAAGCAGAGGAAAGGGCAGGCGAACCCACACCATCCATTGAACCAGGTGTTGAAAACTACAGTGATTTGAAAAGGCGTATGTCAAAAGACTTCAAAGCCATTAAGAAGAGTTGCGTGGTAGAGCAAGCTCTCCCGGAACCTGACCTGGTAGAACGATTTTATCAGGATTCAAAAGCAATGTGTACTTACCCGAACAAAGGAGAAGAGTTTTATGAGACCTTTTTGAAACAGGCAAGTTCTTTGCTCGATGCGTTTAAAGTTTCCGACCTGAACGCAATGAGTTCAGCTGTAGAATCACTTGCTCAGAGCAGAAGTGGTTGCCACGAAAAGCACAAGTAAAAGGAGTCAACAAAGCATGTTTTCATGCTCAAAATCGAGAGAGGCTCTTTCCTTGTGTAGACGTGAATTTTAACTTGCTTTCTAAAAAACAATCTATTAGACTTAGGAATTAAAATGAAATCATTATTGTTAAGAAAAGGAGCGCACAATGCCTTTAACTGAACACGTAACAAAAGCTGAGGTAAAGAGAGTATGCGATATACTTGAATTGAGAGATTGGTCTTTAATAACTGATCCCGTAGTTTCAGATGAAGAGGCTACTACGATCCTGAAAATGGTAAATACGACAAACATGGATATCGCACTTGATACTTTCCGACAGGGATTGGAAGTTGAGTTGGAACATGGTACGATATTTAAAGACGCAAATGTGACAAATAACCATCCGGTACTTACCGGAAAGATCGTATTGGCACATCTTAAAGAGACTATGGATTATTATAAAAGAGTTGAGGTTGCCGAAATCGAAGGTGATCTGCTTGATGCCGTAAAATCAAAAAACCTTGAAAGGATTGAATCCAAATATAAGAAACTTATTGAAGCGCAGAACATCCTCTTTACATCAGTTGCCGATCAACTCAAAAAGGATACATAACTGCAAACAAGTTTGAAGTGCCTAAAGTAAAAAAAAAAATTCTACCGTCTGGGTACTATACATCGGTACGCAACTTTAGGCACTTTACACTTTAGCACACTTTAAACTTCCCTCACTGATACCTTGATTGAATTTGTTTCAATCTTTCTGCGAATATTCCCGCTTCACCTCTTCTTCCTGTTTTTTCATAGAACTCTACCATGTTAACCAGCACAGTTGCAACAAAAGGGTGTTCTTTACCATAAGCGTTTTCATATATTTCAAGTGACCGTATATAAAGGGACTCAGCCATCTCGTTTGCACCGAGGTAGAAATTAAGTGTTGCCAGATTATTCAGCGACGTAGCAATATCAGGATGATCTTGACCAAGGGTTTTTTCTTCGATTCTCAACGCCCGTTCGAAAACCGGTAACGCTTCCGAGTATTTACCCTGATCTTGAAAGAGTCCTCCCAGGCTGTTCAATGCGGCCACAACACTGGGATGTTCCGGTCCAAAAGCATTCTCGTATATTGTAATAGCCTGCCGGTAAAAGGGCCCTGCCTCAGCATACCTGTCCTGGGCCAGATACATATCCGCTAAATTCTGCAGGACTGTAGCAACTTTGGGATGGTCCGACCCAAGCCCCTTTTCATAAATCCGAAGAGCCTGCATAAAGAGAGGTTCCGCTTCGGAGAATCTACCATAAGTCCAATAAAGTGTTCCCAGCAAGTTTTTGGAAATGGCAACACAAGGATGGTCAGGAGTAAATGTGTCCGTGGCAACCTGTATTGCTTCCTCACACACTTTAATTGCATCCGCATATCTCCGCTCTTGTAAAAGTTTAGCAGCTTGATCGTTTAGTTCCTCCCACAAGTCCTCCTGGGCAAAAGTTGGTAAAGTGATCAATGCCAACAGGGCCATCATCAAAAAAACTTCAGCTCCACGGAAAGCCAGATGTTTTGTTATATTTACTGATATTTTCACTGTTATTACCCTTTCTTTATATGGATAAAGCAATTGGCTTAACTGCCTCATAACCATTAATGTATTTCTTATTAATTTCTCTCATAATATACGTTGTATTTTACACACAAAACGGCATTATTCAATTCCTTAAATATAATAATGGATTATATCCAGATACAACTGCAAATATCGCAAATAACTATTAAAATGATATTAAGACAATGGCCAGATAATATTAAATTATTCTTCCCGATACTTAACTAAAAATTAACAATTTCCTTATACTCTATTAACAATACAACCGTAATATTTAACCTGAATATGATAGAATGGAGAGAGAAGAGAGCAGGGACTGGATACAAAAGTTTTTTCAGAGTGGTAAATAATTTTGTTGAACTTTTCCCGTAAATGTTTAATTTCATTCTATAATCTAACGTTATTGGAGTGAAAGGAGCAGAGCGATGAGCAATATAAACATGAACCATGTAGCTGGAGTTATTCTGGGAGGAGGAAAAGGGACAAGACTGTATCCTTTAACAAAAGAGAGGTCAAAACCTGCTGTCCCGCTTGGAGGAAAATACCGGCTTGTTGACATTCCGGTAAGCAATTGTATTAATTCAGGAATAAAAAAGATTTTTGTCATCACCCAATTTAATTCAGAGTCCCTTAATAGAAGCGTTTACGAAACCTATAAATTCGATCATTTCTCCCGTGGATATATACGTATCCTTGCTGCTGAACAGAGCATGGAGAACAAAGAGTGGTTACAGGGAACTGCAGATGCCATAAGGAAAAATATCAGACACATTTCAGCAGACATGAATGTTGAATATTGCCTGATCCTTTCAGGTGATCAATTATACAAAATGGACTATAAGATGATTATTGCAAAGCATGAGGAGAGCCGAGCGGATGTTACCATCGCACTGACTGTTGTAGACAAAGAGAAGGCATCAGAATTTGGTCTTGCCAGAGTAGATGATAAAGGAGATATCAATGCATTTACCGAGAAGCCAAAAGATGCTTCACTAATTGAATCATATTATGTCCCCTCATCAGTTAAACAGTCTGAAGGGTTGAACGCAGACAAAGATTATGTATTGGCCAATATGGGAATCTATGTGTTTTCGAAAGATTATCTCTGTGAGCTTATGGAAAGCACAGATGAGCCTGATTTTGGAAAGCATATTATCCCCAGCCTACTCGGAGAAAAAAAGCTGACCGGTTTCTTCCATAAGGATTATTGGGAAGATATTGGTACAATACGGGCATTTTACGAAGCCAATCTTAGTCTGGCATCTCCTTCTCCACAGATGACGTTTTACGACACGGAATATCCTATTTATGCGCAACCGTTATTCTTACCCCCTTCACGGTTAGAACAGTGTGATATTCGAGACTCACTCATTTCTGACGGATGTATTGTTCACAACGTATCTATTAACCGATCTGTCATTGGAGTGCGAAGTGTAATTAAAAAAAACACAATCATCACAGACTCTATTATTATGGGAGCCGATTTTTATGAAACGAATGAAATCAAGAAAGAGAAACGGATACAGATGGGTATTGGGAGCAACTGTATCATTGAACGGGCAATTATTGATAAGAATGCTTATATAGGGAATGATGTGAAGATTATCAATCAGAAGAAACTAGACGATTCAGAAGGAGAAGGATATGTGATAAAGGACGGTATTGTCGTCGTTGAAAAAGGAGCTGTAATCCCCGATGGGACTATTATTTGACATAAATAAGCTATAAAACTTTTTAGTAGGTTTGAAAATATGAGGTCAATTTAATGATAAAAAATATCGATACGGGATCCGTATTCATCATAATAATTACCCTTATACTTTTTGGTGTTGCATTATTTACCAAAGGTTTTACGCATGATCTTTTATTAGAAGCTGGCGTCTTTTTGATTTCAGTAAAATTGATTATAATGTCTTACAAAAACTGTGTTCACAGCCAGAAGCTGGAAAAGGAATTGAGTGAAATCAAAGAAATTCTTAAACAGAAATAAAAACACACATAACAAGGCAAATACACTCTGACAATAAAAAGTACTGCTTAATTACCGTCTGTATTTCATTAGAAGTTAAAGGTAATATTGATTAATGCTCTTCTTGAATTGAAACTAGATGCAACTGGTGCCCATTCCATATGTTGGGTGTCAAGCAAATTGAAAGCTTTGAATGAGATCTTCACGCGATCAATAGGCTTCCAGGCAATATTTAGATTCACGGTATTGTAACTGCCCTCGCTTGGAGTCGCAATTGATTCCGCTCCTGTTGAGGACTTCCATACTGGTCTTTCCCAAACTACATCGTCTACATAATTCATAAATAATGTTCCCCGCAACTTACTATTGAGTTGATAATCGACACCAGCGTTTACCTTCCATTCCGGTGCATACCCGTCTCCCATTCTGCCTTCAGAGTGAGTAGGAATGTGGCTGTCGCTATCAAGTGATTGAAAGGATGTGTTTAAAGTGAATTTCAGTTTGTCATTAAGAGCCCACTCTCCACCAACTTCCACCCCAACAACTCTTGTGTCTGTCATGTTGAAAAACTGCATTACCGGCAGAAAAACACCATTAACCGTAGCATTGCCGGTATGTCGATTCTCGATTATATCTTTTGTATCATATATGAACCCCACTGCCTCAAATTTTATTCCCGGTTTTTGGAATTGATAACCCAATTCAAGTGCGTGGTTGATCTCGGCATCCAGATCGGTATTACCTTTATACCAGCCAACCTTACCACTTACACCACTGGGTTGAGCGTAGTTCATATACGTTTCATAAATATTGGGCTCACGCACAACTCGTGTAGCTGACAGACGTATCGTGTGCCATGCATTAAATGTGTAGACCAGGTTAGCAGAAGAAGAAACGTTGAAATCAGTTACATAATGATGTGAAACACGACCACCGATAAACAATTTTAAGTTATCTGTTAGAGATATTTGATCCTGTAAATAGAACCCATAGAGCCCTCTGTTCATGTCGTCTCTCATAAAATCATTTTCACCTCTGTCTCTCGTTTTCTCAAGCGTTGCCTGTGATCCCCAGACAAAATAATGCCTCTCCATAAAAGGTAATGAGTGCTGAAATAAGAGAGAACTCTTACTTTTATGTAAATCAGGAACAAAGGGGTCAGCTATCCGTGCCCTATTATTAGTCAGTTCAAAAGAGCTGAAATTATGGTTTAGGCTAATCTCATAATTTGACTCATCTGAAAGATTTTTTTTGTACTTTAAACGTGCATACCTGTGGTCACCCTGAACATATGTTTCACATAGACGGTCAGGTAACCGATCCCAGTGATGATAACGATTATCAGCAAGAGTTGCAGTGGTAACGGAAGTTCCATCTTTGCTGGTATAATTTAATAATGCGTTGCCTGTGGCGTGTCTGTCAGAGGTACGGTCAAATTTGTATTTATCCTCTTCCTTAGGATATTCATCCGCTTGATATTTTTCCAAACTGACACGGTACCCGAACCGACCAATTTTCCCTGATGTTTGTGCTGTACCGATAAAAGTTTCTATTTCTCCTCCAGTGGTTGAAACGGTGTGTGTGGCCTTTTCCGTCGGAGATTTAGTGATGATATTGACAAGCCCATGAAATGCATTTGCACCATACAAAACACCAGGTGAGCGTACCACTTCAATTCTTTCAATATCATTTATGGGAACAGGTAATTGATTCCAAACGGCTGTACCATACATAAGTGGTTCCAGCAGCTGCCCGTCTATTAGTATTGCAACCTTCAGCGAGGAGAATGGATTTGAACCCCTGAGGCTGACCATGTGTGCTCCGCTGTAAATACCAATTACATCAATACCGAGGGTATTTCTAAGGAGATCAGGAATATTTGTAGCCCATGAATTTTCAATATCTTCTCTTGAAATGATTGACGTGGTAGAAGGCGACTCTGTTACCTTTAATTCCCTTCTAGCGGAAGTTGTTTCCACCTCTATCTCCATAAGATCGCTTATGTCAAGTTCTGTCAAATCTATATCCTCAGATTTCGCTCTTGCTATATCACAAGATAAGAGTATGAGCATACTGGAGATGCAGATAGAAATAATGTAACCAACTGTAATTCTGTATACCATTAATAAGTAGCTCGATTTATATGTAAAAAAACACTTGTTAAAATAGCAATTATTGTGCCATTGTAAACCATTGTATTATCTACAATGGTTTAGTAAATATCAGTAGTGTCCGGTTATAAATTTGCGCATAAAATTTTTGTCATACTCAAGTGTCTTTCTCTGATATCTAGAAGCTCGTTCACCCTGACTACATGATAAAATTATTACTATAACTAATAAATTAAACCGCCAGCTATACTGGTGGTAAGTTCTTTTTTTTGTCGTTACCCAGGTTCCTGTTTATTGCATCTTCCAGTTTCTTTGTGCTGATCGGTTTGGCAACGTAATCATCCATGCCAGCTTCAAGACACTTTTCCCTATCTCCTTCCATGGCATTGGCAGTTATGGCTATTATCTGTATGTTATGGTCCTTAACATGTGAACTCTTATCACGTATTTTGCGAGTAGCCTCGTAACCGTCCATCTCCGGCATCAGACAGTCCATCACTACCAGGTCATAATCAAACCCCTCCAGACGCTCAATAGCCTCTTTTCCGTTATTAGCAACATCAACATGATATCCAAGCTTATTCTCCAGAATACGCAAGACAACCCTCTGATTAATGATATTGTCCTCTACCAGAAGTATACGAACATGTTGCTTATGGCCCTCAGATATATAATTCTGCGTAACTATTTGCCTGGATGGCTCATTCTCAATGCCTGCAGATTCATCCGCAACTATCCTGAGGCAATCAAACAATTGTGACTGCTTTACGGGTTTGTGCAGATATGCCGCAAATCCCAATTTTTTATAATGCTCAGTATCCCCTCGGTTACTGAGTGACGTCAGCATTACAATGACTAAATCCTTGAATTGTTGTTCTGCCTTGATCTTTCTACAAAGTGAGCTTCCATCCATCTCAGGCATACAAAAATCAATCAAGGCAATCTGAAATGGGTCATTTCTTTTAACAGCATTAAACAATCTCTTCATGGCTTCCTCAGCAGAGACAGCTTCCTCAACCCGGCAATGCCATGATTCGAGATATTTCCTTAGAATGTTGCGATTTGTATCGTTGTCATCTACAACCAGTACGTATAGATTCTTGATATCTCCCAAGTCTAATGGAACACGTTGCTGCCCAGAAGGCGATTTTTTCAGTACCGCCGTAAACCAGAAAGTAGACCCTCTGCCCTCTTCACTTTCCAGACCTACTTGTCCTCCCATCATCTCGGCAATCTGTTTAGAAATCGCCAATCCAAGTCCGGTGCCACCATACTTTCTGGTGGTAGAAGTATCTACCTGTGTAAATGACCTAAACAAATGATCCTTACGATTGGCAGGAACACCAATACCGGTATCTTGTACAGCGAACCGTACAATAGCATCAGAATCTGTTTCCTCTGTCAGTGTCACGTTGACAACAACTTCACCTTTCTCAGTAAATTTAACTGCATTGCTAATGAAATTATTTATCACTTGTCTCAATCTTCCAGGATCACCATTCAATATGGATGGAACTTCCGGATCTATAAAGTAGGAAAAACTGAGACCACTCTTGTCTGCCTTAACAGCAAAGAGATTAAAGGAACTTTCCACTGTAACGCATAGATCAAAGTCAATATTATCCAGCTCCAGCTTTCCCGCCTCTATCTTGGAGAAGTCCAGAATATCATTGATAATAGTCATTAAAGCATCCGTACTTTCACGTACGGTATCAGTAAGTTCACGCTGTTCATGAGTCAGATTAGTCTCTAACAAAAATTCAGTCATACCCATTATACCATTCATTGGTGTTCTTATTTCATGGCTCATGTTGGCCAGAAACACACTCTTGGCAGTATTGGCGGCCTTGGCTTGCTGTGCCATTGTCATCGCTTTTTCAGTAGCCTTGTGCAATTCATCGGTGCGAATGGCAATTTTTCTCTCAAGATCTTTTTGATGTCCTTCAAGCTCTTCATCACGACTATATATCTGTCCCAACATATCATTAAAGCTATCAGTAAGGATACCAAACTCATCCTTTCTCTCACTTGTTACCCTGATAGAGTAGTTTTTCTTATCAGAAATCTCTTTCATAGTCTTAATCAGATGTAATATTGGTCTGGATATCAAAATCTGGAATCGTAAAGAAAGAAAATAGGTAATAGTTAACGAAATAATAAGAACAATTCCACCGGTAATAATATACCAGTTTATAAGGGAGTACAGTTCCTCTAGACTATACTGTAGGCTAATGGCACCAATTTTTTCTCCATCGAGAGAAATACTATGAAGCGTATCCAGGTGATCTTTCCAGAATGTATAACTACTTTCAAAATTTTCTGGTAATTTCGTGTGACTGTCCCAAAAATGGTGTTCCATTTCTAAAAAATGTTTTGATCCCTGGTGTACGTTTCTACCTTTTGGCTCATGAGACACCATCTTAGTAGTACGTCGAGCCGGAGTACCTCTTTCCAACTTGATAGGGCCCATATCCTGTTCTATAGTCAAAACTCCGCTTAGTTTTACCACGTGTTCAAATTGAAAATCCTTTAATTTCTCTTCACTCTGCGAGATATCATTCATCCTACGAAGTGCTAGTGAATCCCAGTTGGGGCCATTACTAAGATATTTAACAAATACATTTCCTTCCTTATCGTAGAGAATCGCAGAGAGAACATGAGGCTCTTCACTTAAAGAAGCAAGAATTTCAACAGCAGCATCTTCATCTTCAAAAGATAATGCTGCTGTACTATTTGAACCTATTACTTTTGAAATGATAAATAGTTTTTCTGCAATTGTCTTTTTGAGTGTTATAATGTCATTGATTATATATATTGCAGAGGTTATCAGTAATACAATGCTGCATACCAGCATTGTGATCAATGAAAGTTTATGCTTTATAGAAAAATCTCGAAATCTCAAAATGAAAACTACCTTTCTTTAATAATTTTTGCGAGCTTCAGGAGCTTTGAACTTATTTTCAATCCTGAACGTTTTGCAACATCTACATTAATTTCAAAACGAACCTTATTCTTTATAACTATGAAGTTTACGATTCCACCGGATTGACAAAAGTTTTTGGTTTCTGCCACCGTTAATATCGGCCTATCTTTTATCTTTGTAAGAATCTCTGGTAGCTTTTTCCTTTCTGATGTACAGATAAATATGATTTGACTCTCTCCAATATCCTCTACCCTTGAGCATCTTTTAATAACCAATTTCTTATTTTTGACTATTTTATCTTCTATAGTCTTAAGTGCTTCATCAAATGGGTCATTACCGAGGATACAAAGGGTTAACGATGAGGAAGTGTCGGAAAGATCATGAGAAGGCCACTCAATAAATTTAACAAAGTTTAATAGAAATGCGGCCTTGACATAGTATTCTTTACTCTTCGGCGCTGCATAGGTATTGGAGACACCATTACCTATACAGTAGCAAATGAGAATGATGATGAGGCTAATATAAGTTATTTTGTTTTTGGTATATAAATACATTTTATAAAACATCAAATTACGAATGATTGTAATTATTTATATCAACTCTTGTTCTATAGAAAAATCAGAAGCTCCATTCTATTTTAAAAAAAACAGAGCGCTCGATTTCAGTGGATCCGGTTGACACAATCACACTTTGTTTGTACTCCGGATGGTGATTGTCAAGCAAGTGTTGACCAATCAGTGATATTTCCAAGTTTTCAAATGGTTTCCAGGCCAAGCGTGCATCTAGTTCCACAAAACTGTCAACTTTCACAGAAGGAAGAGTATCAGTATAGCGAGGTGACAAATCAAGCTCCACATTCCCGGGTAGATCGAAAGATGATCTTAAGAAGAACATATTATGAGGAGTTGCCCCCTCAATACTCTCTGACGTAGTGTCAAGACTACTTTTGTTGAGATGCATTAGTATCTGTTGATAACTATATGACGCTTTCAAGTGCCACCAATCAACGGGCCGCCAATCAACAGCCATCTCCATACCAAAAACCTCTCCATCCATCTCGTTTCTACCAATAAAAGGAGCGACTATATGTGCCGGTGTCGGTAAGGTTTCAAGATATGGCGTGCCAGGCTCAAGGGTGAGCAGCTTATCGTAGTTACTATAATACAAGGCAAGATCTACAGAGAGATTATCTGAAGGAGCAAAACGATAACCCAGTTCATAGGAATAAAGTACTTCGGAATCAAAGCCATGATCACCAAACAATGACACAAGCGCACCGGATGAAAGCACCTCTTGATTGATTCGAATATCATTTTCTGCACGAGATGGAGTCCTTACTGCACGTGACAAAGATAACCAGGTTGAATGGCGTTCAAGCGGTTTCCATAGTAGTCGAGCATTTGGTTGGATCTCTAAACCGGTAAACACATTGTATGATAGTTTTGAACCAACCGTTAGCCGTAGTTTATCCTCAATCAGTGTGATTTCATCGTGAACAAAACCGCTATAGAGAGACATATCACGGTTATCCGGATTGAAGGAGAAATCAAACGAATTCCTGATGTTGTCATGAGTAAGACGATACCCAAGTCCCCACATAATGTCCTGTCTTTCTCCAAATTTAAACCTATGCTGAAAATCAAGGTCATAAGTGTCTCGATCTTCTCTCAGCGTAATTGATTCCCTTTCCGTCCGGTCATAATATAGTTGAAGTTCAAGATTTGAGGAGTCAGAAAACGTATGCTTCCACCGTGTCAATACATTCCAACCGGCAAAGTCTGAGTCATCGTTAATAGTATTTGAGAAAGGAGAAGTCAACGATACCGTCTCAACAGATTCTCCAAATTTTGAATTATATATATCTCCCTGAACGATTAAGGAGTCTTGTTTGTTAACATCCCAATCGATGCGAAAGCCACCACGTTGAGCATACCAGCTGTCATCTGTTTTTTTGCCAGATGCATCGACCGCATTATCTCGATTAAAGTATTTGCTGTAAACTCGAAAATATGCATCGTTTCCAATTTTACTTCCGTATCTCAGGTTGCCGAATCCCTGTTGTTCGTTCCCATATCCGGTACTTAATAGGCCCCCTTGTGTATCTTCTGCATGTTTAGTAATAATGTTAATAACACCATTGACGGCATTGTCACCCCAAAGCGAAGCTCCGGGACCACGTATTACTTCAATACGGTCAATGTCTTCGAGTAGAGTGTCCTGAACGTCCCAGTATACTCCGGAGAACATTGGTGAATACACAGAGCGACCATCAATAAGGACCAATAACTTATTGGATAAAAAGCTATTAAGTCCGCGCGAAGTGATAGCCCATGTATTCGCGTTAATATGTGCAACTTGTATACCCGGTACTCTGCGCAGTGCATCAGGAATATTAGTTGCACCGGAGCGCCGAATATCCTCCTGAGTTATCACATAGATTGCAGAAGCAGCATCTATTAGTTTTTGCGGTCTTTTGGATACCGACGTGACATTAATGTTCATCAAATCTTCAAGGCTCAAACTTGTAAGGTCATCGTCGGCGAATACGTTTTGAGCCAGGACAGGTGTAAACAATAATACAAGAAATGTGGCAAGGACCAGAGTATTTTTAAACTTGCTCTGCGTATTTTTCATGTATTTTTATACCAAAAGTGTTTTGGTTTAATTGGCTTTGTTTAGTATCCGCTACAACCATCCTTTTTTGTATTCTTTTCAGTACTAAACACAGTATATGTAGTTATTACCACTCCTAGTATAGATATCATGACTGTATCATTTTTAATAATCATGTTGCTCTTAATCAATCAATAATAGGAGGTTAAATCGCCATCAAGATAAGTAGACTCCGCTTTTAGCATCATCTGCTTCTAATAGATTAAATTTACCTAAGTGAAGCAGAATGCGGAAGAGCGTCATATTCGCCGCGTTATCTTCAATTACTAATACTTTTTTCATATTTTATGCTTATCTTCTTTTTCACTAAATATCGTGCTGGTTGAAATTTAGATAATTATAAGCGAAGCATATGCCAGTTTTGTATACAGTGACAATATCTATTTATTTCCTTAGAAAAGTTCACTTTTTTCGATAATTTATGATTGATATGGTTAATTACATGAGAAAAAGTCTATAAAACTTGTTTTCTCCCAAAACAGAGCAGATCATCTTGCTGTAGTCTGAACATATTGTTGAAAACTTAAACAGTATTTTTCGGATTGTGCATAGAAACAATCAGGAAAGGTGATTAAAACATCTAAATCACCAATATATTGCCCTCGCCTCAAAAATACTTCTACCTAATTGCCAGTATTACCAAAAATTAACCAAAAATTAACAATTTCTTTATACTCAGTTAACAATACAAACGTAATATCTCACCTGAATGCAATAACTATCTTTCCTCCAAAGCGCAAAAGTCGTAGAGAAAAGCCAAACATCTTGAGAACTTTGCGATAACTTAGAAATTTAGAACAACAAGTTAACGAAAACAGAAACAGAAAAAGGAGATTTAAAATGAGAGCATTTTTAGTTGCAAGTTGGTTAATAGTTGGTTTTTTAGCCATGAATCTATTTTCTCTGCCAATAAAGGAAGTAGCGGCCCAGGATGATGATTTAAAAATCCAATTGAAGAAGATGGAAGAGATGATGCAAAAGCAACAGGGAATGATTAACAATCTGAAGAGCAAGATAGAGATGCAGGAGGATATTTCCAAATCTTATGTAACTGCCATAGACGAAGAAGTAATTGGAAAGAGGGTTGACGAATATCTCCAAAAAGGCGAAGGCAAGGGGATGTGGGCTGAGATTATGAAGAGGCCCAAATTAGCCTACAAGAAGGGGTTCGTCTTTGAGACACAGGACAAAAACTTCAGTATGAAGATAAATGGAAGGATTCAGTTTAGATATAGCTACGAGGATAGAGACACTAATAACAAAGCTCAGGATGAGGATGACAGTTCATTCAGGCTACGCCGTGCGCGAGTTAAATTTTCTGGTAAGGCGTACAAACACTTTAAGTATAAGATAGAGCTGGCACTCGCCTCTACAGGCACCGTAGACGGCAGCAAGGCAATAGAGCTATACGACTTCTGGGCATCATGGAACAAGAACCCTGCCGCATCTATCCAATTCGGACAGTGGAAGGTCCCGTGGAACCGTCAGCGTGTGGTTTCTTCTCAGAACCTGCAGATGATAGACCGTGCTAGCTCACAGGATGAGTTTACCATGGATCGACAGATCGGGGTAATGCTGCACGGAAAACTGCTTAATAAGAAGTTTGAGTATTACACAGGAGTATTTAACGGTAACGCCAGGAATCAGAGCACAAATGGTAACAACGAAATGCTCTATATAGCAAGGGCTTCCTGGAACCCTTTTGGTGCATATGGAAAGGGTATAGGAGAAGTGGAAAGCGATATTAATTTCTCAGAAAAACCAATTGCCCACCTGTCAGCTGCCATATCTTATGACAGCGCTGGAGATAGAGAAAAATTTAGTAGTACTACCATTGATCTGGATTCTCCCGTTGGTACTGGTGTAACACTTAAGGAAGTAGACAAGACCAGTGTTGTGGCCGAGTATGGTCTTAAATACAGGGGTTTCTCAACCAGTGCAGAGGCTTACTGGCGAAGGTTTGATGACATCGGCTCTGACAATAGTGGTTCTGTTGGTTCTGGTACCATCATTGACAGAGGTTTCTTTGTACAGGGAGGATATTTTATTCTGCCAAAGAAGGTTGAGTTAGCAGGCCGGTATTCGCTTGTTGACTTTGATGATGAAAGAGATGAAGACGCTGTAAGGGAAACCACTTTAGGTGTGAACTGGTTCATTAACGGGACTCACGACAATAAACTTCAACTTAACTGGATCCGTCAGGACAACGAACTACCAAATTCTGTTAGCAGATCAGATGATATAGACAACACTTTCCGCATGCAGTACCAGCTGGCATTTTAAGCGGTGTAAGAACCTGTATGTCAGAATATTAAATAAACAAATAATTCTAATTACAAAAAGGAGCAATAGTTATTATGAAAAGATTACTACTGGCAGTGATTCTCTTCAGTCTGGTTCTGGTAGGTATATCTTCTACCGGATGGGCAGTGGAAGTTGATTCTGATATCAAACCCTATGCAAAAGTCAGCGGCGTTTCTGGAAACCTGAACAGCATCGGATCTGATACGGTAAACAACCTAATGACATTTTGGGCTGAAGGTTTTAACAGGTTATATCCTAGTGTAAAAGTCCAGATAGAAGGTAAAGGGTCATCGACCGCCCCACCGGCTTTAATCCTGGGAACCGCTCAGATAGGTCCTATGAGTAGAGCAATGAAACCAACTGAAGTCGATAATTTTGAGAGGAGATACGGTTACAAACCTACACAGATAAGGACCTCCCTTGACGCCCTGGCAGTATACGTAAACAAGGACAATCCTATAAAAGGTCTGAACTTTGCACAGGTGGATGCGATCTTCTCAAAAACAAGAAAAGGTCGTTACAGAGAGGATATTACGACGTGGGGAAAGGTTGGATTAGTAGGAGAATGGGGAAACAGACCCGTAAGCCTTTACGGACGGAATTCCGCATCCGGAACTTATGGCTATTTTAAAAAAAAGGCACTTTTTAAGGGTGATTACAAGAATACGGTCAAGGAACAGCCTGGCTCCGCATCTGTTGTGCAGGGAGTTACAGAAGACAGGTTCGGAATAGGATATAGTGGTATCGGGTATAAAACTTCCGGTGTACGTACCGTACCTCTTGTTAAGAAAGGTAACTCTTATAAAGAGGCGGTAATAGAAAACGTATTAGATGGATCATATCCACTGGCAAGGTTTCTTTATGTCTATGTTAATAAAAAGCCAGGCAAACCACTTGATCCTCTGATATTAGAGTTTGTGAAATACATTTTAAGCAAGGAAGGACAGGAAGTAGTTATAAAAGACGGTTATATTCCTTTACCTGCTTCCGTTATCGATGAAGAACTTGGGAAAATAAAGTAGTTCACTATCGGGACACAAACAATCCTTAAACTCCGCTCAGGATGATGTCACACTGGGCGGAGCCGAAGGATCATTAACATTGAGATTCCTATGCATTAAATTAGTTTATGAAAATCATTAATAAAAGAAAATTGATTGACAAAACCGCACACTGGGGCATTACCTTAGGTGGTGCGGCTGTTATACTTGTTATCCTTACTCTATTTGTATTCATCTTCCTTGAAGTATTTCCTCTCTTAAAGGGTGCCAGTGTACTGGAAGAACATACCTGTTCATTGAGTGGAAAAGCCATTTCAGTTGGCTTAGACGAGTATCAGGAGATTGCATACGCGGTGTATGAAGATGGCAATATCGACTTTCTCTCTCTTTCAAACGGTAAGCTGATCAAGATGCATGATATTAAAGGAATCAACAATTCTACCATCACTGCGGCCTGTAATGACAAAGGCCATATTGTAATGGGAACTAATGACGGCAGGGTTTTCCGTGTAAATATTGAGTTTTCCGTATCCTTTGAAGACGAAGAAAGAATTATTACCCCTGTCGTATCTGACGAAGAAGTTATCTTTACTGATGAAGCAGGAAAAGAAATACAGTATATTACCTCAAAGAGTGATGAGGGAGTAACAACTACAGTTTTTAATACGGAAGACGGCAGACTCTTACTCAAGTCCACAGAGATAGAAGAAAATCTCTTTGGCGGGGAAGAGAAAAGTGAAGTAATAACTGACATTACTGCAATACTGGAGCAGGCAGTATCTTATAAATCAACAGAACAAAGAGAAGAATTACCTGTAACATCGCTGGCTATTGACTACTTTATGGAGAATCTCTATGTCGGAACTGAACACGGAGAGATCGTCCATATAAATGTGAGAGAGAAGGAAAATTCTTTCCTGGAAGAAAAGATAAAGGTGTCTGAAGAGCCAATAACTTCACTCGGGTTTTTGCTGGGAGATGTTTCTCTTGTAGCAGGAGATCAGAAAGGTAATGTAAACATATGGATGCAGGTAAGAGACGAAGCAACATCATCAGGTTGGACCCTTAAAAAGGTGCATGTCGGCAAGCCACATCAATCAGACATAACATCTATAGCTTCTTCCATAAGAAACAAGTGCTTTGTAACTGCTGCGTCCGACGGAACAATCCATCTGAAACATGCTACATCAGAGCAGACTCTATTAAACCTGAAATCAAAGTCAATGCCTACTGCCATCGCCTATTCGCCAAAGTCTAATGGGATTCTTGTGGCAGATTCTGCAGGTAGTCTAACTCATTGGAGTATTTCAAATCCACATCCGGAAACTACCTTCAGGACCCTCTTTGGAAAAGTGTGGTATGAGGGATATGAAAAGCCAGAGCATTCCTGGCAATCCACAGGAGGAACTGATGATTTCGAACCAAAGTTCGGACTAGTACCTCTGATCTTTGGTACTATTAAGGGGACTATTTATGCCTTAATCATTGCAATACCGATTGGAATACTTTCGGCACTATATACATCTCAATTTCTCCATGACTCCTTAAAGAAAATTATAAAGCCTTCTATCGAATTTATGGCAGCTCTCCCAAGTGTTATTCTAGGCTTTCTTGCCGGTCTGTGGCTTGCGCCCTTAATGGAAAGGATCTTTCCGGCAATTATAATAATGCCTTTTTTCCTTTTACTATTTATTGCGGTAGCGTTTTGT
Organism: Candidatus Scalindua sp.; assembly: GCA_018670825.1. Lineage (GTDB taxonomy): Bacteria > Planctomycetota > Brocadiia > Brocadiales > Scalinduaceae > Scalindua. Next base: position 21,918 of record JABHIW010000114.1, on the reverse strand, counting down.
ATATGGAAATGCCTTCCTGGTTATGTAAAAGGTAAGTATCGTAATGGTACGGAAGCCATTTTTCTCATACCGTTTTTTATCGTAGCCATTTTAGCATCTATCTATCTAGGTGGATCTTTTGAGTCATTTCTTTTAAAGGGAGATTACCGCCAATGGTTTCTGGATGTTCTGGGTCTACAGTACGACCAGAGAAATGCAGTTGTTGTAGGATTTGCAATGGGGTTCGCCGTATTACCGATTATCTTTACGATATCCGAAGACGCAATGAGCAATGTTCCCAAAAACCTCACCTCTGCCTCCCTTGCACTTGGTGCCGTTCCATGGCAGACAGCCATAAGAATTGTCTTGCCTATCGCAAGTCCGGCAATTTTCTCTGCAGTTATGCTTGGTTTTGGAAGAGCAGTAGGCGAGACTATGATTGTTCTCATGGCAACCGGAAATACTCCTATTATGGACTGGAATATTTTTAATGGTTTCAGAGCACTTGCCGCGAATATTGCGGTTGAAATACCTGAAGCTCCTTTGGGAGGAACACTCTATCGGGTGCTGTTCCTAGCAGCCTTGATCCTCTTTATGACAACTTTTATCGTAAACACTATTGCCGAACTTATAAGGCAGAAAATGAAAAAAAAATATAGTCATTTATAATTACTATGAAAAAGATATTTAAAACAGGAAAGCCATATATCTGGTTATCAGGTGGCACTCTGACAATCAGCCTTTTGATGATCTTTGGACTGGTCACACTTATCATGATAAAAGGACTTGGAATATTCTGGCCGCACAATGTCACCAGGTTTATGTTGAATGACAACAGTGCGGTCATTGGAGAGATAGCCAAGGTAGAACCCATACCCAATCTGAAAGACGCTTATAGAACAAAATTGAAAGTTGGAAATAGAGATATTTATGGTATGGACTTCAGATGGTTTGATAATTCAAACATCCTTAATCAGGATTTCCCTCCAACTGCATTGACTATTGAAAGGCGTGAGTGGGGCAACATGTATGGCTTTTTAAAAGGCATGAAACATGACAATGGGATTGAGACCTTGAGTCTGACTGATCTGAAACCGCTATTAAAGGAAAGCAAGGCCCTTTACAAAAGTATCAGGCGCATTGAAAAAAAAGAGATTGCCAAAATTAATCATAAGATGGAAAAATATCGACTAGCGCTGAAGAGACTGGAACGAGAGTCGCAATCAGATAGTACCCTGAGGAAGATTGGCACTATAAATTCAAAAGTGGAGGAACTTGAAAAGCTGTATACAGAAAAGGTAGATAACCTTACTAACCTTTACACTTCAGCGAAAGAAAAAAAAGTGATAATACAATTGGCCGACGGCAGAGATGAGATACTACCTGTCTTTCAGATTATCCGTATATATGATCCAAACCAAATGGGCGTTTATGCAAAATCCTGTTTTTATCTCCTTAAGTTCTGGGAATTCATATCAGCAGAACCAAGAGAGGCCAATACTGAAGGAGGAGTTTTCCCTGCCATCTTTGGAACAGTTATAATGGTCCTCATCATGAGCCTGGTTGTTACACCGCTAGGTGTACTGACGGCAGTTTTTCTAAAGGAATATACAAGTGACAATATTTTTTCACGGGTTGTCAGAATCTCTGTAAATAATCTGGCAGGTGTTCCATCAATAGTATTCGGAGTATTCGGGTTAGGATTTTTCATATACTTTATCGGTGGAGGTATAGATAAAATGTTCTTCAGCGAATCTTTGCCAACACCTACTTTCGGAACAGGCGGTATTCTCTGGGCATCACTTACTCTGGCACTCATGACTGTGCCTGTTGTAGTCGTTGCCACTGAAGAAGGAATATCTTCTGTTCCAAGATCTTTAAAAGAAGCTTCTTATGGTCTTGGAGCCACAAAGTTTGAAACACTATGGAGAGTAACTCTTCCTCAGGCTACTCCGGGAATCCTTACCGGCATGATACTGGCTATGGCAAGGGCTGCGGGAGAGGTCGCACCACTGATGATAACTGGCGTTGTAAAGCTGGCTCCATCTCTTCCACTTGACAGTTATTCTCCGTTTATCCATCTGGAAAGAAAATTTATGCATCTCGGGTTCCATATTTACGACGTGGGATTTCAATCTCCCAACGTTGAGGCCGCATTACCAATGGTTTACACTACAACGCTTATATTGCTCCTTACCGTACTTAGTCTAAATCTGGTTGCAATTATCGTAAGAAATAAACTGAGAAAGAAATATGTAACCTCTGCGTTATAGACAATAGGTTGAAAATAAGTAAAAAACCATCCTTCGACTCCGTTCAGGATGACGTCACTCCGGTGCATAGTACAACGTCACACTGAGCGGAGTCGAAGTGTCAATAACCTTGAATTTTAAACCATTATAAAAAAAAATGAATAATATTATAATTAATAACCTAAGTTTAAAGTATGGCAAGAAACAGGTTTTAAATAAAATCAATAAGGAGATAGAAGAAAAAAAGATAACAGCTATTATAGGCCCATCTGGGTGCGGGAAATCATCCCTTTTAAGGTGTATAAACAGGATGAATGAACTCATACCTGATTCAAGGGTAGAAGGTGAAATATTGTTTCATAATAAAAATATTTATGCCGGTGATACTGATGTAACAGAGATCAGGAGAAAGATTGGTATGGTGTTTCAGAAGGCAAATCCATTCCCAAAGTCAATCTTTGATAATATTGCTTACGGTTTAAGAATTAATGGTATAAAAGATAAAAGGAAAATCTCTACGACGGTGGAAACAACTCTGCAAGATTGCGGATTACTGAAAGAGGTTAAAGACCGATTACATACACCTGCTATGGAATTATCAGGTGGTCAGCAGCAGAGACTGTGTATTGCCAGGGCACTTGCAATTGAACCTGAAATAATTTTGATGGATGAACCATGCTCTGCCCTTGATCCATCCAGCACTTTCAAGATAGAAGAATTAATGATGAAGCTGAAGAAACGGTACACAGTTATCATTGTTACCCATAATATGCAGCAAGCAGCGAGAGCTTCAGATATTACCGGTTTTCTCTATATGGGAGAACTCATTGAATATGGAGATACTAATACGTTGTTCACAAATCCCAAAGAAAAACTCACTGAAGATTATATCAGCGGCAATTTTGGTTGAATCAACCTTTTACCCTAACCCTCTCCCAGAAGTGGAGATGATTAGGGTAAGAGAAAAAACCATATATTATTTATTTGTAAGGATTATTAATTGAGGAGAATTATGGGAAGAAAGACTTTCAGAGAAAATATGAAGGCACTTGAAAAAGAGATAATTGTCCAGGGAGAAATGGTTAATGAAGCACTATACCGTTCCGTTGATGCCTTAAGAAATCTTGATATCACAAAGGCGGAAAAAGTAATTAAAGATGATCAACTTATAAACAGAAAACGATGGGATATTGAAGAGAAATGCATAAATCTGCTTGCAACTCAACAGCCGGTTGCAACTGATTTACGTGAATTGATAGCCGTGCTGAGTATTTCTACTGATCTGGAACGCATGGGTGATCATGCTGAAGGTATCGCCAAGATTGCAATTATGCACGGAGACAATCCTCTTATAAAACCATTAGTTGATATTCCAAGGATGGCCGAGAAGGCATCTGACATGCTTATGAGAAGTATTGACGCTTTTATAAACAGAGATGCCGAAACAGCAAAAGCAATCTGCGAAGAAGACGACGAGGTTGATGCTCTTTACGACCAGACATACAGAGAACTTCTAACATTTATGACTGAGGACCCTACAAAAATAACAAGGGCCACTTACCTGCTATGGGCAGCCCATAACCTTGAAAGAATCGCAGACCGTGTAACTAACATCTGTGAACGTATAGTTTTTCTCATAACGGGAACAATGGACGAAATTAAGGTATCAAACTACTGAAAATAATAGTATATTTACATTCATTAGCACTAACGCTAAAAGGAGTTTTTAACCTTATACAATGCTAATTACTAAATCTATCATACTATTTGTACTGGCAGGATTATGTGAGATTGGCGGTGGATATCTTGTCTGGCTCTGGCTTCGCGAAGGTAAGAGTCTCTTAATCGGTGTATTGGGTGGAATTATCCTGGTACTCTATGGAATTATACCAACTCTTCAACCCGCTCACTTTGGTAGGGTTTACGCAGCATATGGAGGGGTATTTGTTGTAATGTCGATCTTATGGGGATGGAAGATAGACAAAACAACTCCAGACAAATATGATATTATAGGCGGTATAGTTTGCCTGGTTGGTGTATTTATAATCATGTACTGGCCACGGAATACTTGATAATAAAAAACATTTCATTATAAAATTGATATATATGCTTACGCATATATAATTCGCCTCATGAATACAAACGATTTATCACAACTATTTAAGTGTTTGTCAGAGCCTATCAGGCTTCGCATTTTAAATCTACTGCTAACACATGGAGAGCTTTGTGTCTGTAATATCGTTGACACATTAGAAATTTCTCAGGGTGTAATTTCCCGTCATCTCGCCTATCTACGTAATAATAATATCCTTAAGTCAAGACGTGAAGGAACCTGGATTTACTATCAAATAATAGGAAAAGATAAACTTGCTCATACTATTATGACACAACTTAAAGTTAATGGTGTTGAAACTCCTGAATTTAAAATTGATTTAACAAAGTTTTCTGAACTTCAGAATACCTGCAAGTAAAAATTTTTGAAAGTTATATATGCTTATACGTATAAAAGGATAAAGTGATATGAGAAAGAAAGTAGCAATCAATGGTTTTGGAAGAATGGGCAGACTTGCCTTGAGGACTGCATGGAATTTTGATTTTGATATTGTCCATATCAATGAACTTTACGGTGATGTGCATACTGCCGCACATTTATTATGCTTTGATTCTATTCATGGTAAATGGGAAAAAGAGGTAACGGTCGCTAATAATTCATTAATCATCGATGGTAAAAAAGTATCTTATTCAAGAAATAATGCTATTACGGAGACAAACTGGAAATCGTATGGTGTTGATATTGTTGTTGAATGTACAGGGAAGCATAAAAGTAATAACTGCTTACAAGCTTATCTTGAATCTGGCGTAAAAAAGGTTGTTGTGTCTTGTCCAGTAAAAGATGGAGCACTGAACGTCGTTATGGGGGTTAATGACGCATTATACGATCATTCTCAACACGATATTGTTACCGCTGCATCATGTACCACTAATTGTTTAGCGCCAGTGGTTAAAATCATCCATGAACAATTTGGTATTATTCATGGATCAATTACGACAATTCATAATTTTACCAACACACAGAGTATATTGGATACACCACATAAAGATTTAAGACGGGCTCGTGCAAGCAGCCTATCCTTAATTCCAACATCAACAGGTTCAGCAACCGCTATTGGATTAATTTTTCCTGAGTTACAGGGAAAACTAGACGGTATAGCCGTTAGAGTTCCTATAGCCAATGCTTCGTTAACCGATTGTGTTTTTGAGGTAGGAAACCCTGTAACGGTCAATCAGGTCAATACCGCTTTACGGCAAGCGTCAGAACATGAACTAAAGAATATACTGGGTTATGAAGAACGACCCTTAGTGTCCGTTGATTATACCAACGATAAACGCTCCGGTATTATAGATGCTTTATCAACGCGGGTCATTAACGGAACTCAAGTTAAGGTTCTTGCCTGGTATGATAATGAAATCGGCTATGTTAATCGAATGATGGAACTCGTTAACAAGGTGGCACAGTACTTATGAGCAGAGAATCACAACAATATATGGTTGTAACAGGGACTTACTGGGTTTTTACTATTACGGATGGTGCATTGCGCATGCTCGTTCTTCTATTTTTTTATGAGCAGGGGTTTTCACCGATGGAAATTGCGTCCCTGTTTCTTTTATATGAGTTTTTTGGGGTCATTACAAATCTGATTGGAGGTTGGATTGGGGCCAGGATCGGGCTCAATTTTACTACACGCATAGGTATAATTTTACAAATTATGGCATTGGGAATGTTAGCTGCTGATGCCGGTTGGTTAACGGTACCATATGTGATGATTGCACAGGCAATTTCAGGTATTGCTAAAGACCTGAATAAAATGAGCGCCAAGAGTGCAATTAAACTATTAATGCCGGAACAACACCAACAGGAAAAACTTTATAAATGGGTCGCTGCTTTAACGGGGTCTAAGAATGCACTCAAAGGAGGTGGTTTTTTCTTAGGCGCTGCTCTATTGAGTGGGATAGGGTTCTATTATGCACTCGTGTCGATGATGATAGCTCTCGCCGTTGCATTGGTTATTAATATAGTCTGTTTAAACCAACAAGAGGAAAAGAGTAAAAACAGACCGAAGTTTTCACAGCTGTTTTCTAAAAGCCGATCTGTTAATATTCTATCTGCTGCACGGTTGTGTTTATTTGGTGCCAGAGATGTCTGGTTTGTTGTGGCCATTCCCGTTTATTTTCAAGCGGTATTTCATTGGTCACATACACAGGTTGGAACATTTATGGCTGCCTGGATAATTGGTTATGGCTGTATTCAAAGTGTAGTCCCCTCGATAACCGGTAACAAGCACTCTAAGGTCCCTGACGGGAGAATCGCACTGATATGGACTATTCCATTAACATTCGTTCCTTTTGGCATAGCGATGTTCCTGCCCTATGAAATATCATTTCTGAGCAGAGAGTGGCTATTAATTATTGGACTTTCTGTTTTTGGAGTACTTTTTGCCATTAATTCGTCTGTGCACTCGTTTCTAATACTGGCATACTCAAAGAGTGAGGGTGTATCGCTTGACGTTGGATTTTATTATATGGCTAACGCACTTGGCAGATTAATTGGTACGATTTTGTCCGGTGCATTATACCAATACTATGCACTTGAAGGCTGTTTATTCATGTCTTCTGTTTTTCTTCTATTAACCGTTATTATCTCTATATATCTCCCTAAATCATCAAATCAGATAAACCTTGCTAAACAACAAATGCAATGAATAATTTAGAATAAATATATTAAATTTTGAAAAGGTATTTACCGGATTTTGCCGAAAGCTAAATCAGCTTGACAACAGATATTATAGTTACTACTATTTAAAAATATTATTAGTTATAGACTACATTGTGAATAACAACTCCTATTGGAGGTTTTATACTTCGATAGGAGTTTTTTTATTAGAGGAATCTTTGTAGCATGTTAGAAGAATTTATAAACCACAAGTCCGATATTCTAGGCGTCGTAGCAGATATAAATAGCCTGCAAAAGGAAAACAACAAGGCAGGTAACGAACGTTTAATCGCTGTCAGAGAGCAGTTAATTTCAAACCATTTTAACCTCGTCGTACTCGGACAGTTTAAAAGAGGAAAGACCACGCTTATTAACAGCCTGGTCGGCAATGAAATCCTCCCCTCTTCCGTCGTACCGTTAACATCCATTGTAACGATTCTGAAATTCGGCAATGAAGTCAAGTGCACTATTTTCTTGAATGACGGTACTGAACAAGATGTCCAGTTAGAGGAAATCCATGATTACGTAACGGAAAGTGGCAATCCGGAAAACAGACGCGGGGTTAAATGCGCGTGTATTGAATACCCAATTCCACTCCTTGAAAAGGGAATGCAGCTTGTAGACACGCCGGGTATAGGTTCTACATTTCTCCATAATACGGAAACTACCTATGAATTTCTGGACCATCTGGATGCGGCAGTTTTTCTCATGAGCGCAGACGTTCCCATTTCTCAGGTAGAAAAGGAGCTGCTTGAAACAATTAAAAGTTCTACACAGAAGATATTCTTTGTTTTGAATAAGGTTGATAATTTGATCCCAAAAGAGATTGAGGAAATGTCTGCCTATAACAATAATGTGCTTAAAGAGATGGGTTTCACTGTTCAGGAAATATGGCCAATTTCTGCCAGAAAAGCACTTGAGGGAAAAACGTCTAAAGATGAAGAGCTGCTTTTACAAAGTGGCCTTTCAGACCTTGAGGATGCCATAGGGAATTTTCTTGCGTCAGAAAAAGGTAAAATAGTCTTAAACACTGCAATTTCCAAACTAAAGCGAATCACGCTTCAAATACAGTCTCAGATAGCTATTGAGACTAAAACGCTGACCGATTCTGAAGAGGAATTGGAAAACAAGATAAGCACCTTTCATAAGCTCAATGCTAATCTCAAGAAGGACAAAGAAGATATTGCTTATTTGATCAAGGGCGAAACGATTAAATTAAATAAAAAGGTAGAAGAGATGTTAAAGGATTTTGAAGAGCCTGAAACTGCCAGGATAAGGAATTGCCTGCAAAGTTTTAACGAAGACAATAATAACGCCAAGCCAACCGCCTTAAAGGACGATATGCAAAAAATGATCAAGGCAGAGATCGTTAAAGGATTTGATGCCTTCAAAGAAGATGTTGAACCGGTGATATCTGACAGTATCCAGGAGACATTCAATCGTTTCACAAAACGTTCCAACGATATTATACAAGAGTTTAAGACGGCTGCCGAGCAACTCTTTGAAGTACCAATGCAGCAATCTGAATTCACTATTGATCTGGCAGAAGATAAAAGATTTTACTATATGGTACAGGAAAGCATGTCTATGACTGAAGAAGAGGTTAAATCTATACTGAGGACTTTCATGCCTAAATCTATCAGTAGAAAAATGGTACTGAAGGAGATGATCGATTTTGTGGCCTCTGAAGTTGGCAGAAACTGCGGAAGAACACGTTCTTCGCTTGCTACAAGAATAGGCAGCACATTTAAACAATATACCAAAGAGATCAGTAATCTGGGAAATGAACTTATTGAAAACATAGAACAGGCTATGCAAAAAGGCAAAGATATACGTAAGGACAGTGCAGAATCTATACAAAACGAACTTACCACTCTATCGACTACATCAGGAAAACTCGATGAAAACATGAAAAAACTTGAAGGCGTATGGAATGAGATAAATAATACCTAATATAATTTACGATTTGGGATTTACGAATTACGATTATGGATAAAGTTCAACTTCAAAATAGAACAAAAAGATTTGCAATTAGAGTTTTTAAGATGGTCGAAAAGTTACCTAAGTCAAAAGGGGCTGATGTGATTATTTATCAGCTTATTAAAGCATCTAGTTCTGTTGCTGCTAATTATAGAGCAGTTTGTAGAGCTAAATCAAAAGCAGATTTTATTAATAAATTAAAAATAGTGGAAGAAGAATCAGACGAATCTCTATTTTGGTTAGAATTTATCTCAGAATTAGAACTCATCCCTGAGAAACTATTGAAAGACTTGATTAATGAAGCAGATGAGTTGGTAGCTATTTTTACTGCTGCATTAAAAACATCAAAAAAATCGTAATTTGTGATTCTCACAACTTCAAAGAGTCTATCTTCCTGTCCAGATTTAAGAGCTTGAACTTTATCTCCTTTCCAACCTTATACTCATCTCTCCCCGCATACTGGCAGATCTCCCTGATTGCTGAAGGGTTACCGTTTGATAAGCGGAAAACTTCTTTTCTGAAATAGTCCACTTTATCTATCACAAGGCGGTAACTCTCTATAAAATGCGTTATCAACTCGAAAGCGTGCTTCCTATTCAGATTGTGGACCTCCACCTTGTCAAAGGAAAATAGAAGCAGAGATAAACCACCAATCTCTCCGGGATCTGGGCTCCGTGCAATAAAAAGTGCCGGATGCTCGTCAAGAAGATTTTCCAAATACGAAAAGAACTTTGGCCCTACACTTCCTATATGATCGAATATAAGATATGGCTTCTCTTTCTGTACCTTTTTATAAAATAACTTCCTTAATGATGAAATATTCTGGCTGGAGAGAAATGCAGGAGCATAATCATCTTTCAGGAATCCGGCAAGAGAGGTCTTGATAGTAGAACAGTCATCGGAATAGAGAACTCCCTTACCACCTGTCTCATCAAGAACATGCTTTACGATAAATGACTTACCCACGTTCTCCTCACCGAAAAGAAACAGGTTCTTCCTCTGCGCAACAGCATCTACAATCTCTTCTACTTCTTTAACCCTTCCAATTAACAAATTGAACCTCAATTTTTACCATTTACAAAAATATCGGAATATACCTTTGAACTCCAAACAGATTTATCCAAGCACGTTTACCAAGCATACCATTCGGTATAGGCTGATTGGCGGGCATCTGGTATCAAAAACAGGTATGATGAATTGAATTGTTTATGGAATAGAGATATGAGATCCTGGCTTCATGAGACGAACAATCACGTCTTTGAATCACCACATACTCTGTTAATTATGATTTACCGAATTATTCCAATCAATTTTGATATTATATTGTTCGAGCAAAAGCATAACCATATCCGTACTCGTGACAATACCGACAAGATTGTCTTCTTTATCTACCACCAGGAGTGAGTGAAAACAACCGCCACAAAACATCTCGGCAGCTCGAAGTGTCGTTTCCTTATCATTGATAGTATATACGTCCTTTTGCATAATCTCCTTGATGGTAAATCGTTTGTTAAGGGTCTCATCGTCTAACGGTTCGTTGGAGTATGACAGCGCAAACGTTAGTTTATTCATATCGGAAGAACTTATGAGACCGACAATTTTGCGGTCCGTTACTACAGGAATGTGATGAAATGGATTTGCCTCCAAAATTTTGCGTACATCGCTAATATCCTGATCCACGTTTACGGTTGATACATCAGATGTCATAATAACAGAAATTGGTTGTTTACGATCCATATTACTCCCCCCTTCTACGAAATTTATCATTTTCTCCATATGCAAATTTGCCCTGTTTTGTACACTTCATTAAAGTGGAGTATAATCAAAATTTAAGTGGATTGTAAAGTGTCAAATGTTTGTTTATTAAAGTAAAATATGAATATTTTTATTATTTAAGCTTCAAAAGAATACTTGATAAAGTTCCTTTAAAGCCATTATCCAGAGATAAGATTTTTTAAGATGAGAGAAATGTTAAAATAATAGGTATGAAGATTTGATTATTTGTCAAGTGGCGGGATGTATTCTCGTACAGCCGGTTGAGTCCTGACCCCTCGTTACCGGTTATCTATGTTTCATTGTATCTGAAATACCCATCAAAGTGCCTCCGGCCATGGCAGATATAAGAGCAAATACAAGTGCCAATATGATAATGGCAGGTATCGCCGCAAGTGCCCACTTAACCACGAATACGACCATGCTGCTAACTATATCCGTGATTGCAACCTCGCTCGGCAGAGCGGGAACGGTGAGGTGCAGTGGTGGTGTTTCTTTGAGGAGAGCATTGACAGGCCAGAGCCTTGTTCCGCATTTACACTTCGGGTCTTGTGACTTGTCAATTGCATCTTCCGGAAACGTCATTTTGCAATTTTTACATGTGATTACTTTATCCATAAAACGACCCTCCCTTACTTCCCTTTAAGGTTGCAGTTGCAATCCTTCATAAACTTTCAACCCATTGTTTCTCGCTGACGATGTAGATCGGGCAGTTGTCTTTCTTGAATTCCAGGGCATTCTCGATCTTTCTTCCGTGACTGGTGTGCACCCAATCGTTACTGACCATTGTCCCTATAACGAGATAGTTGAGGTCTTTTTTTATTCTGGGAATGGCGGTACCGCCTCTTTCGGTAATGGCACGTTCGCAAGCGTTGCGGGTGCCGTAGAGGAAGTTGCCGGTGAAGCAGAATATATTGTTCCTGATTCTAATCAAATCTACTTCGTTTATCGGATGATTGATTGAGGCACCGAATGCCGCTCCGGTCTCCTGGAGAGTGAAGCCTATCAGATCTGAGAGTGTTTGTTTGAGATGTTCGCGTTCGTCCTCGGTGATTTTATTATCGGCAAATATTGTCTTGATGCGTGAGTATATGACCTCTCCTGGCCAGGTTGATGCAATTGCCATATTGTCGCAGAGCCAATTTTCCAGATATCTGATCTCCTGGTTGTTCAGCTCTCCATCGGCCAGGATGCCTGCGTTAATACCGAGTAGCGATTCGCAGGAGCGTTTTAGAAGCCGTGCGTCTGTCCAAGTACGTCTCGCGAAAGATTCTTCCATGATTGTCTTTCTCCTTACTTCCTTATAAGGTTACAAATACCGTTTTAAAATCATTACTAACGAGCAGCTTCCGGTTCAGGGTATTATAAAAAAGTGGGGTTGCTTTGCAAGATAAAAGATTGTTCACCGCAAAGAACGCAAAGAAAAGAAAACAGAGAATTTTAGCCACAGATTTTCACAGACAAATATTGATGTTAAAGCTAAAAAAGAAGAGAAATAGACTCACCGCTCACCGGACAAAAGGTGCCGAGGACAAGATGAGAAGTAAGAGGTAAGAGACATGGAAATTAAGGGATTGAGAAGCAAGAATCAGAAGCATTAATTTGCAAATTACGATTTTGGATTTACGAATGACAAATAGCGAATGATTATTTAACTACACCCGCCAAACAACGTGTTGAACAAGCCGACAGAGATGCCTCTCAGGTGGTTTCAAGATCCGCGACTCAGTCAGGAAGGAATATTGCCAGAGGCCAGGAAAAGATTACAGACAGAATCTGAACCCTTAACCTGGCTTCAGGGGTTCATACTGAATATTGAGTTTGCGGCGAAGTCTCTGTTTTACTTCCTCTGGTACACCTTCCAGGGTCTCACCGTCCGGTGTTATTGTCAAATCAGTCTTGGCACCAAAAAGCCACCTGAATTTCCTTAATTCCACCGACACATACTGCGGACCATCTTTCACGGCCATGGTCCGATATTGTATCATGTGTGCCTGCCCGAAGATCCTGAGGAAACCTTTGAGGGCTTTCCCCCTCAGTCCATTTACATGGTCACATACTACAAGATTATCGTCCCTGTATTTAAGCAGCCGATAGGTAATTATTCTATCGTAGATAATCTTCAGTGGTGGTTTTGAATCCAGGTCTTTATAAGAGACACTCTTTTTTGCAGAATCCCAGAATAGTGTGATATTGGCAGCTATTTCCAGTCTGCCGGCATCTAATGTCTCCCTGATTACCTTGTTCCGATTATAGTCTACTACCAGGTTCTGTTCAAATTCGTTGGCCCTCTCTACGTATTCAGGGACATCCCGGTGACGGCAATGCACGTTCTTAAAAGCCAGGTACCACTCTTTGTAACCGATAAGGAGGGGAAGCCTCTCTCCCGGCGGTTCCTGGTCCTGACCTGCCTCATTTTGTAACAGATAAGCAATGACATCTATCTGGTACCTCACACCGTTTGGTGTAGCAGTCGGATCGTAGGCATGTTCCGGACCGGTGTCTTTCTTCAAAACAATCTCCATTGCACGCTCAAGGCTTTCCTGGTCAACTGTCCTGAAAGGCCCTTTCGTCTGTTGAGCTACCACTAGTGATTGAACACTTAATAAACACAGGATCATAAAAGATATCAGCTTGATTTTCATAAATAGACACAGAAGTCAAAGGCTAGATGCAAGAAACCAAATTCGAATTTCACGGATTTCCCCGGACATAAGGCGCCGAGGACAAGACACTAAAAGAGAAAACAAATCTCAACGCAGAGTTCGCGGAGAACGCAGAGAAATATTGTTAAATAGGTATGGTGTGTCTCCCCTATCACGTATATTCTCATACATCTCTTCACATAGTCTCTTAACAGTGAAGAGATTTTCAACTGCTACCTTCACAAGAATATTATAAAAGAGTGAGGCTGGTTTGCAATATAAAAGATAGTTCACCTTTCCCCGGCCAAAAGACGCCGTGAAAAAGGAGACTAAAAGAACGCAAAGAAAGACTTAAAAGATAGAGGGAGAAAAACAAAAGGCAAAGGACTTTAGACACGAATTTCACGGATTTCCCCGGACAGAAAACGCCGACGACTTTCCCTGAGCAAAAGTCGTCGAGGGCAGGTCACCAGAGACGTCCCCTCGGGTGGCTTCAAGATCCGACTCAGTAGGGAAGGAAAAACTTACCTTATTAGTGACGATGTCTGCTAAGGATAGTGTTTAATGCCACGATAAGATTACTGGCATCGTGTTTGGAATAGGTGTCGAGATCACGGTTGTGAAAATATTTTTTTATATAGTTTTGGAAATGAGAATCATCCCAGTCAAGGTCTTTCTTTAACCGGTTTATATAATATTTTTGCCGTAAAGTCATCCCTTTGTCTGTTGCACGATAGTGCCGCGTACGAACAAAATAGCGCATCAGTTTGTGGAACTGGCTGTCGGTTAAATCCCTGGATGAACGGACGCCTACAACTCGTTCAAGAATATTACGGTACTCATCATCTCTCAAAGAGAGTTCTCTCTTAACAATATGAATAACCGCCAGCTTTTTATTGTCCATAAATGTTCTCAAAAATTATTAAGACTTGTCAGGTTCAGGTAACAAGTAGTGACAGTAGATTATAGATGAGATGATAGGAAGTTGCTTTTTTATAAGAATTGAAATGGAACATACTGACGCTCTTCCGGTATTTACTCAACGGATTTCTAAAAGATGTTTTACCGCGCTTAAAATATCCGGTTTTATATAATCAGCTCTGGTGTCATCCTGGTATTCTCTACCATAGCCGGTCAATACCAAATAGGTAGTTAATCCCAATTTCAGCCCGGCTTCTATATCGGTGTCTTTGTCACCAATAAGCGCAATCTCGTTTACATCAAAACCTTCTGTTTCAATGACATCTTCTATTAGTTTAGTATTGGGTTTTCTGCATAAGCATTTTTGGGTATATTCCGGTACAACGCCATCCGGATGATGAGGGCAATATAAGACATCTTCTATTTTGCACTCCATCTTTTCAAAATAACTAATCATGTACCGCGTTAATTCATGGAATTGCTCTTCGGTAAAATAACCCCTTGCAATACCTGCCTGGTTTGTAATTATATAAATCTTCGTATTGCTGTCTGTAAGCAGCTTGAGGGCTTCAATAGCTCCAGGTAATAACTCAAAATCATCAATCTTATAAACATACTCTTTTTCATAATTCAATGTTCCGTCCCTGTCTATAAATACCGCTTTTATTTTCTTCATAAAAACATTCTAAAAAGGGGAAAACTAGCCATACGCGCCAAACAGATCGTCGGACAGGGATTTTCACCGATAAGTGTAGAAGTTAAAATCGAAATATCTCAATTTCAGATTGAGTAATTGAAAGATAAAAGAATAACTGGGTTAAAGCCAGAAGATGTGTGTCTGTCAGATTGAATCTGTATGCTAGCCATTTCAGTCTGTCTTAATACAATTATTTATTGGTGTATTTAAGCGACAACCACTTCATCTTCATTTTGTATAACGATTCTGGGATTTTTGCTTTTTGGTGGGATTAGAAGACCCTTCTCTTTCAGCAGTTTTATATGTTCTTTCATCCCCCACTTTGCCTTGTAAATGCAATCTTCTATTGAGTGGCCTATTCCGGTAAAACCTTCTAAATCTGTTGAATAAAACCCAAAATAATCCGGCTCTTCCGTTGCTTCAATAATCAATGAATACTCTAACTCAATCATCTCATTTCTCTCCTTTTATTTCTTCTTTATCCCTGCTGACTTGAGTATAGCGTGACATGTACCTTTTGGAACTTCCTTTGAACCATGATAATCTACACGAACTAATTTATTCCATCCTCGTTTTCCATAGTACCTGATTGAGCCTTTTTCTTTAACAATTTTGAACCCCTCTTTTTCAAGAAGCCTTACCAACTCGCTAAATTTCATTAATTTTACCGTATTAGATTACTACAGAAAAAACATAATAAAGTTGCTGTAAACCATCGATGTTATAAAAGAGTGAGTTGCTTTGCAAGGCAAAAGAGACGAATTTACGGATTTCCCCGGACAGAAAACGCCGAGGACATATCACTAAAAAAACAAATCTTAACGCTGAAGTCAAATGCAAAGGAAAATTTACGAATGACAAATAACGAATGACTAATCCAGACACATATATTAAGAGACTGAGACAAGTGTTTAAACAAGAAACTAGATTTCAGTAAAATCTAAATTCTTAAATTTTCTATTGACTTCACTTTCTATTATCGTATATTTGCGATATAGGATAATTAAAATATGGCGATAACCAAAGTTAAGGAATTTAACACGAAAGAGCGGAAGATTGCTGAGATCTGCAAGGCATTAGCGCATCCGGCACGGATTGCCATTATCAACTTTCTGATCAAACAAAGAGAGTGTATCTGCAGCGATGTTGTCAACGAGCTTCCCCTTTCACAATCTACGGTATCACAACACCTGAAAGAGCTGAAGAATGTCGGACTAATAAAAGGTGACATAGACGGCCCCAGGGTCTGCTACTGTATTGACCAGGAGAAATGGGATGAGGCAGGAAAAATCATAAATCTGTTTTTGTCACAGGAAACAATTCAGGCAGGAAAACCTTGTTGACGGCGTGGACGTTCCCACGCTGGAGCATGGGAACGAGAATAAAACTTAAATTAAAACAATATGGCTGAAATGAAAAAATTATCTTTTTTTGAAAAATATCTAACACTCTGGGTCATGCTCTGTATAGGCGCGGGAATCGGCATGGGAGAAGCAATGCCCGATCTTGCCTTTAAGCTTGATTCACTTTCAATATACCGGGTATCCATACCTATTGCCATATGCCTTTTTTTTATGATGTATCCAATCATGGTAAAGATAGACTTTGCGGAAGTGCTAAAAGCGGCTAAAACTCCTAAAGCCGTTGGCCTGACTCTTTTTATAAATTGGATAATCAAACCGTTTTCTATGTTTTTCATTGCCTGGTTTTTTCTTGGCTATCTTTTTAAAGATTTTATTCCTGGTACAGAGATCCTCAAAAACGGTGAAGAGGTAGAATTGTGGAGAAGCTATATTTCAGGTGCAATCCTTCTGGGCATCGCACCCTGTACGGCGATGGTATTGATGTGGGGTTATCTTGCGAGAGGCAATGACGGCCTTACCCTGGTAATGGTAGCCATCAACTCTTTGGCTATGCTTGTGCTTTATGCACCTCTTGGTGGTTTTCTGTTAGGGGTAAATTCCATGACAATACCATGGCAGACCATACTATTTTCTGTAGCTGTTTATGTCGCCCTGCCATTGGTTACCGGATACTTTACGCGTAAGGCAATTATCAAATTCAAGGGACTCAATTGGTTTAATGACAAATTCATTCATTGGCTTACGCCGGTCAGTATAATAGCACTCTTGACCACATTAGTACTTTTATTCTCTTTTAAGGGCGAGATTATTGTAAATAATCCGTTAACAATATTATGGATCTCAATCCCACTATTCATCCAGACACTCTTCATTTTCTGCCTCGGCTACTTCCTCCTGGCAAGAGTATTAAAACTCTCTTATCGTGATGCCGCACCTTCAGCTTTGATTGGCTCATCAAATCACTTTGAAGTTGCAATTGCAACTTCAGCGATGCTGTTTGGTCTCTCTTCCGGTGCCGCGTTAGCTACGGTAGTTGGAGTTCTAATTGAAGTTCCCTTAATGCTCATGCTTGTCTCTGTCTGCAAAAGAACACCGCATTTGTTTAAAGGATCCTATGATCAAGAGTGAATAGAGTTGTCATTTACAGCTAACCCACTTTGTCAACTCTCGAAATTTGCAATTATTACTTGAATTCAGGGTATTATTTTAGTCATATGAAATAAGATCAGAATAATACCCTAATTGAGTGATTTGTGTAACTTTCTGTTGATTAGAGCAAAACTTTAGTGTGGCTGTACGAGTGCTTATATCTTCATATTTAACAGCACCTAAAACGAAACCACAAATCATGATGTAGTTGAATCATAATTAACAAAGCTTATTTTGCATGGGTGTAATTAAAATGAACTTTATTACCACATTTAGCAATTCTCAAATCGTGATATCCTTGCTTCACGGAGTTGTCTCTAATGTTTGTGTAATCATTCAGTGACGTTCTCTGTTTACCTACTTGGAAAACAAAAAAAGTGTGTCATGGCACAGAACGGTGAAGGCACAATAAGGTAATATGGCACACTTTTACCCAGTTTCCCTCCTGCATATATATCAGAAAAACAACAATAATAAAAAAATATACGCCAACACAAGCACAACCATTACAACAACTTAAATACATAACAATCAAAGTAGAAATAAGGCAATATATCCCACTTTCACCTTGGTACTTAATTTGCTTGTCTAAAGCACTTACTTAAGTGTTGTCATATAACAAAGATAATGCAGTTTTCCTAATCAGATTGGCCTGATAATACTTGCTCAAATGGCCTGATTACAATTGACAACGTATTTTATAATGTATTAGAATGAAGAAATCTGTTACCAATAAGAGAATCTT
Organism: Candidatus Scalindua sp.; assembly: GCA_018670825.1. Taxonomy (GTDB): domain Bacteria; phylum Planctomycetota; class Brocadiia; order Brocadiales; family Scalinduaceae; genus Scalindua. The sequence continues at coordinate 3,642 of JABHIW010000114.1, read as the reverse complement.
AAGTTTTGAAGCCTGCTATGTTTTAGCAAGGTTAACTTATGGTCTTTAGTACAAAATAATGTTCTTCAGAATTATTGTAAAAAGGGATACTTGGATTTTTTCAATATCTTTCTACTTCTGTCTTTTAAAGCAGAAGCAGGGCTTCTTTCAGCCACGATATATGCAGTTTTAAATTAGTTATACGTTTTATTGAAGCTGTCATTATTAATATAAGGTGAAAGGAAAGAGGTACAGATACATTTCATTAATCATCTTTCTTTTCACATTTGTTCTTTATCAGTTCCGATGAAGAACGTTTGCACATTTTTCAAGCATGGATTCAGGAATGGAAACATTGAAGTACTTAACTCACAAATAAGATTCACAGAGAAGGCTGTTTGTATCCGTTATCATCAGTATTATTTCTAAGCAAGCCTTAGAAATAATTTAGTACCTAAAAAGTTACAGTTTATATAAGGAATGTTCTCATGAACTATTTTATCCATTACTTATCTCTTTTCATGATTCTATTTTATAGCGTGGTATTTGCAGATGAAGCTGAAGTTAATAATCCTGGGACATTACCGCTGGATGGATTGAGAACCATTTTTGAACAAAGTCTCAATCTGACCGTACAAGGTGACGATGTTGAGATGGCGATCGGTACAATATCCAACCTGATGCAGGCAGATGCGGGGGAACTGGCAAACGGGATACAGTCACAAGATACAGAATTTACTTTGAAGAAATTAGAAAGTGATAACATTGGTTTTAAACACATTCGCCTGGAACAGCGCTACAAAGGATTACGTGTGGTTGGCGCAGAGTGTATTGTCCATATCAACAACCGGAATGTCATTTATCGGGTTAACGGTAAATATCTTCCAGACTTTAAGATCTCGGTAAACCCTGATATTGATGCCGATGCAGCACTGCAGATTGCCATCAAAGAGCATAAAGACAAGGCCGGTTTACAGGTGAGCAAGAAACCGTCTCTGGTGATTTTTGGTCAGCATTTGGCGTATCACTATGTGATCTCCTATGAAGGTACAGAGCCCGGACAATGGTGGTACTATATAGATGCTCATTCGGGTAAGCTCATTGGCCATTACAACAATATCCAGTATCCGTCTCCCTGACGGCCTGATGAATGACAAAACACGAGTGAACCTTATTATTTGTGAAAAAGTCTCATGTTAAATAAACTTATTATCAATTATGTTTCTCTTTTTATGATTCTGTTTTGTTGCGTAGTATTTGCAGATGAAGAAGAGGTTCATACTCCCGGGGCTTCGCTGTTGGACGGGTTAAATACCATTTCTGAACAACGTCTCAATCTGGCCGTACAGGGTGAAGATGCTGATATGGCGATCGGTACGATGGACAATCTGCTGCATCCCGCCGGAGAGGAGCATGAACACGAAGCACTGGATCAAGATACTGAATTTGTCTTGGAAAAATCACAATATGACGACCTTGGTTATCGGCATGTTCGTCTGGAACAGCGTTACAAAGGATTGCCGGTAGTTGGTGCTGAGAGCATTGTCCACATCAACAGTCAGAATGTCGTCTGCAAGGTCAATGGAAAGTGTTGTTACCCGGATATCAATATCTCTATAATACCTGATATTGATGCAGATGTAGCACTGCAGATTGGTCTCGAAGAGCATAAAAGCAAGGCCGGTTTGCGGGTAAGCAGCAAACCCTCCCTGTTGATTTATGGCCAGTATTTGGCGTATCACTATGTGATCTCTTATGATGACAAAAAGATCGGGCAATGGTGGTACTATGTAGACGCTCATTCGGGTAAACTAATTGAACATTACAACAATATCCAACATGCTCCACCCAACCAGTCACTTGGTTCTCATGTAAGTGTAAATGGTAATCGCCTCGCAGGAGAGGATGGCTCATCCGTGTCAATGAACGGCTATAATGAAAGCTCAGGGAGTGAAAATTATTTCCTGTATAATTTTGATGAAAAATGGGGAGTTTATGACCGGGACGTTCCTGACTGGGAGCAGAGTACTTCCAACAATTGGAATACAACGGACCAGGCTGCTGTATCTGCCGGAAAGAACTTTCAGGATGTACAAGACTGGGTCACTAACGTATTAGGAAGGAACAGTATTAACAATGCCGGGGCATTTGCCACAGCCTATGTCCATGAAGGTGCCAACTATGTCAATGCTTACTGGAATGGTTCTGCTTTTTACTTTGGTGATGGTGATGGTAGTACGTCCAACGCACTTACCGTACTGGATGTAGTTGGACATGAATACGGGCATGCTATCACTCAATATACGTCCAATCTCATATATTCATATGAATCAGGAGCGCTCAATGAATCTTTCTCTGATATCATGGGTACACTCGTTGAGTTTGCCAAACAAACGGACGGAACGGCAGTTTACCCGGACGCGACACCCGGCCACTCTGATTGGTTGATGGGTGAAGACTGCTGGCTGCCAAACACCGGTGACGCACTCAGAGACATGCGAAATCCTCAACATTATGGGCAGCCGTCTTATTACCAAGGCACTTATTGGTATAGCGGAAGTGGTGACAATGGAGGTGTGCATTACAACAGTGGAGTACAAAATTTTGCGTTTTATCTGCTTGCAGTCGGCGGGTCAGGCACAAATGACGATCATTCATACGGTCCAATTACGGGCATTGGAGTAGTAGCAGCAGGGCAAATCGCCATGCGAGCCAACATGGTATACCTGACCTCCAGTTCTCAATATTCAGATGCACGTGCTGCATGGATCAGTGCAGCCGAAGACCTGGGTTACTCCACTACAACAGTAGAGGCTGTATGGGATGCTTGTGGGGTTTCCTCTTCTTCCTCTTCCGGAGACGCTTATGAGCCTGACAACAGCCCTACCGAGGCCACAAACATCACGTCAGGTAATCCGCAGACCCACAGCATAAATCCTGTTGGTGATGAAGATTGGTTAAAATTTACACTTGCAACTCCATCCGGAGTGCTCCTTCAAACATCCGGCACGAGCGGTGATACACGGATGTGGCTCTATGACAGTAGTATCAACCAGATCGAGTACAACGACGATGGTGGAGCAGGCTATTTTTCCAAGATCGATCGTATTTGTGATACTGATGAATTACCTGCCGGCACCTATTACGTAAAAATTGATGAATATGGAGATAATAATCCAATTACAAGCTATAGCATATCACTTACTGTGACGACATGTCAATCCATCACGGTTACTTCTCCCAATGGAGGAGAGTTCTGGCAGGTAGGAACGAGTCATAATATTACATGGGCCAATGCCAGTTATCCGGGCGGCAATGTAAATCTAGAGTATAGTACAGATGGTGGATCGAGTTGGAACACCGTAATCAGCAGTACACCGAATGATGGCAGTCATAGCTGGACAGTGCCCAACACGCTTACCACGAGTGCCAGGGTAAGAGTAATGTCTACATCAAACAGCTCTTATACGGACACGAGCAATTCAGACTTTACAATATTCAAAGAAGCTTCATTCCCTTTTACGGAGGATTTTGAAAGCGGATCACTAGCCTCACACTGGATCACTAACAGTACTGCGGAAGGCAGGATACAGGTGACTACCGGCAACGGGCCGCAACAGGGAAGTTATCATCTGACAATGGATGATTCTGTTATCGGTTCAT
>JABHIW010000016.1 GCA_018670825.1 Candidatus Scalindua sp. | reverse complement strand
TCAGATAAAATGTCTCAGGATGGCATTGATGTGCTAAATGCTGCTGATGGGATTCAGGTGGTTTACAAAACTAATCTGAGTCCTGAAGATTTAATTAAAGAACTTCAGGACACAGATGCACTCATCATTCGTTCTTCAACTAAAGTCACAAAAGATGTTTTTGCAGCGGTAAATAAATTAAAGATTATTGGTAGAGCCGGTATTGGAGTGGATAATATAGATTGCAATACTGCCACGGAACGCGGTGTTATCGTTGTCAATACACCCAGTGGGAATGCCACTACAACCGCTGAACATGCTATTGCAATGCTCATGTCTCTTTCACGCCATATTCCGCAAGCGGATAAAAGCATGAATGGGGGAAAATGGGAAAAGTCTAAATTTACTGGAATAGAAGTGACAGGTAAGGTACTGGGAGTATTCGGGTATGGAAATATAGGCAAGATTACTGCTGATCGTGCACAAGGTCTCAAAATGAGAGTTATGGTATTTGACCCTTTTCTAACCGCAGAAATTGCGGCAAAGAATGGAGTTGAGTTGGTTACGAAAGAAAAACTCTTTGAACGTGCTGATTATATTACGGTCCACGTTCCATTAAATGATTCAACTCGTAACCTGATAAGCAAGAGCACAATAGAGACAATGAAAACCGGCGTTCGTATCATCAATTGTGCCCGTGGTGGAATAGTTAATGAATCTGACCTTATTGAAGGGTTAGACTCTGGCAAAGTTGCCGGGGCAGCGATTGATGTTTTTGAAGAGGAGCCGCCTCCACAAGACAACCCTCTCTTAAAGCATGATCGTGTAATTTGCACACCCCATCTTGGAGCATCTACTGCGGAAGCACAGGTTAATGTTGCCGTTCAGGTCGCAGAGCAGATCCGGGACTTTCTACTTTCCGGAGAAATACGTAATAGTTTAAATTGCCCGTCTATCAGTTCCGAAATGGTTAAAGTCCTTGGCCCATACTTAAAACTTTGTGACAAATTAGGATCCTTTCAAGGCCAGATTCACCGAGAAAACCATGCTGAAATAAAGAAATTAACTATAAGCTATTCAGGTGCGGTCACCGATTACGACACTAAAGCACTAACCTCTGCTCTGGTTTATGGCTTTTTGAATACCATTTCTGATGGATCCGTTAATTTTGTAAATGCGCTCAGTGTGGCTGAGTCCAGGGGTATAGTTGTGGAAGAGAACGTAGTGCATCATGTACAGGATTTTGCGAATCAGATTACTCTTTCTGTTACATGCGAAGATAAAACCAATTTAATTGCAGGCACACTATTTGGAAACAAAAATTATAGGTTTGTGCGTTTTAATGATTTTTACCTTGAGGTTATACCTGATGGATATATCCTGGCACTTCATAATTACGACAGACCCGGAGTAATCGGTAAAGTGACTTCAATTCTTGGTAGCCATCAAATAAATGTTTCTCGAATGCAATTAACTCTGGATAAAACTTTCGTACAAGGATCCAGCGAATCTTGTTTACAGGAAGCCGTCTCCTTTATTAACATTGACCAACCTGTCAATGATGCAATACTGGAAGAGTTGTTAAAGCTAGAAAATATTATTACGGTCCATCAGATAGACTTAAATTGAGTTTTAGTCCTATGACTGATCACATTAACGATAAAGAATCTAGCAAAAGGCCGTCATGGGATGATTACTTTATGGAAGTTGCTAATGCTATTTCTAAGAGAGCAACTTGTGATCGCGGGAAAAGCGGTTGTGTTATCGCAAAGGACAGACAGTTCATAGTGTCCGGTTATGTAGGTTCCCCATCAGGTTTTCCACATTGTGATGAAGTGGGACACCACATGAAAAAGGTGACTCACGAAAATGGTAGCATTACAGAACACTGTATGCGTACTGTCCATGCTGAACAGAACGCTATCTGCCAGGCTGCAAAAATAGGTGTTTCAATATCAGGTGCCACTATCTATACCAGAATGACTCCGTGTAGAACGTGTGCAATGCTTCTTATCAATTGTGGTATAAAACGAGTTGTTTGTGAAAGGAAATATCACCAGGGAGAGGAATCAGAAAAAATTTTTAAGGAAGCCGGTATTGAGTTAGTTTATAAACATAACGAACATCAACAATACTCAAACAACAATGAATAGCTACAACGCCACTAAAAATATTCTGGTTATTTGGCATAATGATAGGAGTTGGTGATTAACAAAACAAATAAGGAGAGGTATTCATGAAAAAATCATTAGGAGTGAAAACTCTGGCATGTCCCACACCTCTCTGGGTAGTGGGTACATATGATAGCGAAGGAAAGCCTAATGTGATGACAATCGCCTGGGGCGGTATTTGCTGTTCAAAACCACAGAGTGTTAATATATCATTAAGAAAAGCCACTTATTCCTACAGTAATATTATTGATAGAAAAGCATTTACTATCAATATACCTTCTGAAAACCAGTCGAAAGAGGCTGACTATTTCGGGATTGCCACAGGAAGTAAAACAAACAAATTTGCTGATACAGGACTGACTCCAGTAAAGAGTGATCTGGTTGATGCACCATATATAAACGAATTTCCCTTAATCCTTGAATGCAAAATGACACATAATACGGAAATAGGAACACACACTTTATTTGTTGGTGAAATTGTTGACGTTAAGGCTGATGAATCCGTACTCGGAGAGAAAGGGTTGCCTGATATTAATAAAGTCCTACCTGTTCTTTTTGCTCCGGAAGTCCGTACATATCATGGAATCGGCAAGACTCTGGGAAAGGCATTTTCTATGGGGAAAGAGATACAAGGTTTAAATAATAAGTCTTAATTCCTTTAATTTGTTTCTTATGCCAATACCATTAAATGTTTAAAAAAATCAATCATGTTAACATTGTCGTCAGCAATCTCGATGAAACAAAAGCATTTTTCATTCAGCTAGGTTTTGAAGTAGGAGACGAATCAGACTTGGCAGGAGAATGGATATCTTCAATAGTTGGCCTGCCTGATGTCAAGGCCAGATACGTAACATTATCACTACCCAATACAGAAACAAATCTGGAATTAATAGAGTATGCCTCTCCCCCATCCGGAAAAGATCCATATATGGATAAAGCAAACCAGATTGGATTTCGTCATATTGCATTTGAGGTTGATAATATTGATGACGAAGTTTCCCGCCTGAAAGATAAAGGGCTTAAATTTCTAAGTGCAGTCCATACCTACCCCAAGACCGGAAAACAGTTGGTTTACTTATGGGGACCGGATAGGATTTTATTAGAATTAGCACAGTATTAAGCAGAAGAAAATGGATATCGGGAACATATTCTCAGGCATACAAAAACAGACTCCTGATGAAATTTTAGAGACAGTCCTCCGGACACATCAATTCAAAATTGAAAGAATTATTTCCAAAGGTCATGCTACCGCCGAAGGAGAGTGGTATGACCAAGATAAAAACGAATGGGTACTCGTACTAAAAGGGAACGCCGGAGTGCTGTTTGAAGGTGATGATGGAACAGTTACTTTAAAAACCGGTGATTATATCAATATACCCGCACACCGGAAACATCGGGTGGAATGGACTGATCCTGAAGAAGAGACTATCTGGCTTGCTATTCATTACTGAAACCACACCTCGTAGGTATTGTTTTGATCATTCAACAAAGATTTTAACAAACCACTCGAGGAGATAGGCAAGATATTCTATATCTATATATGCATCTGCATTTCGGTCTACATACAATTTACAACTCGCAGAGTATTCATCATCGGCTTCCCAGAAGGAGAGATACATTGGTACACGTGGCAATAGATTAAATCCGCAAACGTAATCGGCTTTCAATTCCCCACTGGCGTCAAAACCTTCCAGTTCATTGCATCGTGACACCAGCCCACTCAGATTACTGTTGAACTTTTCTGCTATTTTATCCTCCGCATTCTTCTGAAAGGCCTTTGAATGTGATGCTGCATCGGGAAAATGTCCCATGGAAACCCAGCTACCGGTTAATGGTGTGTCTCCCTTTCTACGCACATAATCATAGATTATTATTTTTGACCAGGAGTCCTCGCAATAATTACCATTATCAAATAAGCCCTCATTGTGAACATTATACTCCTTATTCATCATTTTGAGTTTTATAACTCCTCCGCCATCTCTATTCTCGTAATCTCCGCCTATGGCAGCAGCAGCCTCTTTGAGATCAACACGCTTTACCTCTTCTTCCAATTCCCTGCTTACACGTTTATAATTATTCTCCATTGTAACAACAGACTCTTGACCGACCGACCCCTCATCTTCCTGCTTTACATAAGGACATTCAGATATCTTCCGTTTTGCGCTCTTTACCCTCAATGCAAACGCCATACATGTGGTTTCTCCACATTCACCACAATTATTTCCCGGTAATTTTTTGTATGTATCAATCATTTAATTTACAGATACGAATTTAAAATATTAACACGAATAAGTTTTTTTAGAATACCTTATTCGTCATCGTCATTGGCAAATAGAGACCAATAACGTTGAAAGAAAATAGCGGTCACTATTGCATACAAAAATGTGATGCAGAGACTATAAAAAGCCCATGAGGGAAATCCAAAAAGATTACTTGTTCTGAATTCCGTAAAAAACCATGGTACTGTTGCGATAAGAAGTAAAGTTGAAATACAACATAGCCTAAACTTTGTCATTAATTTTTACCAAAATTAGTGATTATTTAACAATAATGTCATTCTCGTGCCCACCCGGTTCCGTTCGGACGGGGAAACAGAAATCCAGAAGCTATAAGGACTAGATTCCCACTCAACAGATTGCGGGAATGACAAAATGTTTTAATACAATATACAATGTTTTATTCTATTAATCAACATACCACAGATTGCCTTCTCCAATTTGAAACAATTCCAACTGTAGTAAAATTAGCCACAAGGCCCCAAACACCGGCATGTATTCCCCACGGTTTTGGCACGATGGGAATCCCTATGCTTTTAGAAAACATTATAAACAACGTTATACAAATACCGATTGAAAGACCCGACAAAATAGATCTTGAGTTCAACGATTTAATATGCAATCCCAGAAATATGGCAGGTGCTACCTGGCAGAGGATTTCAAGTTTCATCTCAGTCAATCTCCAGATTGTCTGCGGTAGATTCATTGCAAAGTATGCCATACAAGCCATTATACACCATGAAAATATCTTACCGGTACCGGTAAGATTGGACTGAGATGCTGAAGGTCGAATTCGCCGGTATATATCCTGAGTAAAAAGTGAAGAAATTGCCAGTAGCGCTGAATCAACGGTAGACATAATGGCTGCGACGGCTGCTGAAAGAAAAAGTATTATAAAATATTTTACCCCGGGAATATGTATCGCCATATCATTTAACAAAAGCATGGTAATTTCTTCACTACCCCGTTTATCAAGTCCTGGAAACCTGCTCATACCAACCATACCCACGACAACTAGAAAAAAAGTTGTTACAATAGGCATAAAAATCATTATCTGAAAAGAACGCTTTAACGTTCTTTCATCTTTAGCTGCATATATGCGTTGAATAGCCTGTGGATAGATTGATATACCAAATAGTATGATTATTATTGTACTAAGCCATAATCGTTTTTGTGCAAAATCAGGTGGTTGCCACATCTCAGAACGTGATGTAACAAGTTTTTCTGCTACTGCCGATATGCCTCCATATTGATACTCTATACCCCAGAAAATAAATATACATCCTGCTATAAGCAAAATACCCTGGATTGCGTCAGTCCAGGCAACACTACGCATTCCTCCAAGCGTCTCATAAATTACCATAATCAGAGACAGTGCAATTATTCCCTGTACAAAAGTAACTCGCCCCCCTGTTGTTACTTCTACAATATAACCGATGGCTTTCAGGTTGGTCAGTATATAGCTACCTACTGTTATAATACAGACAATAGTGATAAATATTGTCAAGACAGAAGATCGATATCTATGCTCTATATAATCTCCTATTGTTATAAATTTTTCCTTCTTTGAAAGTCGGTGAAGTTTCGGTGCATATATTAAATATGCACCTATAACTGACATCATAAATGTTACGCTTACAAGAAAAGCGTATCCTTGTCGATATGATTTTCCGGCCATACCAATCAATGTATTACCACTGTATTGGGTTGCATAGAGGGTAAGAAAAAGGACAAACAACCCCATACCACGGCCACTCAGGTAAAAGTCTGACAGCGAATCTTCTTTGCGTGCCAGTCTACCGACAACGCCTACCAGAAGGAGTGACACCAGGTACACACTCATAAAAACAATACCAGTTGTGTCGAGCAGTGCAATATCTTTCATTTTTTAATCTATCTATTAAAAGACGGAATATTACTTTTTTAAGAGAGACAACATACCATAATTACCTAATTTTAAAAAGTAATAACATTAAATATCCAGGGTTGCGTTGCCTTTTTGCCATATTAGACTTAAAGTCAAAAAAGCTCTTCCAAATGCTTATCCAAAAACACTTAGTACAACTGGACCACTTGAGGAAAAGACGTCTTGACCTTTAACTCTATCAAAAAGATGTTGCCAAAATGCTTGGTGTTGGTGAGCCATCTATCTATAACGGGGAAAACAATCTGGCAGAACCAGCTATTAAAGTATATTCCAAAGACTATTAAGTTCTTGGTAGATGGGGCAGTGAATCGGTAAAGGGGTTGGTAGCCAATCCACAAGATTAGATTGGAAAGCGGTCCTATTGATAGAGACAAAAAAGCTTAAAAGGTTTTAACTATATTATTGCTTACGCGGTGGATCACGAGAGTCTGAACAGAGAGCCATAAGATTTATAAATAGATAGGACACTTGCATGGAACCGATGATTTTCTGGGGCATGAATTTGCCAGGGGCGACGAGTTTACTTCCGAAATGATAGACACGAATGAAAGCCTGGAACCCGATGGGAGACCCTTAGGTTCTCCTTTAAAACAGGGAAGTCTGGGGCCACCTATCCCCCCTATCCTGTATATGCTCCTGGCTTAACAATGATTGCCTCAAAGAACACCTCCTGCAAACAGGAGGTCGATAGATTGCGCGCATGACCACAGGTAAGCTTGTAGTCAAGGTTACATGTGGTCATAATATTTTTATCCTTAAAGGGTAGATTCAAAATCTTTCAGGGCTGGAATACCGGCCAATATCTTTTGATTTTCTCGATTCTGCTGCGCTTCCTAAAGGTTATATTTGCTCTGCATATTCATCCAGAGTTCCGGCCCGTTTCCGGCAAGTTTAACCACTTTCAGACAAAGAAGGGGCGTAAGCGGCTTGTGGCAATTCAGGATATCGCTCATATACTGGCGGGAAATCTGCAAGGCCTCCGCAGCCTTTGAAGATTTGAGCTTCAAAGCCGGGAAAACATCTTCCTTTAAAATCTCGCCCGGAGGTGTCGGTTGTCTCGTTATCATTTTTTCCCTTTAATGGTATTGCACATAATCTACATTTTCAGCACCATCATCCCATTCAAATGTCACGCACCAGGAACCGTTAATATGAACGGTGTCGCGTATTGGCGCAGAACCTTGCAGCCTATGAAAATCAGAACCGGGGATATTCATATTTTCCGGTCTGGATGCTGAAGCCCATGCGTCAAGTCGTCTTATAATGCGCTTATGCATTCCTCGATCTATACGTCCGGTCTTACCTGCCTCATAAAGCTCTTGAAGCCCTTTATGTTTGAACGAATGGAGCATCCGCTCATAGTACGCTAATCAATTACAATTGCCAACAAATTAGCGTACAAACATAATATCTCTATTTGAATTGAAATATTATTCCGTATATGTTATTTGTAAAAAGCAAATTATGATTTTTGTGAGTCTTTTCCAGTAGTATCCGGTTAGGTTTTTGCATGTTCAAATTAATATTCCGAAACTGTCATTCCCGTATGTTTATAGTGGGAATCTATGACGAACGGGATAGCTAGATACCCGATAAAGAAATTCGGGTATGACAAAAGCAGTACGCGCAAAAACCTAACCGGACGGCGCTCAAATAGAATGATAATTTCCAGACGTATAAAAGATAAGCTATACTTAGCAAAAGGCAACACAATCCTCGTTATATTATAGAGACATGTAAAATTGGACCGGACATTGTGAGGTAGGTAGAGCAGGCAAGACATGAGCCCATATTCATCATTATGATGATCGAGTGTCTGTATTCAGTAACAATTTCACTCAAGTACATATGTAGCCATGGAAGGACTCTTGGTCCCATTATTGACCGAAGCATCGGAAAGTAGCACATCAAACACGCTAATGGTAAGTGTTTGCGGCACTACCGGGGTCTGTGAAGGTAACATGTGCTTACAGGGGAATCTCGTGAGTTTCAATTTCATCCTAGCTTACAAGTACCGATAACAGGTACACGTCCAAAAGATACGTACAGAGTCCAAGTGGTTATTTTGCAGAGATCATTAGAAAGCCCATATAACATGGAACACGAACGAGTCGGCAAAGAGCATCAGATACTGGAGGCTGATAGCGAGAGTAAAAAAAATACATTGGTTTCAAAAAAATGAAGAAAATAGGAGGTCCCGACTTTTTCCCTCATGATCTATCCTGTGTTAACTCCATGACAATAATTGAATAGAAAAAATGAAATCAGAACATGAGCTTGCAGTGCTCAAGAAAATAACACAAGATATACTTGATGAAGAGGCATCTGTAGCGACTTGGATTCCCGCGATTGAACAATTAGGGGAGATAATAGAGAGGCATACATCGTTTCGGATTGCAGATCAGGACATCGCCAAAGGAGAGACGCGGCTTTCAAGCGGATTAGCGATATCACCAATACAGGCGGCAATGTGTATGCGTGAAACATACCGTACAGCAATGTTTATAAAAGGATTGGATATTGCAATAAGAGAAAAAATCTCTGAAGCCGTAATAAGTCCGCTAAAGGTCTTGTATGCCGGGTGCGGTCCATACGCATTGCTGGCATTTCCACTAATGTCAATTTTCACACCAGAACAAGTCAGATTTACATTAGTAGAAATTCATAAAGATGCATTAGACTCTGCCAAAATGCTTTTAGAATCTATAGGCCTGATGTCACATGTCGCTAAATTCGTATGTGGAGATGCTACCACGTATAAGATACCTGCTAATGAAAAACCGGATATCATAATTAGCGAGACAATGAATGCCTGCCTTGGAAAGGAACCACTGGTATCAATAGCTAGAAATATTGTTCCTCAGGTACCGGATGCAACCATGATTCCACAATCAGTTAGTATTGATGCCTATTTATTGAATGAATCTAAAGAGCATGTACTTGTAAGTTCTGATCATGTGGGCGGAATTCCGGAACCGGATCGAGATCGAATATTATTAGGAAAAGTATTTGAACTGAATAAGCAATCTATAAACGAATGGACGGATATAACCGGCGACCAACTACCTGGTCTTAGTATACAAATTCCTTCGCATTATGAATATCGCTACGAGCCAAGACTTCTGACTACTATTAATGTATTTGGGAGTGTTCGTTTGAAAGATTACGATAGTAGCTTGACATACCCCAGGAAATTCCCAACAAAAGAAAAATTGCAAGGTGGAGAAATATTAAGGTTTTATTATGAGTTGGGGTGCAATCCAAGGGTAAGGTTCGAAAAAGAATAACTTTACATTCTCGCAAGATCCCGTCCGATTCTGCACTGAGGAGATGTGCATTCCGGAGAGGATGGGTAGGACAGGTATCTGTTAACATCTGTGGCGAAGACTTGATGTAGAACGGAATAACAAGAATTATAAACGGAGAACTCAAATAAAATCAATCTTTGTGCTCTCTGTATCTTTGTGTGAGGATAATTAACATAAATCTTCTTTCCACTCCATCAAGAAGTAGGCACCGGTATCATCAATTTTACGAAAACCCAACTTGTTATAGAGGCGGAGTGCAGGATTAAAATGTTCTACATGTATGCTTACGGGTTTTCCATCTAATGCAGCTTCCGCCATAATGTCCTTGAGAAACAGACTGCCTATACCTTTTCTGCGAAATTCCGGTAAAAGCGAGATGTCGATAATCCTGATCTCTTTTTCCCATCTCGCTACATACAGCCTTCCTACAGGTGTATTGCCCTCTAGAATAATGTCGAATTTTGAGCCTACATAGTTTTCCTGATAATGCTTGTGCTGAGCGTTAAATTGCATTCTTAGAAAAGTCTCAATCTGTTCCTTCGTCCAGTCTACCATAGCCATTTCCACCTCACGAGTACTTGCATAGACCTGATAAAGAAACTCTTCATCCTCCGGTTTAATTGACCGCAGTTTTATTTTATTTTTCTCCACATGACCTCCTGCAGCAATTATTATAAGGAAACTTTAATACTCTCTCTACAATAAGTCATTATAATTGTAATAACAAAATACCATTTATCAATTTAAAGAGCTAACATTTTCTGACAGATATGATTTTATTCTTGACATTAATGTTATGCAGTTTTACCATTCAGTTAGATGCATTCCAAAAGCACGAATACTCTACCACATGGTGTAATGTGGATAAATTACACTGAATAAAGTTTGTTATTACAAGGACGTAAAACACATGAACTTTCTTACCAAATTCAATTGTTCTCAAACTATAAAGTTCTTGTTTCACAGGATTGTATGTAACACGATTCGTGAAGGCAATTATCAGGAAGCACTCTTTCCATTAAATAAAAATCTGTGAGAATCTGTGTCATCGGTGTTCTATAAAAAATTGAACACGGGAAACACGGATGACACCGATTTGCACAGATTAAAAGAAAATAAGAAAAAAATCGAAATTGCATAAAACTATTAAATAAAAATAATTAAAGCTTCTTACATAGAAAAATCCGTGAGAATCTGTGTCATCAGCGTCATCCGTGTTCTATTAAATAAAAACAAAGTTTTTTATAACGTAAGTAGTAAATCCGTGATGATCCGTGTTATCAGCGTCATCCGTGTTCTAAAAAGAGGAATCCAGTCTCGGATTACTTATTTTTCAAACCTTTAGCATTAGGAGGATTGCTGATGAGTGTTAAGCAAAGCTTAAAAGAGAATGAGGACTACATCCTGGGTGAGATACCCGGGAAATTTCATGAAGGTTTCAAAGAAAGTATTGATACTGTTGCTGAGCCGAAAAAACTCTCTGACGAAGAGGAAGAGGTAGAAATATTAAAATATCTTCCCGGGGAGCTCCATGAAGGTTTCAAAAAGAACCCTTGTGCTCATAAACCGACACCGCCTCCACCAAATAAAGAACTACTGGAGCAGGTATTGGAGCATCTTCCTGCTGATTGTCCTGAAGAAGTCCGTGATGCATTAGCAAAAAAATTCGAATAAGGTTAAATGATGTTTATTAGCAGGTCTCTCTTTTGAGAGTTTATTTTAATAACAATTATTTGTAAAGATAAGGAGAAAATATTATGTCTGAACCATATTTGGGAGAAATTAAGATTGTACCTTACAATTTTACGCCAAAAGACTGGGCGTTTTGTGCGGGGCAGATAGCAGCGATAAGTGAAAATCAAGCGCTGTTCGCTCTTTTGGGTACTACTTATGGGGGTGATGGTCGCACATCTTACGGCTTACCTGATCTTAGAGGGCGTGTCCCTGTCGGCTCCAGTATCATGGGAACCGGGCCAGGCCTGAATCCTATTCCATTAGGACAAAAAGGTGGAACGCCTGTTATTGATTATACACCTTCATGTAATTATTCATTTACCTTAACGGAAGCGCAAATGCCGTCTCATACCCACACGGCTACGTTGCATGGTGAATCCACCGCTGCAACTGCAGGAAATCCGAAAAATAAAATGCTGGCAACAGCTGCCTCCAATGTTTACGCGAGCCCTATAGCGGCAGATGACAAAGATCTGGCATCTGAATCTATAACAGTCAGCGATACCGGCGGTGGGCAACCGGTAACCGGAGCCGCAACGGGACAAAGACTTTATATGGACAACAGGGGCCCATACCTTGGTCTCAATTATGTAATAGCCATGCAGGGGATCTTTCCATCGAGGAATTAGAAAAATACCCTGGGAAAGATCAACATAATCTTATAGATTATCCGACACAGCCGGTATTTTTACCGGCTGTGTTTTTTTTGGAGCTCAGCCAATAATAACCTGGAGTTTGTAAACGGGCCATAATGTAAGGAACTACAATATTAAGCACTTAATAAAGAAGAAACATAATGATAAAGATAGGAATCCTGGCCCCCTGTTTCCAGTTATATACCTTTTCTTGCCACTGATATTCCGGATGCCGTAACATTATACCAACGATGTCGAACACTTCATCTTTTTATTAATTCCATCTTTTCCCTCTCACATTTTAACTTGCCAAAAAAATAGGAGTTATGATAAAATTCTAGTTGCAATCGAAATACGATTGATAAAATATTGACCGTGTTATTTGCGCATTTAGCGCCACTCTTATTATTAACTAATAAAAAGATAAACCTTTTGATAAAAAAGAAGGAGAGAACAAAGTCACATAAAATTATAAGATAAAAATTGAAGTTTATTTTAAATAGAAAAAATCTGTGTCATCTGTGTCATCTGTGTTCTATTTTAATTGTGTTCCATTGCATTCTGGACGTTCATGCAAACTGCCTATGATGTATGTTATAGAAGAGGGAAATGAAAAATTTTTATAGCTTTATTGAAATTTAAGTGAGGAGACCATGCCCATAAAGATCGGAGTAGTTGCCCCTAATTCTAACTATATACCATTCCTTGCCAGAGATATGCTCAAGGCTATAGAACAGGGTTTGTTAGAGAATGGCGGCATTGAATATGAATTGTGTATTGAACCCGGCGGTTACAATGCTGACAAGAATGTGTTAACGGGAAAGATACAGGAACTGCTGGTAAAGCATCAGGTGGATGTCGTAGTTGCGCCTCTGAACGTTGGTCTTTTTGAACCTATAAAGCAATTTTTTAGTAGTAACCAGGTACCCCTTATTGTCAATTCTCTGGGAGAGGATGTTGTCTTTCACGCCTCCCAGGATCCTTATTTGTTTATCAATTCATTTAACCTGTGGCAATCGAGTTGGATGACCGGTTATTGGGCGGCGGAAGAATACGGCAAAAAAGCCTGTTCCATCTCTGCTCTTCACGACGGGGGCTATGGGATACCGTTCTCTTTCGGACTTGGCCTGGAAGCAAGGGAGGGAAAACTGTTGCAGGCTACGGTAACCCATAGAGAATCCCGTGACGAAGACCCTTCCGAGTCCATTAAAATGATTGCTGAATCCAATCCCGATTTCATTATGGGATTTTATTCCGGCAAAGAGTCCGTTTCCTTTCTGAATGCCTATCATAAGCTCGGATACAGGGACAAGGTCCCATTGACCGGCCTGCCTTTCATGGTAGATGAATCATTGTTAGATGAAATAGGAGATAAAGCACTAGGTATCAAATCCATCTATTGCTGGAACCAGGATACGGAAGAGCATAAAAATTTCGCAAATACCTTCACAAATCAGACCGGACACCCGATCAATTGCTATCTCCTCATGGCTTATGAAACCGGCCACCTCATTGCCAGGGCCGTACAGCAGATTGGTGAGGGCAAGCCCGTTCAAGGCCACCTGCCGGAAGCGTTGAAGTCGGTTGAGTTTAAAGGCCCGAGAGGGATGGTCAAATTCGACCCGGAAACCAGGGAAGTAAAAACTTCAAACTACCTGAGAGAGGTGGTCAAAGGTAAAGACGGGAGGATGTATAACAAAATTGTAAAAGAGTTGGAAACACCCACTTTATTCTATGAGCAGTTAACATTAGCCAGGAAAAATATGGCAAAGCAAGGATGGCTGAATCCTTATTTGATTGCGTAGTTTGATGTAGAATTTAAATTCTCTAGGCAAGATTTACAGGATAATCATGATGAAAGTTCTAATCTTTCATAAACCGGTTATCAGTAACGTCTGTGTTCAATTAATAATAGAACGCGGACAACACGGATGACACAGATATACACAGACAAAAAATTTAAAATGTAAAATTTCAATGCGGCATAAAGCTATAAGTTAAAAAAATTAAAAATCCGTGATGAACTGCGTAATCCGTGTCATCGGTGTTCCATGTTTGCACCACGATCTTCTTATTTTCTTCTGTGTGTCTCTATGGTTGAATAATTAACTTTAAAATATTGCTCATGAAAATCGTAGTTTTTGGAAACAGCATACTAACCATTCCTGCATTCCAGGCGTTGGCACAAAACAATATGGTAGCGGGTTTGTGTACATCCGACTCTTCGTCTGAAGAAACACAACGTATTCAGTGGATTGCCCGACAGGTTAACGTACCTTTATTGTCGGTAAGTAAGTCAGACATTGAGCAAAAGCTGGAGAAATGGCTGAGGAGTTTGCGTCCGGATGTAGTATTAGTGCTCACTTTTTCTTTTAAGATACCTTCTAGCATATTGAATATTCCTCCTTTGGGTGTTTATAATTTCCATTTTGCCAGACTGCCGGAATACCGTGGGCCTCAGCCGATATTCTGGGAACTGGTGAAGCGTGAAGCGGATGGGGCAATTACAGTGCACAAAATGGATGTACAAATGGATCATGGCCCTATAGCGATAGTAGATAAAATCCCCATCCTGCCAACCGATACACATGGTATGCACATGGTTAAACTATCTTTTCAAACGTTAGGTGTCGTACAAAAATTATTAGTCCAATTACAAAATAATCCGAGTGCTATGATATTGATTGATCAGGACCATACAAAAGCAAAATACTACCATAGACCTGAACTTGAAGATGTTACCATCAATTGGGAAAAGCAGGAGAGCCATCAGATCTATGCCCTTGTGAAGGCTTGTAATCCATGGAATAACGGAGCATATACCTCTGTCCGTGGTATTATGCTTCGGTTGGTGGAGGTCACTCTTCCCGATGAAGGGATTGAGGAAGGAAAAACTCCGGGAACGATTATCAAGGCCGATCAAATGGAAGGTATATGAGTGGCCTGTAAGGATCAACGTCTAGTTAAAATCGATATCGTGTATATGGAAGAGGGGTTTCTGCTGGCAACCCGCCTGCTGGATCTCGGCATACAGAAAGGAGAGAGATTCGCTCTCCCTCAGCAGATGTCCTTACGAGATTGATAACAATGAAAAAAACGCCCCTCTTTATTGTAGAAGAACATCACGAAGCTTTCTTTGTCTGGAATTATTGTATTAACAAAGAATTGATTCAACCGTCTCAAAACTGTTTACTTCATGTTGATTTTCATTCAGATTTTAATATTCCAAAATTAACATCCTCAATTGACACCTTAAATGGAAGCCTGCAAAGAATCTTTGATTTTACTTATAACGAATTGTCCATATCTGATTTTATTATTGCGGCTGTTTACCAGGAGATCTTTAATCAAGTAATCTGGATAGACCAGATTAAAAACGTGCAAAACGAAGATCCTTTTTCACCTGATAAATCCCTTAAAGGCGACCATAGCTTTAGTATTAAGAACAAAAAAAATGTTGAAGCCTTTGTACAGGCCAGAGGCAATGACGAAAAAACCCTTATGGTAAAGAAACTAACACCTAAAATAAAAGCGTTACAATATGCGGGAAGAAGAGACTTTTCCTATCACTATATGACAACTAATGACAATCTGAAAACAGAACACCCCATCGTCCTGGATATCGACCTCGACTATTTTCCATGCATCTCAAATCCCAAAAAGATAACAGAACTTTAGCTGGAAATATCTCAAGAAACCCATACTACCCATTGAATCTGCTCAACGGTAACCCCACTCTAAGATATAATGACGAATAATATTATGCCTTTTTTAATTGAAAGGATAGAAATTATAAAAACAAAGATGCCATTAGTGAGAAAGAGATTATCAGCAGGATAGATAAGGTCATCCTCTTCCTTCAGAGGAACAATATACAGCCTCAAAACATCAATATATGCCGTTCTCGATTTAGTGGCGATACTCCTGCTGACCAATGGGAGTGGATAGAGGATTACCTGATTTCGTAACTTCATCGGATATATGTATGTGATAAATTTTATTGTATCAACACGCTAGTTAAAACTATGCACTTT
The DNA here is from genome assembly GCA_018670825.1 of Candidatus Scalindua sp. GTDB lineage: Bacteria > Planctomycetota > Brocadiia > Brocadiales > Scalinduaceae > Scalindua. The sequence continues at coordinate 24,914 of JABHIW010000016.1, read as the reverse complement.
CAGTGCAAGGCTTTAAGCTATTATATTATTTAAGAAGTTGTGTATAATAGCAACATGAAAAATAGATACGGGAATCACACCGTTACCCGTCTTACAGCACCTTTGGTGTGGATTACAAAATATAGGTATCATGTACTCAAAGGAGAAATACAGAAACGTTGTAGAGTATTGCTGATACAAGTATGTGATTCAGAAGATGTGAGGATTCTAAAAGGAGTAGTAAGCAAAGATCATGTACATATGCATATTGAGTATCCACCTTCAATATCAATTAGTGATCTTGTAAAGCGATTAAAAGGTCGGTCATCAAGATTACTTCAAAAAGAGTTCCCTGAGTTGGGCAGACGATATTGGGGAAAGCATATATGGGGAATTGGTTATGGAGCTTGGAGTGCAGGAAACATTACCGACGCTTTGATACAAGAGTATTTGGAGCATCACAAGGATCGTCCTAATGAAGATGCTGAGAATTTTATGTTTGAATAACGGACTTTCAGTCCGTGTATTTTAACCACTCTGGACTTTTCGTCCAGAGTGGTTAAGTTCAATGAATTGGTTTCCAAATTAGACTTATTGACCTGGCATAAAGTTAGATCACATATTGATTAGAATCAGGAATAGCAGCCATTCACTTGCAAACTAACAGAGTTGAGAAGGATTTGGTAGAAATGAAAACAATAAACATTATAAACAGCTTACTTAAAGTGCTTGACGACCAATATGAATCCCTTGATCAAAAGTCCGATACAATGAAAAATCAAAAAGCAGTCAGAAATATTGCAAAAGCGTACTTTACTCTTGCCAGGGAGCAAGAGGAAGTCGAGGTATTTGATTCTGCGATATCCTCATATCGTAAAGCAATAAAATGTAACCGCTTTTTCTGGAGAGCTTATGCCAGATTGCTTACCCTTCTTGAAAGACTGAACAGGCTAGATGAGGCCTGAGATGTTATGAATGAACACCTGGAGCTTCATGGGGATTTCTTATCAATAGCCTCAAGGATTTATTTCAAACATGCCTTACTGGAATACCGTGCGGAAAATGTAATAAAAGCACGTGACATGCTTGAATCTCTGATTTATAAGGAAATCAAGGGAGGTTTACTGTCTGATGTCCTTTTCCTCCTTAGAAAAGTTTACGATAAGCTGGGAGATTTTGACTCTGCTTTCAATGCCTGTGAGCAGGGTAAATCGATAATAAATATTAAGTCTGAAACTTTATCCCTGGAAAAGCAGGCAGAGGACCTTCTTTGTAAAATAAGAAGCAAGATTGGCAGGTATGAAGGCCGGGAAAACACCCCCTAGAAAACAAGGGGAATTGATAGTACCACCAAATCTCCTGTATTCCTTGTTGGTTTTCCCTGTTCCGGAACAACGCTTATGGAACAACTATTAAGCTCACATCACTCCCTTGTTACGATTAGTGAAGATGAATCTTTGTGGTGCAGAGCCATAGAACCTTTTTCCAATAATGACAATCGAATAAACCTTGAGAAGCTTGATAAGGGAGAGGTTGAGACTCATCGGAACCAGTACTGGGAAGTGGTAAGACGGTTGTTGCCTGATCTTAAAGAAAACGAGAATCTGGTTGACAAACTTCTATGAATATTATAGCTCTTGATTACATTGAACGCACCTTCCCGAATTCAAAGATAATTGTGATGCTGCAAGACCCGAGAGACGCTATGTTAAGTAGTTTCTTCCAGAACTTTCGAATTAATCTGATGACCTATCACTTCCTCACCTTGAAAGGCGCCGCAAACTTTTATGCACCCGTAATGCGACTCTATACTCTTTACAGACAAAAACTCTCATTCAATATTATTGAGGTTAAGTATGAGGATCTTGTCACAGATCTGCAAGGGAAGGTGAAAAGGATACTCAATTTCCTTGGCCTGGAATGGGAAGACTCAATACTTCGATATTATGAACAAGCATTAATGAAAATGATTTATACTCCCAGCTACGAACAGGTAATCAAACCTGTATACCTCAGTTCAATAGATAGATGGAAGAATTATAAATGCTATCTTGAACCGATTATGTCCATTCTTGAACCATACATAAGAAATTTTGGATCCCGTGTCTGACATGTTACTATAATAAAGTATTGTCTTTGGGCAGAGATATAATTATATTGAAGGATATTTCAGATATTATTTCCTTTGAAAGTAATTTGTCAGCTTGCAGCGATGGATGTGAATATTATGAAGAAGTTAGAGATAGATCCTCTTTTCTGAAAGTAAAAATGAATAATCCAAAGGAAGAGCATTACTTCAACAAAATATTCAATGCCGGTGTTATGGTTTTTTCAGAAAATTATTTAAACAAAAGGTTTATAAGAATATAATAGGTCGTATAAAAATTACAGAATAGAACAATTTAAAGTCGCCTCATACTGATCAGTATATTCTTAATCATTGCTTTGAAAAAAAAATAAATTACTTCCCATTAGCATATAATTTAATTGTACCTAAAGCAGAAAAGCCGTTGACCTCTTCAGGATTTACAATGGTCGATATTAAAATGCTTCACTTTGTTGGACATAAACCCTGGAATCTGAAGAGTAATTTTGTTGCAACACAAAACAATTTAACTCAGATAAAATTTATTCAGTTGTGGTACAAGGAATATATTGATTTTTTAAAGCACTCTCATTTGAAGCATATTTATTTGCTTAATAAATAATTTCTCCATATTTGGTTATTATGCGTTTACCCGACTTCTTAATTATTGGTGCTGCTAAATGCGGTACAACAACTATTCAGAAAAATATTAATAAACATCCGGATATATTTTTACCGGAGAATGAAATAAATTTTTTTTCAATCAAAAAGAATTCAGATGTAGAAGGATATGCAGGATTATTTCAAAATTTGTCTAAGACCGTAGGCGAGAAATCCATAACTTATATTTACTATCAAGATTGTCATAAAATCATTAAAGATTTAGTTCCCAATGTTAAAATGATTTTAATATTAAGAAATCCTGTCGAAAGGGCTTATTCTAATTGGAATATGCGATATAACGATAAAAGAATAATTAAACACGGACTAATGTTTAATTCGAATTATAATAATGTTTTAAAAAAACTTGATTTTGACTATTTAGCTGATTTTTATCTTTGTAATTCTGATAATCATCAAATGATATTTCAAAAACCACTTGATATATTTCATAAAAGCAGGTATTTCGAACAAGTGAAAAGTTTAATGAAGTACTTTGAAAAGGAGCAATTGAAAATTATTATCTACGAAAGAATGATCAAAAATCTGGAGAATACAATCTTTGAAATATTTAGATTTCTAAATGTTGACGAGTTGCAACCTAGTAAAATTACACCACATAATGTTGCTGTATATAATAACAGAATAAATGAAAGAACAAAATCAAGATTAAAAGAATTTTTTGATGAACACAATAAAAAACTGTTTCAACTGATAGGCGTTGATATCCCGGAATGGAATAATTAAATAATTTAAAAATATGTCAAATATATCATTTATCATTATTGGAGCGCAAAAATCAGGCACTTCATCATTATATAAATACATTACTGATCACCCTGAAATCAGCAGAACAAAAAAGAAGGAACTGCATTATTTCGATTTAAATTTTGATAAAGGAAAAAATTGGTATTTATCACACTTTCAAGATAATGATAATTTGACAGGTGAAGCATCACCTTACTATATTTTTCATCCTCATGTTTTCAGAAGAATCAAAAATGAATTTCCTGATGTCAAATTAATAGTCTTATTGAGGAACCCTGCTGACAGAGCTATTTCACATTACTACCATAATATTAATAAAAAACGTGAGCCCCTCTCTATTCAGCATGCGTTTTATTTTGAAAAAGCAAGACTGGAGAAGGAATTTAACGAAATGCTCGAAGATGAACATTATAACAGTTATATTTATCAGCACTATTCCTACAAAAAAAGAGGTATTTATTTTGAACAGCTTCAGAATTATTTCGACTTATTTAACAGAAAACAGTTATTTACAATACAAAGCGAAAAATTATTTAATACCCCTGAATCGGTGTTGGTCAAAATATGGCGGTTTTTAGAAGTAGATGAAAATTTTATTCCTGATTATTTAGGACCAGTCAATAAATCGAATATAAAAAAGGAAGTATCAAATAAATTTTATAACGAGTTAAAAGAATTTTATATACCTTATAATAAAAAATTGTTTGAATTATTAGAGTGCGAATATGATTGGTAACTTATTTAACTGGAATATTAAAAAAACATGATAGACTATAAACTAGGATTTGAAGAAAAACATGCGAATTTTATCCGGCGTATTGGACATGCTCATAAAATGCTTACCAGGCAGATGCTGGAAATAGACCTGATTATTCCATCATCAATTTGAGAGCCTGATTTATCACGGGAAAAAGTATCGAGCTTTACTGAAGTTTGAAAATATTAAATTTAGGTAAAGTTAAACCAATAAAATTATCCAATTTTGTCAGATGACCGTATATCCGCCAAATTCGAAAATTATAAAAGCCATAGTCTTAACTCATGATCGTAGCAGGACTATAACCGATCACATGATTGCACGTTATGATATGCTGTGGCCTGAACACCCGTTTCTTTTTTATATACCATATCAGAAACTATGCCCTACACCAACTTCAGGAAGAATATACGTACAAACACCTGTTGATATCAAACCAACCATATTAATGCTATTGGAAAACTTGGATGACGACGAATGGATTTACTGGTGCATTGATGATAAGTACCTGATTTATTTAGATCTAAACTTTGTAAAAAAGATAACTAATTGGGTCCATACGCTAGCGGATACGGAGATAAGTGGTATTTTGTTCTGCCGTTGCAGAAGATTGCTTGAGAAAGATTTTCTGACCGAAAAAAAACTCCTCGACGATAATGGTAATGTTTATCTTGAAAGGAAAGGATATCATCAAATCTGGATTCATCAATTTGTAAGAGTCAAGGTCCTGAGATATCTTTTTGATAGATTTCCGGACCGCATCCCACAAGCAAAAACTATGGATACCATTAAGAATAAGGTTGTAAAACCGAATTCACACAGATTATTCGTTGCCAAGAATAATCATGCCGTTTTTGGGGAGAGTACAGTGAAAGGAACTCTAACAAAAAACTGTTACGAGAGCATTGTAAGAAACAGAATGTCTTTACCTGAGTGGCACTCGGCACCCTCTGAACATGAAATCATAATGGGCCAGATCGATAGTATGGAGGTCAATATATGATATCCTATGACTATCGTTTTATATTTGTTCATAATAGCAGAACAGGAGGTTCTGGTCTGGAACGGCTGGCCGGTATGCCGGAGACCAGTGATCCGAGGACAGCCGGTACCGGTAATACCGACTTTTCGGGCAAGCACAGAATGTTTGCTGATTTTTACCAATGTTATCCAAAGGAATTCTTCCGTTTCTTTAAATTTACTATTATCAGAAATCCGTATGATCGTATGGTTTCTGCGTGGCTTTGGCGGTGTACCATAGTAAAAGACCATGATTGTAGTTTGAAAGAATTTGTATCTAAGAAGCCGAAGAGATGGAGCTATCAGACAAGGTTAAAGCTGGACCATCTTGATTTTGCCGCCTCTATTGCCATGTTTGATTACGTTGCCAGATTCGAAACGTTGCATGAAAATATCAAATTTATTTGCAACACCGTCGGTTTGGACTATTCGAAATATAAGCATTATAATAAAACCCAGCATGGACCATATTGGAAGTATTATGATGATGAAACGATTGAGTTGGTAACGAACCGCTTTAAAGAGGACATCGAATACTTTGGCTATCGCTTTGGAGCTTAGTGAATGTCTTACTGGCCACCATAGTCCCGAAGAATAAACCTGACCTTAATAATCCACACATTTTTGTGGAGAAGAAAAAGTGAAACACTAGATCTGCTTTATTATCCGCACCGATAGGGGTGATTTGGAAGAAATATCGATCCTCCTGGCGGAAAGCTTGGGTACTCTTAAAACATGCGACAATATTCAGCTTTCAGCCTCGTAGCGGTCCAGAAATCTTACAAGCAACTAGAAAGACTTTCAACAAAATTGGCGTAGGCCACCGTAAGATCGTGTTAAATAAAGAATTTGCCAACAAAAAGTTTTCAAACAAAATCTTTACCGCTGCGTACGCTGAGAAAAAATTAGACAGTGAATTCCTGGTTTTCCCGGATAGCAATCAAATGATTTTAAATGAACCCTCGAAACTAACCTGTCTGAATAGCAAATAGGGGTCACCAGAGATAATAGTCAAGAGTTAAAGTAATATCCCTATAAGATCATTCCTCAGCAGATAAAATTACTAACAAATGAGTATTGATGCTCCCTTTGTACTTTTGTTATACTAATAGTCAGTTATTAACGTGCAGTGATTATTAGCGGGTTTCTCCGCAAGAAGCCTAAATAGGTGCTTGAGCTGTATGATGGGAAACTATCATATACAGTTCTCAGGAGGGAATCTGGCAACATTGGCCGTGACCTAACCGGTATTCAGTACAAAAGGAAAGATTTAGATGATTAAATCAGTTGCGCGACGATTTGGAAAAAAAATTAATCCGTTTAAGGGACAAAAAAACCAAGATAAATGGGTAATATTTACTGTATTGCCTTTTAAGAGAAATGGTTTTTTCTTAGATCTTGCTGCCTCCGATGGCGTTACTCATAGCAATACATTGGTGCTAGAAAAGATTTTTGTTTGGAAAGGGATCTGTGTAGAACCAAACCCAAATTTTTTATTAAAACTCAAGAAAGCTCGGAACTGTATAATAGATGGTTCTGTAGTAAGCAACAAACGCGAAAGAATAAATTTCAGGATAGACAATGGTCAACTTGGAGGAATTGTTGCAGAAGATACTGATAATTCCAATAGGATTCGTGGTGAGCAGTTATCAAATGCCGAAATTGTTACTTTTGATACTGTTTTATTAAATGATCTCCTGGAACATTATCACGCACCGAATATTATAGATTATTTTTCTTTGGACGTTGAGGGAAGTGAGGAAAGGATTATTAGTAGCTTAGACTTCAAAAGATATAAATTCAGGTGTCTCACAATAGAAAGACCAACACCTAAGGTTAACGAAATCCTTTTCGAGAATGGCTATCTTTTCGTTAAGAATCATAAATCCGATTCGTTCTATATCTACCCATCCCTGGTAGGCAATAGAAAATTTCATTGTCAACCATTCGAACAGGTTCAGCAAAAGAAATGGTAGGCATAGCGTTTAATTATAATAATCTAACAAATCAGAATAGTGGTCAAGTCTTCAATTAAAAATTAATTAAGGATTTAGCTAATGTATTGTAACACATTAGGTTCTCTGAATTGTTGACATTAAGAAATTGTTTCACATGCTATCCATTAACGGTAAAAAACGAAATATTATAGAGATTCAGAAACATCATGATGACTTTAAACTGCCTGGCATAAGGTTCTCAGTCTCAGGCCGGAATATCAGGGCGGATATGGATGTTTATTGCTATCTGAAAACATTTTATATTTATACGGATATTAACAATATTGAAAGTGTTTTTGGCAATGCTGTTTTTCCTTCATTACTTTATGGCGGGAGGGTGTACCAGGTGAAAAGTTCATTGACAAGCCTTCACCTTGCCCAATTGAAGGAAATGAGTATCGGATTTTCCATTACGCTTACTAATCATTTTTTTGATGAAGAAGCTTATAAACAGAGTTACTCCTTTCTTGAAACTCACCACAGAAAAGGGAACTCTGTTATATGCGGTTCAGACAGGATGGCAAAACGGGTTCGCAAAGACTTCCCGGATTATAAGTTGAGGGCAAGCATTATCAAGAATATTAATACCGTGGAAAAAGTACGGAAGGCCCTGGATTTATATGACCAAGTTGTAATCCCTATGGACAAAAACGACGATGATGGCTTTCTTGAAAAACTACCCCAGAAATGGAGGATAATGCTCTTTGGTAACGCGGGGTGCGCGTATACCTGTAAAGCAAGGACCTGCTATTATGGGTTCTCTCAGACAAACCGGCATGAACAATCTACATCCGATTGTTCTAAAGAGCAATTGCCCAGGCTTGATTTAGGCAAAACATATTTCGATATTAAAAAATTCCATGAAATGGGCTTCTCTCATTTTAAATTAATACCTTCTGTCCGTGATGATGAAGCAGGGAGCTTTGCGGTAGACTACACAAAAGAGAGACGTCCTCCATTGAAGACATTAATAAGAAAACCTGTCTACTACATTTGCTCATACCCGAAATCAGGACGTACCTGGCTGCGTTTTGTTTTAAGCAACTATATAAACCTGAAGTTCAACCTGAATATCAAGGTTGATTTCCATTCCGTATTCACACTTATACCAAATTTTGGATATGACAGACACAGTGGTGTTGAGGTATATGATTATTTTTCTGACAACCGTTTTCCTCTGATCCTGGCAAGCCATGCAAAATATGATCCAGAAAAGTATTCAGACGGTAAGATCATATTTCTGTTAAGATCTGTCTATGACATTATGGTATCCGATTACTTTCAAAACACCGATATGCTGAAGAGATGGAACGGAAATATTAAGTCTTTTATCCGAAGCAGGGAGAGCGGCATATATCGTCTTTGCAGCTATTTCAATTCATGGGTACAATTCCTACAGGAGAAGAAAGCATTAATTGTCAGTTACGAAGAGCTTTATACAGACGCTGAATCAACCGTTTCCAACGTACTTGGATTCCTGGAAATACCTGTCGACAAACAATTGCTTCAACAGTTCCTTAAATCTTCGTCGTTTCCTGAAATGAAAAAACGGGAAAAGGAAAAAGGCGTCCCGGGGATTGACTATGCAGCCTGCGCAACTGATACGTTAATGGTTAGAGAAGGCATAGTTGGAGATTACAGGAAATATCTCGATTCTGAAGATATTAGTTTTATCGACAACGTATACGAAAAGGAACTGACTCCAGAGAGCAAGAACCTTCTGAGTTCGATGTCATTAATTTCATAGCATAAGCAATTTTCAATGTTGATAACACTTCGGCAGAGTTTACACTGATCTAGCGAACGTGCTAAGTATGACGTCATCCTCCTCCACGGCGGACAAGGTGAGTGCCTGCCCGTCCTCAGGCGGGGAGTCGAAGGATGATTTTTGTCGTGATAGTGACCTGACTTGAGAAATTTAGTATGGCCCAATGTCATAACCACGAGAAATGGGAATCTAGTTGCCCTTGATTGCTAGATTCCCGCTAAAAAATTGCGGAGTGACAGATAAAGGTTAAGTTGCTCGATTTTATCGTGGCGGTATCTGCTGAAATGTGTTTCTGTTGGTTATTTCCCTCACGAAATAAACTAAAGAAAATATATACAGTTGTCATTATGGCTTTTACTAAGGTAAAGAACAGGATGTCAGGGTCATAAAATTCAGAAAAAAATAGAAAAATTTGTTCTTGAGAAAAGAATCATTTTAAAACGTTAATTGCCAATTGAAGACTTGAAATGAGTGATATTTCTTTCCTGTACCATCTTACTTTGTCATCTTAAGAAACCGCTGCATGTTAAGAAGCTTAATTTCAAGGCTACAGGGGTTAAAGTGATGAAAGATAAAATTATCGGTAGTATTCAGCGTTCTCTTATCTATGCAATCTATTACGGGTGTCAATGGGTAATTAATCCATTCGTTTGGAAACGCCTTGCCTTTGATTCTTTCCATCAATATCAGTTGATTCAAGGCCTGCTGGTTGCTTAATTCTGTCCCATTGTCGGTAAACTCTTTTAAATAGTTTTTCCATATATTCAGGATAGTGTCAAGCATTTCGGTCTTAATACCAAAAATACCGGCACAAATACCTGTAACAGAGTCTTTTACTACTTTCGTGTTATTATAAGGTCCAAAATCAAAATCTCTGGATACAAAAGGTCCTCTATAACCGGGTTCTTGTTTACCTCTAGCATTATCAACTATCCACTCTTTTCTGGCAGCATAGGTAAAGTAAAAGGAATCATCGGTAATAAAATCAAAGGCCTTTCTGCAGTCCTGTAAGGTTAATACATCGTAATCCAGGTAAATCAGCTTATCATAGACTGAAAAATCGAAAAAATCTTTTATAAAAACCCTGAAGGTAGAGCTATAAACATACTTTAAAGGGATTTTCCACCCTTGTGTTTCAAGTTCTTTATAAAAGTCCCTGATTGGGACCATGATGATATCATAGCTCTCAACTCCAAACCAGCCGTTATGGTCTGTAAACAACACAATGTCGCCTTTGAATCCGGACCTAATCCTCAGTGATTGTATGGCAAGTTCCGTTAATTTCCTGTTTAATTTATTTGTTAATAAACAGGTAAATACTACAACATTTTTCTCGTCTTGGTCTTTCAAATCTTCGTGTCTGGGTATGGGGTGAAAATGGCTCATTAGGTTTGATAAACTCCCATTAGTACACTTCATACAAAATAATCATATTAAAACATTTTAAAAAAATATATTCCAGTACTTCAATAAATTATTAGTTTCTACTTTTTGCAAGAAGCATTGATTATGGTCTTATGAAATAATCTTATATCCGAAATAATTCAGCAGCTTTTCTTATTCTCCTTCGTCAGTGGCTGAATCTGATCTATATTCATGTTTCTCAAACATTCATTATACGACTGTTTTACCTCTACCTTCTGGCTTAATTTTAGATCATACAGATCCGGAATCAGTTTCTTATTTTTGTTTCAATTTCCTTGTTATTAGCACGCATTTCTTCATTGGTAAAAAAACGCTCCTGTCCTCATATTTAATTAATTTATCTTTTTACAGTTATATAATTTACTATTCCTGAAATAATCAATAGTATTCTGATTTGATGCCCATATCAACATGAAATCTGCATTACGATTGTCCGGTCCCTCAAAACCGAAAGTTCTTTTTCCCTCTTTCTTTTAATTCCACATGTTCTTACAGGTTGCAAGTACATTTTTCAGAAACGTAAAACCTCTGATATTAGGACTGATAATGAACAGGTGGGTTTTTATAATGTCTGCTGGATTTTTCATAAATAGGGGTAAATGGGATCACCTATAGAGAGGTAGGCAATTTAGAGAGTCCATAGATAAAGATAGGTAACATATCTGACGCCATTCTCGACAATAACACATTTCTCGGGAAGAAGTCCGGGAATACTAAAATCACAAGTAATAATTCTGATCCCGGGCTTAAGCTGCTTTCTGAAGTGTGGCAAAAGTTTTTTATTTCCAAAGCTCCTGAGGTATGATGTTATAATAGTGGCCGATGAAAAGTCTGCAGTCAGAACGTCCTGCTCAACAAAGGAGACAAGATGGCTTACTCCCTCTGCTTCTGCTTTGACTTTTGCCTTTTCAATCAAGGCAGGGTTCATTTCTATCCCAACTGAGCGTAAACCGATTTTTTTTGCCGCAGTAATAACAATTATCCCATCTCCACTTCCCAGATCATACAACCTGTCCTGTGGGCCTGCCTCTGCCAGCTCCAACATTCTCTCAACAATTTCTGGGGAAGTTGGGACAAATTCAGCAAGGCCTCTAGGACCATACAGTAAATGCGGTCTTCTCATCTTATTCTGAAACCGAAGTTTACGAAGAAAGTTACGGGAATAAATAAGTTTATCCTTAATGCCTTTTCTGAGACTAGTCTGATAATATAAAAATTCTACATTATTTACCGCTCTTTTACCGGTATTTGCCAGAAGTTTAACTGAAAGTCTTGTTATTTTTTTAATTGCCTTATCCTCTGCTGATTCTTTGTATATTAAGCTGGGAATAGACAGACCCATGAGCTGAGATCCCAGCTGAAGCCCTGAAAGTAAAATACGTTTTGCTTGTAATACCCTCGCCTCTTTCAGGAGCAGAGGCCAGTTTAACTCTTTATTGCTCTGAACGAATCCGGACAATTCACTGACAAGACCGATACGGGCCCAATGCTTACGGGCACCCGATATACAGAGAAACAAAAGGTGGTCTACCGGAGATAGAGAGACATACTCATCGGGACCAATTTTAAACGTTACAAGTCTGTTACGAAATGATTCATTTTTGCTGGTAACGATACTATTCGTCAATGAGGAATGAATTTTTACAACTGTCCTTTTCCCGGAATGGGAAAAGGTAGATCGACCTATTTTGATATATCCCTCGTTACCCAAAATATCTTTAACAACTGGTACATTCTGCCTGAGAAGGATCAAATGTATGCTCCCGGATTGATAATAAAACTTATCTTTTGAAAGGATTGACGCCATGAGAGGGCCTTTGACCGGTACAGCAGTAACCTGGTGAGATTTCAATAACTTCAAAAGGTTAAGAAGTTCCCTTTGCATGAAGAGGTTATTATGTGTATGGGCATGAGTAACGTGTTGAAGGCTATTCATAATTGTTTCAGGAATCAATCCATCTTCATTTTGTTTGAAACAGTGGTATAGCTGTAATTCTACACGATGCCACCTGGCAAACCATAGGAGAAGATGCCAATTGATTTTAGCGTGCTGAAGCTCACGGATCCTTGACATGTTAGATGTACTAAAATTAAAACCGGAACAGCGAATTAACAACTCCATTTCCGGTGACATGTTAAAGCTATGCATGATGAAGCAATGGAAGAGTTAAAAAAATGTTATTTTTTTTAAGAATGATAAGATCCAGCGCGAACCATTATGAGTAGTTACATGATGACAATATCCCTTTCAGGTCTTTCTACAACGTTGGGTTCTCAAGGCTATGCACTTTATTACATACTATAGAATATGTGATGAACAAACAACAAATAATTTTGATGATATAATCAACGTAACACTTGAAAATCCAAAAGGGCTGAGATAGAATGCAAAATAGAATTGTTTAGAAATCTTCATTAATTAATATGTAGTATGTGGAAAAAAGTTATTAAAAAGGTCCCGGATTGCTCTCCTTTCCCTTTTGCTTGGTATTTCCTTGGAAAGAGCGGGGAGATGCAAAGGCTCCGGACGTCCTTACTGCCGGTATTTATGAAACGATATTCATTAGTTTTCAGGATGCTTGCAATAATCATTCTGTTTTTCTATTGCCCTGTCCGGACCCTTTACATTCATTGCTTTCTAACCATAAGGAGCTGTGTGATTTGACCAATGGCTGGCTTGTCCGTGTGTGGATGATAACGGTATTTGGCAGGAAAGGTGGAAAAGCAGAATACCTGACATCGATCTTCCAGATGCCCATTGGGAAAAACCTGATTACCCGGAAAAATTATTTCGTACCTGCGCAATCTTAATGTAAAGTAAAACTTTTATGTACACCTATACCGTCTATGGCCTGTCAGTCACTTCTGAAATCGAATGCCCTGAATTAATTGTGGGTAGTGGAAAAGCGGACGTGTATGTCCGCTACGGACAACTGCAGAACATGCCTGTTACAAAAGAACACCCGTGGGGAGTATATGCTGTCGGCCACAATCAACTGCTGTTAAACTACAAAACTACAGCACGCTATCTTGTTTCCGAAGGAAAGGAGATTATTATTGACAGATACCCGGGTTCAGATGAAGATGTTCTCCGTCTGTTTCTCCTCGGTTCTGCCTTTGGGGCGGTTCTGCATCAACGTGGCCTCGTTCCATTGCATGGAAACAGTATCCTCTACAATGGAGAGTGCATAGTATTTCTTGGGCGCAGCGGAATAGGCAAGTCAACACTTGCCGCCGCATTTGTTAAGAGGGGCTATCGAGTTCTCAATGACGACGTCTGTCCGATAAGGATTTTTCCTGATGGAAAATCCATGGTATTGCCCGGATTTCCACACGTAAAGCTCATGAGAGATGTGGCCCATAAACTCGGAGAAGTCACGGCAGGGCTCAGAAGAGTGTGTAATAAGGAACAGAAATATTTCTTTCCTGTTGCAGACAACCACCATGACATACCGGCGCCTCTTAACAGGGTTTATACCCTTAATAGTCACAATTCAAGCGGATTCAGGTTTTCAGAACTGGACAACATGGATGGCATCATAGCCCTGCAAAATTATACTTACAGGAAAGGTATGATGAAGAAAATGTATAAAACGTCCGGACACTTTCAATTGTGTAGTAAAATTGTTGAGCATGTAACGGTAAAAGAGGTATTTAGGCCCGCTGGTAAATTTATGCTGAATGAACTGGTTGAACTGCTTGAGGAGGACTTTCGATGAGCGGTAAGATAGTATGGCTGGCGTCGTACCCGAAATCCGGTAATACCTGGTTCCGCGCATTTCTCACCAACCTTCTGCGAGAGGACGAAGGGCCTGCTGACATTAACTGGCTTGGCGGAAGCCTTATTGCAAGCAGCCGCTACATTCTGGACGACGCAGCGGGATTTGAGAGTTCAAACCTCCTTCTTGACGAAGTCGACGATCTGCGTCCTGCGCTCTATGAAAAGATATCCGACGAGGCAGAAGAAACCGTTTTTACGAAGGTCCACGATGCTTATACCTTTCTGCCGGACGGCAGGCCGCTTTTGTCCGTAGATGCAACACTAGGAGCCATCTATCTACTACGAAACCCACTCGATATTGCACCCTCCTTTGCAAACCACTCTTCATGCGGAATTGATGAAATAATTGCCGATATGAATAATGTGAAAAATGCCTTTTGTGCCACACCCAATAATCTGCCCAACCAGTTAAGGCAACATCTCTTAAACTGGAGCGGACATGTGTTAAGCTGGGTAGATGCCCCGAACATAAAGGTCCACGTTGTGCGTTACGAGGACATGAAACAGAAACCCCTGGAAACATTTTACGGAGCGGTCAGGTTTGCGGGCCTTGAACGTACAGAGGAGGAAGTTGTCAGCGCCATAAAGAACAGCTCATTTGAATACCTGAAAAAGCAGGAAGAGGAGGAAGGCTTTTGTGAAAAAGGGGCCAAATGCGCGTCCTTTTTCAGAAGAGGGGAAGTGGGCTCCTGGAAGGGTGTGTTGAGTGATGAACAAGTGGTGAGAATCGTAAGGAAACACGGTATCGTTATGCGGCGTTTCGGCTATATCTCTGACGAAGAAAATAATGATAACGTACTGCCTGCTCGTGATTCCAACGCCAGACGGGCAGTTAAATCCAGAAAATATTCTCTCTACGGCCTTACGGTTTCATCTCCGTTTCAATGTCCGGAACTTGTTCCGGCCAAAGGCAGGAACAAGGATATAACCATTAAATTCGGGGAGATTGAAGAAAACAGATATGACTGGAATATTGAGGGCCTCTGTTATAAGGCTGCACAGGAAAAATTCTTTCTCTCCGTAAAGGGTATTGCAAAGTACCTTGTAACCGGAGGCAGTGAAATAATAATTGAAAAGCATGGCAATACGGAGGACGATGCTGTCAGGCTTTTCTTGTATGATACGGTTATCGCCGCGGCCCTTATGCAGAGGGGCCTGCTTCCACTGCATGGGAGCGTGGCCGTTCGCAACGGCAAAGGCATAGCATTTCTTGGCAGCTCATCGGTTGGTAAATCAATTATCGCGGCGGCTTTGAACGAACGGAGCTGCAGCGTTCTGTCGGATACACTATGTGTTGTGGATTTTCACAGGCGGCCGATGGTTTATCCGGGCTACCCGTTCCTGATGTTATGGAGGGGAGGGGCAAAAATCCTTGGCCTTGAGCTCCAGGGGCGCAAGCCGGTCCGCAAAGGACTCATGAAGTATTATTTCCCGCTTGATGGATCTTTTCACAATCAGGCTGTGCCATTAGAAAAAATTTACCTCCTCAATTCACATAACAGGGAAGAATACACCTTTACTCCGGTTAACGGTTCCGACAAACTGTTTGCATTGCAGGACTACATCTATAAAGAAACCCTTGTCAGGTCCATGGGTTTCGAGAATATCCAGTTCCAAAAATGTGTAAAGACAGCGCGGCACACGGTCATAAAGAGGATAAACTACCATAACGATAAGAGGCGGCTTGGTAAGCTAATAGATTTTCTTGAAAAGGATTTTCTATAAGAAAACAAAAAGATTTAGGGCTGCTATTTTTTTAGAACAAATGATGCGAATCTTTCAAGGGCCAAGCATCAAATCCAGACCGCTTACACCGATTACTATAATTAGTTGACAATTGAAGACCCATGTTTTCCGCCCCCTACTCCACCCCCTTTTTAGGTAGTTCTTCATGCTAGATATATTCCCACCAGGTATATTTACAATAGGAAAGAACATTAAAAATGATAATAACCAGGAGTTCCCCCAAAACCCCTTCCTGAAAAGTCATAACCTGTTATTAAGATGCGTGATAGATTATTTAGAAAGTGTCAGACGTTGATTTTGGAAAATTGGGGTAACTTTTTGTAAGGATTTAGTAAGACCACCTCCTATGGTATAAAAGATTCAAATACACGGTAAGTAGTTAAACCATATAATAATACCAAGGAGGCTTAAATGGAATATAGTAAAGTTGCCGGCAGATTACGAGAGCAAATCGGGAGATTTTCGGGGGAACTTTCAAAAGGATTGCCCAAAGTAAGCAAGAGATTGGTATCGGAGCTTGTTTACGGTATACAGGCAAACCGGTCGGTAGTTTTGACAAAGGGGCGGGGTGTTAGAGGAGAATATTTCCATCAAGAAGACGGAGGAGCGGCTTTCACGTCAGTTAGGCTGTAGCTCTTTGGGGTCTACAGTCCAACAGAATCTATTGAAGGAAGGTTTTATGGCGAATGGTGAGGAGTTATTTCCGAAGTTGGTCCGTTGAGGAAACGATCCGTTTCGTCAAACAGAGTTATGAGATAGAAGATGTAAGGGTATTGGGTTATAGACGTTTACAAAACCTGTTGCCATTGGTAACAGCGGCAGCCTATTTTGCAGCAGTGGTGTTGGATACAAAAGCTAAGCTAAAAGTGATGGCTGGCTATGTCTTCAAAGCAGCCAAATGTCTCTTTGGCATACCAGATTTCCGGTACTATGCCATAGCAGATGGACTTATGAGCATATTCATTAGACATCCTGGAAGAATATAACCACAATTGCCGCCTATTAGCCAGCAAACTCAATTAATGCTCTTTGATAGAGCATCACCCTAAAAAAATTGGGGGAAGTCCTGGATAATAAACACTTGACTAATACCCCCTCTTATGATATGGTCTAGAAATTATTTAAATTCTTAAAAATATTTACTTAAAGACACTAAGATATAACTCGATAGTTTAAAAAACTTCAAAAAACAGAAATCGCATATACTCAAAACTTATTCAACCAAGAACAAATAAAACACAATGGAAAAGAAAAAAGAAAAAAAGCAATGGAACAAACCCCTCCTAAAGAAAAGAGATATGCATAAAAACATTAAAGGAGGAATGAATATGAAGAACCAAGAGAAAACAACAGGTGGAGTATCATATAACAATAGCTAGCAGTACTCATCACTACAGACAAATTAAAAAATAAGACGGATCACGTGTCCCATTCACAACCAAAAGGGCTGAAGACAAATCCCACAGGAAACCATGCAAAAATCAAACGCTCTGAATTTCGAGAACTCAACCCCAGGACTTACAGCCCATCTCAACCAGCTTGTTACATAATCAGCAACACGGTTTTCTCCCGCTTCCTGCTCATAAAGCCGCTTTATGTGTTTTACGAAGTTATTGATGGTGTATATTGCTAATCTCAGGTACCCGGGCCTGATATGGCAGCCAAGAAAATGCATGCCTTTTTCTGCTTACCTGGTGCATTTCAATTTTAAGTTTATTTAACACTTGATTAACATTGCGAACAATAGCACGAAGTTTCCATCCGGATGGAACTATTATCAACCAGTTGTCCATAAAACGTGTGTAAAAACACCCGGCATTTTTCATCAAGTCGTCTAATGGTTTCAAATATAAATAGCCCATTAACGGGGAGAGAGGACAACCTGAAGATATCCTCACGTTTACATAACGGAATAAGCCGCCTCTGTATACCGTGCACTTCATGTATTACGTTATCAGGGCGGACACCTTTCTGTCCAGTACATCGTGGTCTATGCTTGCATAGTAAGAGCGGAGATCAGATTTCATTATGAAACTCGCAGCCTGCATCATTCTTGCCGCTGCACTCACAGCTGCCTTAACTCCGCCACTTCCCTTTACTAATTTTTAACACAGAGGCGCGTATGCAACAGAGAAGAAAATAATCTTTCTCCTGAATTTCCTGTTTTCCTTAGCTGTCACTTTCTAGTTGGTTTTTTACAATCCCCTTACTCCAATAGTGTTCAGTACAGAGTTTGAGAAGACACGAGATCATCAAATTATATCATTCTGAACGATCAGAGGGAGTGAAAAATCTCACTAGATAGAAAACCAATTGGTTTTTCAAGGTTTTGTACAGGATGTAGAGGATAGATTCTTCGGACGTCCCTCACTCACGCTGAAGGCGGTGATAAGCCTATGGCATGATCTCTGCTTGCAGAGTCGTTACTTATCGAATGTAATGTTACCGAAGACTTATCTTGATTTGTCCGATAGTCTATCTTCTTAAACACTCAGACGCAAAGCTTGCAAGATTAATTCTTTAGAAAGTAAGCAATAGAGAACTCCGAAATATTTTGTAATTAAGTTGTACTGCGGGAGCCTACAGATATGTACTTATTTGTGCAGGTTGCAATACAACTCCTATAATGTTTTTTCTTTATGTTCTCTGTAGAGGGTTGAATGGTTGATCTCTACTTCCTGTTCTTTTGGCTAAAGTAGTTATCAAGTAACTCTGCCATGGCAAAGCCGCACATTGTCGGCCCCATCATGAATTTGCTTATATCGCCCTCTCTCATCACTTCTGCCAGTGTATGTTCAAGCCTGTTGTGGAGTTTGTCAAGATCAATATACCTGGCAATGTTCGGATTAGTTCTCGCTTTGGTAAGTATGTTCCGGTAGTATTCAATGTCTTCGTATATAATATTGAATATTCCGGGCGCATTGCTGTAGGTTTTATCATGTCTCAAACGCAATTCGTCCGGGAGTATTCCCTTCATGGCCCTCCTTATCAGCCTTCGGTTCATACCGAGGAAATGCTGCTCGGGGGGTACGCTAAGGCAAAACTCTATAAGCCGCCTGTCAAACAATGGATAACGCCTTTCACAATGATAAGAATCAGATAATTCCTGGTCTTCACCTAAATCCTTACCATACAGCAAATACACCATTTTCTCTTTACAGCTTGTAGCATTTCTTCTATTAAACCGGAGGTGGGATCGGGCCCGCTTGTAAATGCCGATTTCTTCAGCTAACTCCTTACCTATTACCGGTCGGTTATAGATAAAATCCCTGAAATCGGTTTCTGATATCGGTCTGTTCCTGTTATTAATAAATTGTCTTAAAACATTCGCCAGCGTACGGATAAAAGGACGTTTGTTATATTCGGCAATTGCTTTGATGTGTCTGAAGAACAGGGAAGGGTTAAAGCTTATCAAAGATTCAAAAACAGGTTCCCGTCCTGCATATGTAGCACATTGGTCACCACCAAAACCTGCTAAAATGACCCTGATATTTTCTGCTTGTGCCATACTAAATGTGGTAGAGAGGTAGCCCGGTTTTCGAGTTAAAGAATACAGCGTGTTCTTTACTGACTCCGGCACACTTTCAGGGAATATGTCAGATGTGACGAAATGGCCTGATATACCTGCAATATTGTGCATTAATTCAATAAAGGGTCTTTCGTCCTTTTTGGACAACTTGTCTTTGGACAACTTCTCTTTTTCCGAAAGCACAAATGAGTAGGTATTAAGTACCTCCCCCCGTTCTTTAAGCAGCCTCGCTGCTATGGCACAGATGGAAGGGGAATCCAGACCACCGCTTAATAGAGAGCCTACTCCACTGCTCGATGCAAGGCGGCACCTGACGGCTTCGGTCAATATCTGCCGGTATTCCTCGACATAATCCTCATCGTCAGAATATCTTATCTCTCTGCTCCTGTCAGGCGTCCAATATCGTTTTACTTCAAGCTTCTCATTCTCAAACACCATTGTGTGTGCGGGTAAAAAGCGCTTTATTTCTTTATAAAGAGTTGAGTTGTCGTCACAACTCAATCTGCACAAATTATATGCTAAGTGTTCTTCATCCAGGCTGGTTGGCATGCTTTTAATGGCCAACAGGCATTGGATGCTGCTTGAAAATACAAAAGACCGGTTGGATAAATGATAATAGAGCGGCCTTAAACCAAAGATATCACGGGCTAGAAAGAGCTTCTTCCTCCTTTCATTCCAAATAGCAAAGGCAAAATCACCCAGCAGATGTACGGCGCATTCTTCACGCCATTTTTTGTAGGCCGATAATATTATTCGGACGTCTGATATTTCATTCCTTAAATATCCAGGAATATCCAGGGCGTCAATAAGCTCATCACGGTTATCGATCCTCGCATCCGCGACTATCACAAGCCCGGCGTCCTTGTCATGGAGCGGCATACTCTTATACCTTGATGCGGGTAAGGTCCTCAGCATATTGAACGCGAATGCAGACGAGGCATCAGATCGTTTGCCCGGGCCACATGTGGACATGCCGGCATAGTCTGGCCATATACATGATCCATCTGGCCCCAATGGCCGTCCTGTCTGTTCCATAGACCTGATATCATCAGATTTGACACCCGTATCATTTAAATGAATAATTCCGTGAATTATACTCATGGCTATATGGTCACCCTTTAGTAGGCCTCAGTCAAGTAAAAAAGACCTTCCTTGCAAGAACAAAATTGGTTTATCTCCCATTTAGTTGAAGAAAACAAGAGGTAATTATGAATTAAGATATTGAAAGAAGTGGACATTCGGTATTCTTATAAATAATCATATACCCATATATAATTTATTTATAGGAGATCAGCAATGTCCACGCTAAGTGTTTTACCATATTTTCCATTTAGATTAGTACGAATAATCAAACAAACAGTTTCAACTGATTCAGATATATTGAAACTTACGGCAGTACCAGATCAAGGGTTTAGTCCTAAATGTCATGTGTGTGGCAGTAAAACACAACGTATTCATAGCCAGGAAAAAAGATCTATTCGTGATCTGGATATTTGTTCAACACGTGTTTGGATAAACTGTTCGTATCGTAAGATTGTATGCATGCCATGCAATCGGATCGTTGTTGAAGATTTGGAGTTTTTCGAACCGTACAGTCGTGTAACACGTCGTTTGTAACAGTTTAGTTGTTTTAGATTGTCAAATAAGAGCAGGATAGAAAAGGAAATGAATCTGTTCTGCTTTTTTCTTTACTTTAAGCAAGAGTAGGAATACTCTTGCTTAAAGCTAAATAATAATTATCATAATTGCGGAGATGTTAATGCCAAAAGCAAATTTTCTAAAACGTCGAAAAGATAAACTTAAGGAACAGATTATAAGCAACCTGGACTTATTAATCGGAAGTATTGGTAAATCACCGGCAATGAAATATCACAACCTAACTACAAAGGTAAAAGGCAAAACAGTCTCCATGTATGTAAGAAATGGCCTTGTACCAAAGGCAAAAACAATGACTCTCCGTAACAAAAAAGTACAGTCACTGCTTGCCAAACTGTCAAAGGTTAACTGGGAGCTTCTAAAATTGGAATCCTGATTGAAAATGACAATGCGGAGAGCACCCTGGAATTATAAATGTTCTTATCAGCATAATTGTCCTCACCTTGAAGGGCTTTCTACTCAATGGATATTTGGTGAGTATCAAAGATCTCACGATGAACATATTGAGCATTGGCGCGTCAGAGATATTCTGGAAGAAGATATTGAAGAAGCGTACAAAAGAATCGATAAGCTGGAAAGTGAAAATGAAGAACTCAAAGCAAAGCTCCAGGCGTTACACAGAAGACAATTTAAATCCAGCACAAAGCACAAAAATAAAAGTCCAGATAAATCAGGTACAGAAGAACCTGTGAATCCAAAACAAAAGAAACGAGGGGCTCCACTGGGGCATCCCGGATGGTATAGATGTAAACCTGACCACATTGATAACGTTATAGATGTAAAAGCTCCTAAAGAATGTCCCCATTGTTCAAGCAGTAATTTAATAGCAATGGAGGAGTTAAAGGAACACTTGCAGGAAGATATCATTCTACAGCCAAAGACCAGTGTAACTAATTTTAGACACCGTCAAGCCTTTTGTCCTAAATGTAACCGGGCTGTCATCAAGAATGCCGCAGGAGAACTGAATAACTGCCATATTGGCCCTACAACAAGAGCAGCCGCATTATATTTACGTTATGGTCTTCGTGTTCCGTACCGGAAAGTCCAGGAATTATTCAAAGTCTTTTTCAACATGTCCTTTGTTCCCGCCTCGGCTATGACATTTGACAGGCAAGCAACAAAAAAAGGCAATCCGATTTATCAAGATCTGAAAGAAAAGTTTCGCTCCTCAGCAATTGTACATGCCGATGAGACTTATTGGAGAGAAGATGGTGTAAATTATTATGTCTGGTATGGAGGCAATAATGATCTGGCGTTTTTTCATATTGATCGCCATCGATCCTCAAATGTAGCACTCTCTATTTTTGGAGATTCTTTTGATGGTATTTTGAATACAGATGGTTATGCAGCTTATAATGCTATAAATCCAAGAGGCAGACAGTCATGCCTGGCCCACTTGATTCGCAAAGCAGAGGAGATTAAGCAAGAAATATTGTTAAAAAGAACAAAATATCGAGATAAAAAATCTCTATTGTTTTGCGAGAGTGTTTCAAACTTATTACGTAAAGCTTGTAAAATAGCA
The DNA here is from genome assembly GCA_018670825.1 of Candidatus Scalindua sp. Taxonomy (GTDB): domain Bacteria; phylum Planctomycetota; class Brocadiia; order Brocadiales; family Scalinduaceae; genus Scalindua. Next base: position 2,220 of record JABHIW010000016.1, on the reverse strand, counting down.
CATAAATTCAACATTGGAAAATCCACCGTGGTCGTTCAGTAATATTCAAGCATTATTTCTACTCTGCTCTTAATTCAATGTGTACTGGAGTATTTACTAATCGAAAAGTGAATACATTAAAAACAAGGCTTCTTGATCACAATAAAGAGTATAACCGCCTTTTCACTTTTCTGGATTATGAGAATGTACAGCCCACTAATAATCAGGCTGAACAGTCTTTAAGGAATATAGTTATCTTTCGAAAGATTTGCTTTGGTACTCGATCAGCAGAGGGATCTTTTTCTCACAGCGTTTTGCCTAGCCTCTTGTTAACGGCAAGGAGGCAAGGAAAGCACCCTTTAGATTGCTCTAAAACATTATTCTCAGAAGAGACTCCAACTGCTCAGACTGTACTTTACAAAAAAACCTCTATAAATCTTCCTAAAACAACTAAACTGTTACTATTTCTCTTTTATGAAAGTGTAACCAAAAAAATCAATATCTTTTTGGAATCGTTTTTTCACCAATTCTTCAGTTTCAGGAGTATAGTAAAAACTATAATGAAAGTGTTCGCTCGTATTTGAGTGAAAAGGAAGATCGGTAGGAATTTGGACTTGTTTGGCGACTTTGGCAAAGTCAATTCTTAGATTTTCAAACTGTCCAACAAAATCAACAATTACTTTTCCATCTTTGTCTGTGATATAGTCCAACTGGTTGAATGCATAACTACGAGGCCCCAAGTGGTCAAGTACTTTGTCCGTGCAATGGTAAAGGAAATCCTCAAAACTATTAGCGCGTTCCCACACCATTCTCAACAATTTATTTCGGTGACTGGAACGTTCAGACGGGGTTAGTTTCTCACCTATTCCACAAGCTTTAAAATATGAAGAAACAAGACGATCCCAAGGGTTCCTGATAAATGCAAATGTGAAATATTGGTTCCATTCTAAAGGCAAAAGTGCTTTTCCTACACAGGCAAAATCATGGATTCCTGCAAGAGGTTTTGTGTCCGGTGCTGAAACTTTTAATGCTTGCTTAATACTTATTCCGCCAGTCCGGTGGAGGTGTACAAAGATGAATTGATGTTTGTGAGAAATTAACATTATTTGTGTCCGCTTTTTAATTCTACATTGGATACTATGTGGTCATACAGTTCATTTCTTGGTTTTCCCCATGTGTTTGCCGTCACATTTTCTATTGTAGATTCAATGGATTTTACTACTATTTTGGCCTCTTTTTTTACTTGGCCCTTACGAAATGCCTCGGACACCTCTATCGGTTATGGAACCCCTATATCAAATTCCTTTAAATGATAGGAATATTTTGCAGGAAGCTTAAGCAAATATTGCGATTACCTTAATGACCTAAATATAACTGGCTGTTAGTTGTCTTGCAAGAGTATTCTTCTAAGAGTGCACTGTCGATAAGATCTACATTGATTCTGTCTGTAAACATGACAGTAACTAAGCATGATCTTGATAAAGCAAGACCATGCTTAGTTACTGCAACAAGCTCTGTAAAAAATCAATAGTGCTGATCATCATCCTTATCGCGAATACTACGATGAAGAATTAAAACAGAAAATCACCCAAGCATACAAGCGAGACATTAAGATGTTCAATTACACCTTTTGGTCCTAACCCAGACAAGCGTGCAAATCATTTTGGCTATCTGATTTAAAGAATACCCTTGAACACGAAAAACTGCTATATCCTAAATTATATTTCAAATGCCCAAAGATTGGTTCGATTGTATATTGACGCTTAAAGTATTTTAATGCTTCCTCTGTACTAAGCAATCTCTCCCTCATTCGATTTAATAGCGGCTCGCGGATATCTAGTAATAATCCCCTTACTTTCGCCTTTGTACACAACGATCGTTTTGCACAACTTGCTTGTTCGGAAATGGGGTCGGACCAGTGTGCCAAGAACGTACACTTAAGACAAGAAATGGTGTACGATGCTACACAATTGATGAGGGCTTGAACCCTCGAAATCGACGTACGGAAGTTGGTTTCAAACCACCTTATGCTGCTTCAGTCAAGAGCTGTGGTAGTGAGCGATAAGAAAAAGGCAGGGAAAGACCTGTCAGGTATGGATGAGAAAGGCGAACGTAAGTGAACCACTGTGATAAAATGTCGAGAACCCGAAGATGTCGTCAAAACTGGTGAAAATGGTCCTTTGCCAGGATAAGTTCAGAGGATAATCCGTGTACTGTCTGATCGGCGACCGGCATAGTAGG
>JABHIW010000017.1 GCA_018670825.1 Candidatus Scalindua sp. | reverse complement strand
TTTCCCGGATATGGAGGTGCACCTTTTGGATAACCCATGTACTTCGCATACAAACCTGAAAAGAAAACTTTTCCAGAGTTGTCAGGGTCACCAGGCATACCATAAACTTCGTGCGGCACCCAATGAGTGATAATTTCTACTGCTTCAGCGTCTTTGCTGGAAAAACTTGCGTAAAAACAGAATGCAGCTACGCATACCAATAATGCAATAAATAGTGTATTAAATTTCCTTAGCATTTATTCTTACCTTCTCCTTTCTACTTCTTAAAAAAACAAAAATAACGTTGTCACTTTGTTGAGACTTTCTAAGTATGCTGTGTGATCACTAACAGCAACGCTTTTGATTGTCTCATTCAGATTGTAACGACTTTCTTCCTTATACCACCTCCTCTTTAGTCAACATTTATTTAAAATTACTAATAACCTTTTTTCAAGTGTCATTAAGATGGCGATAGATGGCGATCATTTATTACCTTTTTTCGAAACTTTAAAGACACTCAAGTTTGCAATGGAAAATACTATAATAGTGACAATAATGTACTTCGATTGCAGTTTGTGATTCTACCTTATAGTAAAGTGTAATCAATAATAATAATTAAACAAATGTGGCTTATTATGTATTTAATAATTATTACAAACATGCATAACATAGTATATAACAATATGTTATGCTGTTATATATTTAGTGTTTATTATTATATATAAATGTGGTGTAATATATTACTAAATTTGCATTTCAGGCAATAATCTAATTGTTATTTTCAGATAATGTGTCATAATCACTTACAACGATTTTTGGAAAACTGTCTATTTTGGGGTTACATTTATGTCTGTTAAAAATAATATAAATACAAATAAATCAGGAATTGCTATCAGTCATCTGGAGTTGGATAATAAGATATCAAGGATCATTTTTGAAAAGTGGCCTAAATTTGTTACCCAAAAGGAGATAGCTAAAGAACTAAACGTATCTCAGTCACTGGTTTCCAAGCGGCTGTCTAGTTGGACAAATAAGAAAAATGTTCCACTGAAGATGTCCTATGAGGAGAGAAATGTCGAGCTTGAGAAAAAGCTGAAAGATGCTTACCATCTTAATGATGTTGTAGTCTTAAAAAATGCGGATTATTTTGTTCACACCCAAGCTTATTATAAACAAATCGGTAAGTATGCGTCTGATATTTTGGTTCGAAAGATAAATGTGATTCTTGAGGAAAAGACCAAGACCAGGAATAATCAAATCAATGAAAAAGATATAATTGAGGAAACAGAAATCAAGATATCAGCCCAGGGCGGAAGCAGTGTTTTGACCACAATAAAGAGTCTGGCTGATGAACTTGAGAATACGGATATAAAATTACTTTTATCAAGTTGTATAGCTTTAAGATCGAACAACTTAATAGAACTTTCTCCACTTCATATTGTATCGCAGTTGTTAAGTCGGAATTTAAACGTCGGGGTTACCCATACTTACCAGCTTCCCGAAATCACCAATCTCTATAGCAAGGAGTCGTTATATGAAATCATCGAACAGCGAATCAGAACTCGAAAAATGCTTGGATTCGAAAATGAAGTGCTGACTAGTGATGTCGTTATTTTAGGTTTGGGGAGCATAAGATGGAATCATCCCGTTACCGGTTTTATGCGTCATGTTTATAATTTACGGTTGCAATCCTTTTTAAACAACTTTGATATTGTGGGTGAAATTGCGTTTGCTCCTTTTAGTAAAAAAGGGTTTTTGTTTCATCATTTAGTTGGGGAAGTGTTTGAACGTGAAAATGGGTATTTTAAATATGATGAACACGAACAAATAGAAAGATTAAAAAATTTTGCTACAAATAGGAACATAACCGTTTCTAAACAAGATCTTATTGATGCCGCAGCTTTTTTCAGTTCGATATTTACAGTAAATTTCTGCGAGATTGAAGAGCGTTTGCAGAAACAAGATAAAAAGCCTTACATACTCCTCGCGGCAGGTGGACCCAGCCAGAAAGCCCTGCCTCTGAAGATAATATTAGATAGATGGAAAGGTATAAATATCTTAGACGGACTGGTAACCAGCGAGAATATTGCCCAGGATTTATAAGCTGATTATTTATTTGAAGAATTCAGGGATTATCAATATATCATTTAATTTCAGTGATATCCGGTTAGGTTTTTGTGTATGCGGCTTTTGTCATACCCGAACGCCTTTATCGGGTATCTAAGAGACCGTTCGTCCTAGATTCCCGCTTAAAGAATGTGGGAATGACAGCTTTCGGACAATAAATGGAATACGCGTAAAAACCAAATCGGATGCTACTGATTTAATTTCTTAGCCCTTCAATCTTTTTTAGTGTGTGAGTTGTTACTGCATGCGTTAGTTTCAAACTGTATGACAGTATGATTTATATTATGTTTTTCTTTTACCAGTGTATTGATCTTTCCCATAATTCCTTGAGTCTCGCTGACCCTCAAGTCTTTGATACAAATGTGTGTACTCATTGCATACATTCCTGATGTAATCGTCCATATGTGAATATCGTGAATATCCTCTACTTCAGCAAGTTTTTTTATATCTTTTACTACATCCTCCAGGCTTACTTCTTTCGGAGTAGATTCAAGCAGTATATCGACCGAGTCTCTAATCAACTGATATGACCATATCAGAATTATGATGCATATTAAGATGCTCAGAGTAGGGTCCAGCATATACCATTGTGTGTAATGCATAATGATTGCTCCAAAGACAACAATCAGAGATGAAAATGTGTCTGCCATCATGTGTACGAAAGCAGATTTGATATTCAGACTGCCGTGATTTGTTTTCAGGATATATGCACATGCAAGATTAGCCATGAGACCGATAATAGCGACAATAAACATTTGCCCGCTGGCAATGGGTTCGGGATTGATTATGCGTTGGTAAGCATGGGAGAAAATCCATAAGGTGATTAATAACAGTGTAATACCGTTAAAAAGTGCTGCCAGGATCTCCAGACGATAAAAACCGTAAGTTTTTCTGGCCGTTGGAGGCTTTGCGGCAAACAGAATGGCGCCAAGACTTATCAGTAAAGCAATGAGGTGTGTCAGCATGTGGCCTGCGTCACTAAGCAGGGCCAGGCTATTGGTTAGAAAACCAGTAACTCCTTCCACAACGAACATCGTCCCGGTCAAAGAAGCTGCCAAGATGAGCTTTCTACGTTCTTCACCGCGATGAGTGTGATTGTGATGACTGTTAAATGCTTTATTGCTTTTTGTGCTGTGGTTTATTGGCATTGTTCACATAATTATTGCGAATAGTGGTTCGTTTATTATAGAAGGTTGCATGTTGAGTACAAGGTATAAAATCAAATCTTTCAGGTTATTAATTTCTGATTTTTCCCATGAAAAACTTAATATTTTCGCTTTTTGTAAATTCCTTGACTCCTGTGGTTTTCGATGGTAGAAAGTGATGTAATCAGCTTATGTTAAATAGTGGCAGAATAGTGGATTAAGCGCCTGGATGCCAATCGAAAATTTTACTCGAAACACCTTTATATATTTTGTTTAGTTTATAGTTTAAATGACAAAGGTATATGCCGGTCTGGGTTCGAACCTTGGAAACAAAAGAGAGAACATAACCAGAGCTATCGGTAGAATAAATGCATATGAGGAAATCAGCATCAAAGAGAAATCCGGTTTTTATGACACTGCTCCTGTTGGCGGTCCTCCACAACCTGATTATGTTAATTGTGTCATAGAAATGGAGACAGAGATTGAGCCGCAAACACTCTTGAAAGAGTTTAAGAAGATTGAGGTAGAACTGGGGAGAAAGTCCGGAGTGAGATGGGGCCCGAGGGTTGTAGACCTTGATATATTGTTATATGGGGACAGAATTATAAACGATCACAATCTGAAAATTCCTCATGAACGCATGCATGAACGTATTTTTGTGTTAGAACCGCTATGTGAGATATCCTCGGATATCAAACATCCCGTTTCAGGTATAAGTTTTTCTGAACTATTGGAGAAGTTAAAGTAAGGGTGCAGTAAGTGTCGACAAATTTTTAAGGAGTTAGATGTTTTACCGGATTGACAAATACCTATACAAGATTGACAAATACATTATTAAGGCATTTGTTCCCTCTTTCGTCATATGCATGTTTGCTATATGTGGTATCTATATAGTTATTGATGCGATCCAGAAGATTGACGATTTTATAGAAATGGGTGCTAGGGCATTCACGATGGCTACACATTATTACGGGCTAATGGTGCCGGTATTTATCGCGCAACTATTTCCGGCGATAACCCTTATCTCGGTGAGTCTGGTACTTATAAGATTTGTAAAAAATAATGAAATATTAGCTATGCAGGTTGCTGGTATTAATCTATATAGGATTATGCTTCCTATTTTTGCTTTGTCGGTTTTCCTGTCGTTTCTGGCAGTTATAAATCAGGAACTGATTATACCGAAGCTTGCTGAGGAACTTGAAAAAGTAGAGCAAACAACATTTGAAGAGAAAGAAGTGGATAATATCCTTGTCGAAGATGAAGAAAATCGTATGCTCTTCAGGGTATGGTCACTTAATATACCAGAAGAGAGTTTGAAATCTGTATTTATAATTGGGAAACACAAAAATGGTAAAAAGAAATTTACAATAAATGCAGAGAAAGGGAAGTGGACAAATGGCAATAGCTGGTTACTACAGAATGTTGTCAGGCACAATTATGATGAAAGTGGCCATTGGATTGCACCAGCGATTCAAATGGATGATTATTTACTGGAAACTACGTTATCACCTGCGCAATTGAGCAAGGTTGATATTAATTCAGCATTGAAGAGTTTTAGGGAATTGAGAGCATTACGAAAAAAGGAGCCGGAAAACCACAGGTACAGCGTCATGTTTCACTCAAGGGTGGCGTATCCTTTGACTAATTTCATTTTACTTTTTCTGGGTATTCCCGTTGTTGTGGGTTTTGAAAGATTAAGTAAAAATATATTCCTGAGGGTAGGGATAACTATTCTAATCTGTTGCGCATTTTTTATATTAACCTATATCTGCTCCAACCTAGGTAACATGGGAATCCTGCAACCCGTTCTGGCGGCGTGGCTACCGGTAATTATTTTTGGTTGCTTTGGGTTAATACTGTTTGATGGTATGCGTATTTAGTCTTTATACCAAGATGCCGGATGAAGAGTCGGGAAAAATCCGTTACGTAATGAATTACTATAACCTAAATCGAGCGATTTGAGCCCGTCCGTACCGAACAGTACGTTCGGGCGGGTAGCCGCATCCTTTAGGTTGCGTGACTTACGTGAAATTTACCTGTACCCATCGGATGAGAGAGAACGCAGGCCAAAGCCTGCTACTACAGTATAGAAAATAAGATCACTCCCGGAGTCAGATGGCGCAGGGACGTACATTCAATTATATTGCAGAAAGTAATGGGTTATTATTCGCTTGTTGCATAAAGGAGGTTTTGCCGTGGCAGAATTCTGTGATAAAAATATTTCTGAAACAATGAGTGCACTTATTTTCAATGGTACTCTTCAAGTTGAAAAAGTGCATGTACCGCGTCTAAAGAACGGGGATGTTCTTATCAAGGTACATAAGGCAGGAATTTGTAATACAGACTTTGAAATAATTAAAGGTTATATTCCGGGCTTTAACGGGGTTTTGGGACATGAATTTGTAGGGACAGTAGTTGAATGTAATGTTCCGCATATGATCGGAAAACGTGTTGCAGCAGAGATTAATTGCTCTTGTGAAGAGTGTGGATTTTGCAAAAAAGGATTGTTTCGGCATTGTCCGAACAGGACGGTGATCGGGATAATCAACAGAGATGGAGCTTTTGCGGAATATATAGTTGTTCCACAAAGAAATGTATTTGTAATTCCGGACAATATTCCTGATAGCGATGCGATCTTTATTGAACCTTTGGCTGCGGCTTTAGAAATTATTGACCAGGTAAAAATTCCTGACGAATCCAAAATTCTAATTTTAGGTGATGGTAAGCTGGGGTTACTCATCTCATTTGTAATGCAATGTTCCGGGTATTCCACAACAATGGTTGGAAAACATAGAGAAAAACTCTCTTTCGCAAAAGCTGTAGGAGTGTCAGTTGTACCTTTAGAAGAATTTAAAAGGGGTGCTTATGATCTTGTTATTGAAGCGACGGGAAATAGGAATGCTCTGGAAATGGCGATTGAAAATACTAAACCCCGTGGTATTGTTGTGTTAAAAAGTACCTATGCCGGAGATATTTCATTTAATCCGTCAAAAGTTGTTGTGGATGAGATTTCCATTATTGGGTCAAGATGCGGGAGGTTTGAAGTTGCCATCAATTTTCTGTCAAATTTCAATAACCGACTGCCACTTTCACAACTCATAAGCAAAACCTTTCCTTTGGAGCAAGCAATAGAGGCTTTTGAATATGCACAAAATCCGGAAATACTGAAGACTATTATAGAGGTAGATCGTGCCGTTTAAGGCAAAGTGCAGATCTGGGTTGATTGAGAGAATAATGGATGATAAGAAATTACGAAAACTATGCATTTCAGTCGAGAATCTATGTGGCCACGGAAGGAGTTAATTCCAGAATATTCTTGTAAACAACACTGTTAAATTTATAATTGATCTAAGTAAGGAAAACAAATAATGTTCTTTTATTAATCGATTGAAGGTGATCAAAAAATAGGTGTTTTAACAGATCAACGGGTTATAACTATTTAATATCAATACCAAAATTTTCTGATTTTGTGTTCTCGGACAACCTGATTGCACTTCCTGGCAACCAGTAACATACGATTTTCAATCCTCCCTTTCCCTGGATAAGAGTCTTCCACTTGATCAGTCATGCAATAACGGCCAACATGTTGTCATTTATTTTGAATAATGTATAAATTAATCAGCCGTTCTATCGATGGAAGTGACATATATTCCGGATTTTGTTATTTATGAAGCTGGCTTTACTACAAACAGAAATCGATTATTCTAAAAATTAATATTTTAATTAGGAGGAGTAAATAAGAGATGAATAGATCTTTAACAATTCGATCATTAATTATCATTTTTCCCTGTAACGCGTTTTTGATTGCCTTTTATTTCTTACTATTTAGTAGTTTCGCTAAGGGGACCCAACAGTGGGTCGTACCTTCCAACTTGTATCAGTACTTAATTCATTTCCTGCGTAATTCAGAAACTGGATACATTCCTGTTCTAATAGGTACCGGAGTGGGATTTACGATTCTTTCGTGGTATTTAGTTAGCCTCCTGGGGGGACGGCTTATACAAAATGGTCAAAGAAAAGGTACTGCGGAAATAACACCGAAAGTCTCAAAGAAGGAAAAGAAAGATTCATTGTCTGATAATCTGTCAGCCAAATACCTTCAGAACGCGAGCCTACAGACATTGGTCGTATTACAAAGAAAGGGAAGATTGGTTGATTTCCTGCAAGAAAATCTCAGCGAATATGATGATGCCCAGATCGGTGCGGCAGTGCGGAGCATTCATTCAGGATGTAAGGAAACGTTATCAAAATACATTGATCTAAAACCAATATTCAAAGATGAAGAGGGTAAAGAGGTGACTGTAGACCAGGGTTTTGATTCAAGAGCAATACAATTAACCGGTAACGTAAAGGGCAATCCTCCTTTTAAGGGAATTCTCAGGCACCGTGGATGGCGTGCGGTAAAGGTACAGATTCCGCAACTTACCTCTCAAGAAGAAGGAAACAACGTCCTGGCTCCCGCTGAAATAGAGATTCTTTAAAGTATCTCTGTAACTGGGTAGTTTTCAGATGAATTAGCTGCAAAGTCATTGAATTAAGAGGGAAATATGGAGTGCATCATCCGTGATGATGCGTATTTAAGCAGTGACACGGTCACTGCACTCCATAACGGAAGGTTCGTTTTTAACATGTAAAAATCAGATTTCTTAATACAATTATATAGGAATTTTTATTTTAAGAATTTGTCACATGGCAAGACACATTATTGCCTTTCTGAGTTCTTCTCTTCCTGTCATTCTGAGCGAAGTGAAGAATCTTTTGTTTCTGAGGAGAATAGAGTATACATATGTTTCAAATATAACGCTCAGGATAAATTCCGCGAAGAATCTCTCGTTCCAAAGTCAAATATACTTCGTGAGACTAACGAGACTCTCGTGAAGAGATTCTTCAAGAATGACAAGTTAGCGGGTTAAGTCTGCCGATGGCGCTGATTTTGAAAGATTTGTTTGTTTTATACTCATCTCAAATTAGTTTTCGGATAAAATCCAAAAACTAATTTGAGATGAGCAATGTCCTCGGCGTTTTTCTGTCCGGGGATAGCTACCCGCCTGAACGACATGTAGGGCAGGCAATCAAGATTTGGTTTTTTTCCGCACGACCATCAGACCATTCGGACGGGGAAAAGCCAAAAACCAAACCGGTTTTAGTTTAAAAGTCCGAAGGGCTGACTTATTGCAGCCCAGGGTATCGCCCTGGGATAAATGACAAAAGAAGCATAAGCCCTGAAAGGGCGATTTAATAAATTATTAAGGATAAATTCATTGAAAGATACTAAATATATCATAGGTATAGATTTGGGCACGACACACTGTGTTCTCTCCTATACAGAGGCACAGATAAAAGAAGATTCTGACGTACCGAACATTAACATTTTTGAGATACCGCAGGTAATAGCGCAGGGAGAGATAAAGTCACAACCTTTGTTACCCTCTTTTTTGTTTCTGCCTGGTGAACACGATGTACCGGAGGGAAGCCTGGCTGTTCCGTGGGACCGGGAGATAGATTGTACCGTTGGTGAGTTCGCACGGCAGCGGGGTGCAGAAATCCCAAACCGCCTGGTCTCTTCAAGTAAATCATGGCTTTGTCATAGCAGCATAGATCGGACCAAACCTATTCTTCCCTGGGAGAGTCCTCCCGAAACACGGCGTGTTTCTCCCGTTGAGGCATCAGGTCATTTACTAAAGCATCTACGGGAAGCATGGAATTATGAAATGGCTTCAGAAGACCCCGATGCAAGATTAGAAGATCAGGAAATATATCTCACTGTCCCGGCTTCATTTGATGCTGTTGCGCGTGAATTGACCGTTAAGGCAGCAGAGTCTGCCGGACTGTCAAACATGACATTGTTGGAAGAACCACAGGCAGCTTTTTACGCCTGGATTGAATCACAGAAAAACTGGCGCAAGATTGTTAAAGCAGGAGAATCTATTCTGGTATGTGACATCGGAGGAGGGACAACTGATTTAAGCTTGATTCAGGTTGCCGAAGAAGATGGAAACTTAATACTCAGGCGTGTAGCAGTAGGTAACCATATCCTGCTGGGCGGTGATAATATGGATTTGACTCTGGCGTATGCCATCCATTCTAAATTAGCACAAAAGGGTACAAAATTAGATGCCTGGCAATTTCGTGGACTCGTACACAGTTGCAGGGCGGCGAAAGAGCAGTTACTGAATAATCCGGACAGGAAAGAAGAACCTATCTCAATATTAGGCCGTGGATCGTCACTGATAAAAAGCACGATTCGTACCGAACTGACACGGGCAGAAATAGAATCTGTTCTTTTGGACGGATTCTTACCTATGTGCGGCAGTACTGATTATCCTCAGGAAAAGAGCAAGGTGGGTATAAGAGAGATGGGGCTTCCTTACGAATCGGATCCCGCTATCAGCCGGCATCTGGCATCATTCATCGGGCAGCAGGCCGGTAGTGGTGACAAAGACTCAGAAGTTCCTTACCCTTCCTCTGTGCTCTTTAATGGAGGTGTAATGAAATCAGATTTAATGAAACAGCGAATACTGGCCGTTCTGAACAAGTGGAGTGAGACAGAAAATGAGATGAAAGAATTGCCTTCATCTGATTTGGACCTGTCTGTTGCCCGTGGCGCTGCTTACTACGGACATGCCAGACGTGGAAGGGGGTTTCGCATCAGGGGAGGCACTGCACACTCGTATTACATAGGTATTGAACGCTCAATGCCTTCTGTTCCCGGCATACCTACGCCGATGAAGGCACTTTGCATTGTTCCTTTCGGGCAGGAGGAGGGGACGGGATTAGATATACGTCAACGTGAATTCGGCCTTGTAGTCGGAGAACCGGCAGTGTTTCACCTATTTGCCTCAAACCTCAGGAAGAAAGAAGAGGCCGGAGAAGTCATAGAGGATTGGAGTGGTGAGATAGAAGAAATCACCACTATGGAAACAGAACTTACTTCTACCGGAGGTGAGGAGGGCGGAAACGTTATACCCGTATGGTTGCAGATAAAGTTGACGGAGATAGGTACTCTCGAATTGTGGTGTGTCTCAAGTGAAGATGAAGACAGACGTTGGAAGCTTGAATTTAACCTTCGCAAGAGTGATGAAAAGGAGGAGTAAGGTTAATGGGAAAAGAAGTAACAGACGAACCAATAGATGAAATAGAAGAAGAATCAATTGATTCGGAGGAGAATCAATATAACTATATAGTAGGCATAGATCTTGGTACCACTAATTCCGCAGTGTCGTATGTTGATTTTACAATAAAAGGTTCTGAAAAAAACAAAATCCGGTTTCTGGATATACCACAATTAATAGCACCGGGAGAAATAGGCCAACGCTCTGTTTTACCCTCCTTTCTTTATCTTCCCGGCTCCTACGATATGCCGGAAGGCAGCACCTCGCTTCCCTGGGACGCTGAGAGGAAATATGCGGTAGGGGAGATTGCGCGTGAACAGGGCGCTGTTGTGCCGGGACGTCTTGTTTCATCCGCAAAGTCGTGGTTATGCCATGGGAGCGTAGACCGTACAGCCAATATTCTGCCCTGGGGTGAAGGGACAGATGTAGAGAAGGTTTCTCCGGTGGAGGCCAGCGCCAGGTACCTCCTGCATATACGGGAAGTATGGAATGAAACAATGGCGAAGGGGCGTGAAGGACATAATTTGGAAGAGCAGATGGTGTATCTCACGGTACCTGCATCTTTTGATGAAGTAGCACGTGAACTTACCGTCAAAGCGTCAAGCCAGGCGGGACTCAAACATATTAAACTTATGGAGGAACCCCTTGCGGCATTTTATGCCTGGTTGTATCAACATGAGAAGGACTGGCAAAAGATAATGAAGCCCGGACAGTTGATCATCGTCTGTGATGTGGGGGGAGGCACGACAGATTTTACTATCATAGCTGTTGTAGAGGGAGAAGACGGTTTGTGCTTCAACAGACTCTCTGTCGGAGATCATCTTATGCTTGGTGGTGATAATATGGATATGACCATTGCCCGCCATGTCGAAGCACAACTTTGCGGACGTCCGGGCCAGCTTGATTCTAAAAGGTGGCATCAGTTGACACACCAGTGTAGGAGAGCAAAAGAGGTCCTCCTGTCAGAAAAGCGGGACCAACAGGAAATGGATATAGCGCTTATGGGTACCGGTGGTAAGCTTATCGCCAGCACACTGAAAACTCCTATCAGTACAACACAGATAGAAGACCTTATCATCGAAGGGTTTTTCCCTTTTGTATCGCTTGAGGAGAAGCAGAAAGCAGGTAGCCGGAAGGGGCTTATGGAGTGGGGGCTCCCTTATGTACAGGAGCCTGCAATAACAAAACATCTGGCCACGTTCTGGCAACGCAGTGTCCCGATACTTGAAAAGGAGACAGGCCGTACAAACCCGTTTCCTGATTTTCTCCTTTTTAATGGCGGTTCTTTAACACCTGCCATAATACGCAACCGTATTCGCGATACCGTTCAAAAGTGGTTTCAAGATGTAACCGAAAAGGATTGGTCTCCAAGGGAACTGCATAATCCTCGACCGGAATTGGCGGTTGCCGTAGGAGCTGCTAATTATGGTGTTGCCAGGATATTTGACGGTATTAAGGTTGGTGCCGGCAGTCCTCGCGCTTACTATGTTGAAGTATCGCACTCGCAAGGTGAAGAAAAAGAGAATAAATCTCGAAAAGCCGTCTGCCTGATACCGCGAAGTTCAGAAGAGGGTTTTGAGTCACAACTCCAAAAACCTGAGTTCGAGGTCCTTACTAATAAACCGGTGGCATTCACGGTTTTCAGTTCCAGCACCCGCATAGGCGATAAGATGGGAGATATTGTTATGTTGTCTGAAGATGAAATAACCCTGCTTCCTCCCATAAATACAATTCTTAAATATGGTAAAAAAAAGGAAGTCAAACCTCTTCCCATACATCTTGAGGTCCGTCTTACAGAAATTGGCACGTTAGAACTCTGGTGCAACTCACAGAAAACCACACATCGTTGGCAGTTGCAATTTGACGTACGTTTGGGAGAAAACCCTCCCGCGCAATCTTCTTTATCAACAGAGACGCTTGATAGTGGAACTATTGAGCGGGCTATAAAAGAGATCAAAAATGTCTTTGAAAAGAAAAGTGGTGGAAACCCCGAAACCCTATTGAAAAATATCACCTCAATTCTTGAGCTTGATAAAACTAAATGGTCAACCCCGGTTATTAGAAAAATGGCTGATACACTGTTTAAAGTCAGGCTGGGTCGATCCTTTACTCCTCAACATGAAGCACGCTGGTTAAACCTGCTGGGTTTCTGCCTCAGGCCCGGTTTTGGAGACCCATTGGACGATTGGCGTACCAAGGAGATATGGAAGATATTTCTTGAGGGTTTGCATTTTTATGATAAGCACCAGTGCCGCACAGAATGGCGTATCTTATGGAGGAGAGTAGCCGGAGGCCTGAAGGACGGCAAACAGTTGGTCGTCTACGAACAGCTATCACCTTCTCTTCCTTTGAGTGAATCGAAAAGCAAGAAAAAGAAATATCACAAAACACCCAAAGGGAAGATATTCGGTCATGAAGGGCAGGAAATCTGGATGGCGTTAGCCAGCCTTGAACGTCTTCCTGTAGACATCAAAGAGACATTAGGTAATCAACTCCTGGAGAGGTTTAGTGGCGGAAACCTGAATCCAAAAGAGCTCTGGGCGCTTAGCCGGCTTGGTGCGCGTATACCCTTCCATGGACCTCTAGACAAGGTTGTTCCTGCGCACAAGATATCTACATGGCTCAATAACCTTTTATCAAACAACCCTGAGGTATCAAATGCCCTGGCCCACGCCCTGGTGCAATTGGCCAGAAGCACAGGTGACCGGGGGAGAGACCTGCCAGATACCGATAAAGAGAGTATAATAAAATGGCTCGATAACGTACCGAATGGAGACCAATACAAAGAGCTGATAAACAATCCTGAAAGTGCGTTAGGAAAGAAAGAGCAAGAGTGGATCTTCGGCGAAGCCCTCCCACCCGGCCTCGTAATCTCTTCAGAAGAGTGATAAATGTGAGGATTTCCAGAACGAGAGGTGATTAATATCATGTCTTGCTAATTGTCTACGGTCAACTGTCCGTAATCCCTCAATTCTTTTATCCGTATTTGTCTGTGAAAGTCTGTGGCTAAATTTCCCCTTGACTTCAACAATATATCACTTTATTATTCCCTTGTATTCAATTCTTAAAACATAAGACGATGCCACATAAGACACTGTGGCTAAGTTGTCCATATTAAAGTTTATTTTTACAGGGAGGTAAACATATGAGCTTTCTTACCAAACAGCGTTATTCTCAAACAATAGCATATTGATTCATTGAGATAGATATTCAGTTGTAACCATCTTTCAAAAAAAAATTAAATACTAATATTAAAAGAATATGTAAAAGAGTGGAAAAAAGGTCCCGCTTAACAGGAATATATTGTTCGCAGTGGGTCAAGCTGTCCCAATTTCTACAGGATATATGTATAAAATCTTCTATCTGTATTTTTCTTTTTCAATAGAGTGCACAAAACAATTCAACATTGTTTTAATAAAAGACTTACAAGCAGTATTTACCGTGTAGCGGTTTTAATACCGCATTTAGGCAGCCTAATCTATGCTATTCGGCTGGCAAGTGTACCGAATAGCGGTCAGATCCATTGACAGGTTTGCATCCTAATATACTGCGTGATTAGACCGCGAACCTGTAGCTCATCTCATCGTTAGCCTGATCAGATTCAAGATGGGAGATCTTGTTAATGATTTGGCATCGCGCCGTGAGTGTGACCAGTGGAACAATGACTAAACAGAGAAAGGAGGGGTATAATGATGAAACACCGCAAGACCTGCTGAGGTCAGCACAACCTGTGGACTGCAGTCCGTGATTATTTGACAACCAAACGATTGCATTTGACCAAAGTAAATTCGATGTGACGGCAGCTGTCGCCCAAAGGACTCGGTGATGCATAGATCTCACGAGTCGGTGTTATTTAATGGGGCCCGAAACTATGAGTGTTTTTATTGAAATCAACAACACAAACGAAAACAAATTAAGAGGAGACAATCATGGGATACCAATATAAAGTTGGCACACAGAACATTGAACTTAGCCCATACGACGATCTGGTTGCTGTTCGATTTAAAGAACCGGCGAAGTATAGTATTCGTGCGACGATTACCAACAAATGTGGCTTGGGATTCTTTCGAGAACGAACTGAAGTACCCGACGAAAAATACACTATAATACCTGTGGGGCAGGACGCCAAACCAAGAAGGGAACGTCACCAGTCGGCTGTAGAATCCTTGCAACGAGAAGCAGATGTTGCACGAGTTGCAACGGTTTTTAAGCTGGGGGAAACAATCGTCCTCGCCACCGATAGGGTACTGATAGGGTTCAATTCGGATACAAAAAACGTATTGGAAGTATTGGATAAATATTATGGCGAAGTGGTCGGGAAAACGGGAGACGAATATGTCGTCCAGCTACAGGAAGGTGCTGATCCTTTGGATATCTCGACCGAACTCGCAAAGGAAGAAAATGTCATCTATGCAGAACCTGATTTCGTATCAATCAAGAACCATGTTGCCCTCAGTCCGCAGTCGACGCCACAACCTTCTGCTGGAGATCCGCAAGCCCATAGACAGTACGCCATCAATATTACTAAGGCGGTTGATGCATGGCAATTGCAAAAAGGAGATCCACAAGTCCGTATTGCTATCCTGGACGAGGGCGTGGATATGGCCCACGAGGATTTGAGCACGGCGATCGTCGGTTCCTACGATGGTGTTGACGACGATACTTTTCAGGAACCCAACCCGTGGGATGGTCACGGCACTGCATGTGCCGGATTAGCGGCAGCAGTACACGATAATGATCGCGGTATCAAAGGCATTGGCGGAGGTTGTTCAATCCAGGCCGTAAGAATTGCTTATTCACCACAAGATGGGGCTAATTGGGTAACTCGTAACTCGTGGATAGCTCGTGCTATCGATTGGGCATGGAGGGAAGGTGCTAGTGTGATCAGCAATAGTTGGGGTGGCGGTGCAGCTTCCACGGCCATCATTAATGCTTTTGAACGAGCACGGACCCAGGGACGAAACGGTAAAGGCAGTGTCATTGTGGTTGCCGCCGGTAACGATTCTGGCCCTGTAGATTTTCCGGGTAATTTGCCTAATGTGCTAACTGTGTCAGCCAGCAATGAGTATGACGAGTTCAAAACTAAAACTAGTCGTGACGGCGAATATTGGTGGGGTTCCAATTTCGGACCCGAAGTTGATTTGGCTGCGCCGGGCGTTCATAACCTCACCACAGATATCTCCGGTAGCGATGGCTACACTTCTGGCAATTATACAGACTTCAATGGTACCTCATCGGCCACACCTATCGTGGCCGGAGCTGTTGGTTTGTTGCTGTCGGCAAACAACGATCTAACTGAATCAGAGGCCCGAGACTATTTGAGACAGGCTGCCGATAAAGTAGGTACAACACCCTACCAGAACGGCCGCAATGACCAATTCGGAAATGGTCGATTGAATGTATTGGCAGCGCTTCAAAACTCGCAACCTCTAGAGTCAAGTTATGTTACAATCCACAAGGTTTTGCAAGACGTGCCGATTAAGGATCAGCTCACCAGTCGGACCTCTGTGGCAGTTGGCGATTCGAAGCTTCTGCGAGACATCAAAGTGCATATAGACATTCAGCACACTTACATCGGTGATTTGCAGATAAAATTGGTTCCACCAGTTAGATCAAGCGAAGCTGCTGTAACACTACATAATCGAACGGGTCAAGGGCAGGATAATCTGGTCAAGACCTACGACGTTAACAGTACACCTGACTTGGAGCGATTCGTTGGTAAAAATATCCAGGGGACCTGGATGCTGGAAGTGAACGATGACACCAACCAGGATGAAGGGAACATTGTCAGTCTGTCGTTGGAAATCACTTACTGACCTGGATTAGTGGTAAATATTAGTGAAGGAGACAACTTTGACAAAACCTATTAACTTTGCCACAAAGGATACTGTGGATAAGTTATCCAGATAAAAGTCTGTTTTTACAGGGAGGTAAACATATGAGCTTTCTTACCAAACAGCGTTATTCTCAAACAATAGCACCTTGTTTTATTGAGATGGATATCAGGCAAGGTCAGATTTCGTTGTAATGATAGCGCAAAACCCCGTACCTGATCCATCAACTTTCAAAGAATTATTACGATGGGACATGGGATTGCTTTCCATTTTTTTAGCGATATATCGCTAAAAATGGAAAGTGTCAAGTCAGTTTTAATAAGCGGACAGGGCTTTTCCGCTTTTATACGTTTAATCTCTATGGGTTTAATTCCCCGTAGCTTGCTGCGGGGTACTTTATTATTCGCATAAGTGGAAATAATTTCCATCTATAGCAAGTAATATCATGGAAAGTTTCCACTTATTGCACTGTTATGCACTTAAAGTAGTACTTCAGTATAAGTGGCGATACTGATTTATTTTATTGGCCACATTACGACCTTAAACTAAGGAGATAAATATGAATGAGTATCAAGTAGGTAAAGATGTTGCAGGCTTACAAGCTCGCGTTGCTTTGTTGGAGAAAAAATTGTTTGGCTCCGGAGGCTGTGACAGTCTCGGAAACAATGAATTTTTCGAAACTGCTAAGGCAATAGATGGAATTAAAGATGAACGTTTGAAACGTGATTTCAGCGATTTATTTTTGGGTATTGAGCACGGCATCAAAAATAACAACTATGAGGTAGCGAATGATTGCATAGCGGCGCTTCGCACATTAGCACATAGCTTATGCAGGACGATTGGAGGCTCTTCAGCTGTAGCTGTGATAGAGGGTTTGGCAAATGATGCAGAAAGAGCGGAAAGCAAGATGCTTCGCGCCCCAATTTGGTCAAAGGGTAAGAGATGTGATGTTGGTGGAACAGCTACCTGTATTTCTGCTACGAACAACAAATGTAATAGCGACTCGACTGGGTGCATTAGCACAGGAACAGGTATTGCCGCAGGATATATTTGGGGTGTGACGCTTCTCGCTCACCAATGATTGCGAGTAGTTACATTATATAATAATTTGTTGGATTTTTGTTCTCCGCGATAGCGGCTTCGTCCAACAATCAAAGCAAACAGACACGGTAAAATGCTTGACGATTGTTTAGGGTGATTTGCGAGCAATAGAATGTGCCAAAAACACGTAAGTGTGCCGTCACAAAAGTGTGCCATGGCACACTTTACGGGACGAAAACCTGATTATTACCGCTTGCCTCACTGCACCTTCTAAAAAAAAGCCATTTATTTGTATACCAGATATAGCATCTGTTTGGCCATGGTACAGCCCCGGTTCTACGCTTCCCCATCGCTGCGACCGTAAACAGGTACGGTCCCCTTGTGTTACCCGTTTTCCGGCATGCTGTTTGTTATATTACCATGCCTTATGAAATGTGCAGATCGACAATATACGGAAAAGTTCTTAACGGTATTACTCAGCAGAGACAACAAGGCCGCCAAACTATTGAAGAGTACTGTCGACCGGCTGTACAAAAGCCTTGAATCTTATAATAACGCTGAGAGCGAAGCTCCGGACAACATAATCCGTTTTAAAGATATTACACGGCAAAAATCCCCACATTCAACCCAGTCCCTGCCAGGGTAGCAGGTGGATGATTTGCCGTTGAAAAGGGTATTTTTAACGCTCCCCGGACAAGGAGGGCATAGAACTGAAAACATAAGAAAGGAGAAGGTAAATGACACCAATTGAATGGATATTAATCGCAGCAGCGGCTGCAGTGGTCATCTCGGCTGGAGGGTGGCTATGGAATTTGAGGAGTAGGGTTTTTATTGTAGCTGTTCCAACTGAGATGACGATAGTTGTCGGCAGAACTGCCACGTTACTGGTAAAGCTCTATTACAAACCATGGTTTACCAGTAAACATAAGGCAGCGAAAGGCGATGTAAATGTCAATTCTCTGTCTCCCAGTATCGCGCCGATAGGCCCTGCAACAATACCCATCGGACATCAAGACATTGCCTCATTTATCGTTTCTGGAGGCATGGTTGGAGGCCCCGCCATCATCAAAGTTGATGGTAAATCCAGGCATGGTGACTACGAGGCTGTTGAAGTAAAAGTTACCGTCATTGCAGTGGGCGAGGATGAAAATCAAAATGAAAGTGAAAGTGAAAGTGAAGAGAAGTAGAGACAGAGAGAAAATCCCAGGTCTCCACACCAGCACAGTATTAAATTATTAGTGGTTTCCCATGAATAACCTCTCAGAAAAAAGAAAATATCCAAGAATAAAAAAGCCTTATCTTACCAGGTACAGGATCAAGCCATTTGATGCCCTGAACAGTGTTTCTGAAGAGAGGGACATGGTCACTGTCGTTAATCTGGGCGCTGGAGGTATTTTCTTTTATGCCAGAACAAGCCTGGATATTGGTATGGCTCTGGACTTAAATGTAGATATTTCTCTCTCCCTATCGATCATATGGGACGAAAAAGTTCTTCGCGCAAAAAGGCACCTGGATACATCCATAATCTGCTACGCAATTGAATTCACCGGCATCGAATAGCATATGCAAAAGATGATAAACTGTACCGTTGAGGAAACAAAAGTGAACTAAAATACCTAAAGTTAAATTTCAGAATGGTTATCATGGTATGTTAAGGAAAGTGAGGGGAGGGGCGTTAGGCATTAAAACACCCGGTGCCTAAATGGCAAAAAAAGGGAGTGAATCTCTGCAAGATTTTTCCTTGCGTGTTGATATGAGTAGAAAAGAACCGAAATGAGAAAGAAGAAGTCAAATTCTCAAAAGAATCAAAATTTGCCTAGAAAAAATAATCTGCTTTAAATGCTATTTTAATATTTCAAACTGTAATTGTCCCTTATAAAGAAGTAAACACGTTGGCTCTACTGGATATCATTACAATTACGATGTTATCTATAAACTTATCAATTCCACATTAGACTACTTAATTTTTTAACTCAATAGGAGGGCTAATAATGAATCAATATCTGTAATTTGTCCCCATTATAACTTTAGAAATGTAAAAGGAGAAATATTATGCCAAGAACAGAAGGTCTGACACCAGCACACTTATCAAAGAGTTACCTAGAAATGAAGGAAAAGAAAATAAGAACTGTTTCAACAAGAACTATTCATGGGTTCCCCTTGCGAATACCGGCAAAGAGATTGGCCTAGGTAGTTCTAAGTTTCCATTTCCAATTTTATTGTGTTTCTGCGTTCAGGATACTCCTGAAAATCCCTGTACATGTATAGATTTACCAATTTGGATAAATACCCAGCCAATAGATATATCCAAGACAGGAAAGAAAACCCGAGACGGAAGGGATATAGTAGAATTTACCCTTCCGAAGGAAACCGAAGTTTTCGTTGATTTACAAGTGCCTTTCAAGCTTAAGGATTTAGAGCTTATTGCAAAAAAATCAAGGCAAAGGCGAAAACAAGATTGTGATGGAACCACAGTGGTGGCTGCACCTCCTCTTAACTGGTTAGGGCTGGCTGCTGCTGCTGGCTACGCAGTAGGAAGCATGCTTGATGATTTAGCTGGGTCTAATGAAGGTGGTAACGATAATTTATCTGACGATCTAAGTGATTGGGCGGCTGACAATTTCCCTGCTCCTGGCTGGCTGCAGGATCTTTTTTAGAAAGAGGAGTTTTTCTCATCATAAGTCGTACATTGAAGTTTCTTGCAGATCCAGCCTTATGCGCTGGATCTGCAAGAAAAAAATGTCGTTGTAATACCGACACGCCATTCAATTATCATGCACCGTTTCCGTCCCTGTCTCGGCAAGCTGCCTGTTCTGCTCAAACCGGCGGACTGGCAAGATTGAACCAAAATGCCTAAAGTTAAAACTTAGAAAGGTTAACATGGTATGTTAAGGAAAACCATTATATCACTCACCTGTATTATCCTCTCTTTTTGCATTTCCCTTAATATCTGTTCTGCACAAAATAGCTGACACTGGGGACACTGGGGTCGGGCCAGTGTGCCAAGAACGTACACTTAAGACAAGAAAGGGTGTACGATGCTACACAATTGATGAGGGCTTGAACCCTCGAAATCGACGAGCGGAAGTTGGTTTCAAACCACCTTATGCTGCTTCAGTCAAGAGCTGTGGTAGTGAGCGATAAGGAAAAGGTCCGCCGAGACGGATCAGGTATGGATAAGAAAGGCGAACGTAAGTGAACCACTGTGATAAAATGTCGAGAACCCGAAGATGTCGTCAAAACTGGTGAAAATGGTCCTTTGCCAGGATAAGTTCAGAGGATAATCCGTGTACTGTCTGATCGGCGACCGGCATAGTAGG
>JABHIW010000018.1 GCA_018670825.1 Candidatus Scalindua sp. | reverse complement strand
CTGAATTACATTATTGGCAAGCAGGAGGATCACTGGCTCGATTCCCGTATGGTGATACCGTAATTATTTGAAGGAGGGGGAGTCCCTCTTTTTTCATGAGGGATCTTGCATTCGGTGAAGTGTGATTTTTTCTTACGATTAAGTGATATGAGGCACTGGACTACTTCCCAGTGCAATTCCTTCTTCTCAGCCATTTTCGTTATTTCCTCACAGGCAGTCCTGTTGTCAAAGGAAACATGTCGGTAGGGACGTGGAGAGATGAGAGCATCGTAAATGTCGCTGACAATTACAATATCTACGAGACGATTATCAAGGTTGATTCCTCGTGGGTATCCTGAACCGTTCATTCTTTCATGATGATCTCTTGCTACAATCGACGCAAGCTTGTCTGTGTCCTGATGGTAATAACTGAGAAGTACATATCCTGCTATTGTGTGATGCCTTAAATGGCTCTTCTCTTTTTCGCTGAGGGGGGTTTCCTTTTTTAAAATGTCTAACGGTACGCATATTTTACCAAAGTCGTGTGTAGGCCCTGATTCGGCTTCTTTTAGAAGGTCTATGTAGTCATCTGCCATTACCGTTGCAATGTGTGTGGACAGTGCCCAGACTAAGAGATGGTGCCTATAAGTGTAATAGTCGTGTTCTTTGAAATAATCCAGCATTTTCAGTATCGGCGAAATCAGAGTTACGGATCCCAGGTGATTCATTAAACTGGTAATCTGTTTATCATCACCAAAAATTACGCTGTAAGACGAGGCGGATCTGATAAATTTGATTATATCTTTCCGGACTGATTTGTAATTAAGTAGTGATATACTGCTGTATGTATTTTTGTTTGTTGAAATGAGGTCGTCTATATTTCCGGGAGACACCTCGCTTCCGGCAGGAAACAGTATTTGATTATCAAATGTATAAATTGGATATTTAATTATTGGATTTGACATTATACTTTTCAATTCGGCAGAATATCATTTAAATCGATGAAATGATAACAGATGATAATGATGTATGCGATAAGAAAATATGGACTGTTCTAGAAAATAAATAGTATATCAGAGGCACCTGATTTCGCTTGAGATGAGTAACATCCTCGGCGCTTTTTGTCCGGGGAAAGTCCTCGGCGCTTTTTATCCGGGGATAACTGCCCTCCTGAACGACTTGTCGGGCAGGCAACCAGGATTTAGTTTTTTTCTGCTCGACCATCAGGCCATTCGCCAGCCCGACGCATTCTTGCCAGACGGGGAAAATCCAAAAAACAAACCGGTTTTGGTATATGAAATTCACACATCAGAACGCACAATGATATAAGAAGTGAGACGTGGTTTATGGTGGGGTAGAACTAATCTATGAAAAGGGGGGTAAGGATTTTGCTCTCCCTCACTTATTTTGACAATCATGTTGAATGGCTTTTTATGTTGTTAACGGTGATTGAGAGATAAGCGGTTTATAAGAGCAAATGGAATCCTTTTTCAGGGACGTCTATAATATCGTGATTTTCTATTTACTCTTCCTTCTCTTTTTCCCTTCTTTCTTTTCCGGCCCTTCTCTCTTTTCCGCTCCTGCTGTCTGGCTCACTTAAGTTCAGATGCTCATAGCTAAGTTCAGATTCTCTACGTTCCTTATCTTTCCTACGCTGTTCTTCGTCTCGTTGTTGTTTCTCTTTGTCTTCCACAAGACAATCCTTTCCTAAAAAAGTTTTCCAGATTTTACCCTAATTTATTGATAAAAAAGACTTAATAACGCTTAAACATATAAACATTGTGGGTGTGTGTCAAGATTAAATACTGATATATCTATGAAGAGAAGGAGCCATGGATTCTATTTATAATTATTCACTTTGATTTTGACAGGTGACTATTGCAAGAGGCCGTCTTGGTAGCACTTGGCCTTCTCCTTCGCGATTAAACATCAGATATTTACACTACACAAGGAGTTGGCAGTGAAGTTCTTATCGAGTAAATAAATAAAAACTGATCAAGGCGGGCAGTAAATCAAACTTCCTGTTTTAGCCTTAAACCCAAGCAGAAAAATGGTTGCAACTAATCTGAAAAACTTTTACACTATTTTTTCATGCACGACAAACAAGGGGGAAGCTGGTTTGAGCCTGGTATTACCCGTATATACCAGTCACGAAATGAAATTAGGAAGAGACGTAGGGCGAGGCTTCCCGCCCGAACGTACCCGTTCGGTACGGGCGGGTAGCCTCGCGCTGATTGTACGAAAGCAAACCTGAAGGATTGCCCTACGAATAAAGCGTATAAATATTTATATTAAAGCACCTAAAACCATTTTGATATGGGTATAATATACTTGAGGTATTTTATAGGCAACCCGCTCGAATAGCCTTTTGGCTGGAGATAAGCGAGTAAGTTGGTCCGGATGATTTTGTAGGTGATTCTGTTTTCCTGCTACCAGCATGCGATGAAGGGTTTTATAATGTGGAAGTGGATAATATTAAGCTATTCGCCTTTCAAATTTCAAAATTGATAAACGGTCAATTCTAAATCCTTTAAGTCGTTTTCTGTTAAAGGTATTTATCGTTTTTATTTGTTTTTAAAAAGCTGCAAACAATGGTAAGTTAAGAATATGTTACTAGACTTGTTTCCAATCAATTCTGTTGTCTTTCCCTATCAGAGATTGTCACTGCGAATATTTGAACCAAGATATCTCAAATTAATAGAGACGTGTCACAGGGAGGTTCGCTCTTTTGGTATCTGTCTGATTAGAGAGGGAAAAGATGTTGGCGCCCCTGCAATACCTTTTAATATTGGGACTTCTGTCGTAATTAGAGAGTTTCTTGAAGTATCTGATAATTTATTTTGCATAGTAGTACAAGGTGAAAGAAGGTTCAGAATAAAACATATTATGCATGAACAACCCCATATAATAGCTGATATAAAATGGTTGGATGATAAAGTCCCGTGTTTTCCCGGTGATTATTCTGTATTGCGTAAAACAATAACCGATATTGTAAAAGATAAAAGTAAGATCCTGGGTGATAACAATGAATTGTTAGGTTTGATGGGAGAACTAATAGCTGCATATCCAGGAGAAAAACAGAAAATCTTAGAATTGCCCCATGAGGAAGTTATACCAGCTTTAACAAGGTTATTGGAGTCCATTTAAATGTGTAAAATGATCTGTACCTGTTTGTCCGACTAAGGATGACTGGTTTTAGATATGTGCCGTCTATAGGGCGGCATAGCCGCTCCCTGTTGGAAGTGCCTGGAGCATAAAATGTTTCTACAACTTTAACATACCTCATTTTTTACAAACTTTCTGTTCCTGTTGCCTCCCACCAGTAGTGTATCAGACCGGGTTTTGTGGATCTATTCGTGAAGTGTTGAGATGGTTGGGTTTGCAGATGTAGTCTGCTATTAGTAAAAAATTGTTGTAAAATAGATTT
>JABHIW010000019.1 GCA_018670825.1 Candidatus Scalindua sp. | reverse complement strand
TCTTATAACTCCTTTATATTTAAAGTGTTATAATGATTTTGCCACGAATATTTATTTCAAGAAGTCAAGCAAATAATGGCTCCTAAAGAAATTATTTTGTTATTAATTTACTACGCAAAAACCTAACCGGACGATACTGCGAAAAACTGATTTAAACATCCTTTACTCCATAAAACCAAAAAACTTCAAAAATAAAAAAAATAATGAATTAATAGTACTCTAGTACATTATGAGTCGAACAACTGTAACTCTTTTTTTATATAATTTACTCTCTCTTTAGTCTGCCATATTCTGATTGCCATCAAATCGCGTATGTAACCGAACATTATATTAGATCTTCGCTCCTCTGTAATATAGGTATAAGCATCCATTGCCTTGTTGTAATAAGCTACCTTCTCATTTTCATATAATAGCGCTAATTCTTCATAAAGATTACCAATTCGACATTGCGCGTAAAAGGGTGTTATCCCCGTAAACTTATTTATTATTTCATTGAATCTTGTCGTTGCCCTTTCATAGTTGATTTTCGCCCCTTCGTCATCACCTACATCATAAAGCGCCAGACCCACATAATGATACGCTTCTGCGACCGCATATGAATGTTCCTGTGCCTCTTTCTTGACACCGTCCTTAAGTTCATCCAGTATGTTCTGGTTTCTTCGCTCCACCGCCTCAACAAGACTGATACTGAGTGGAATTTCTGAATCTTCAAGTTCATTCTGGCTCTCAACCCGTACTTTTGGAAGTAACAATTTTGAAAGGGCCTCCAATCCTAGTTCTTTAATAAAAAAGAGTTCGCTGACAGAATGAAATTTTTCATGCGTCCTCCTATAATTCATAACTATACCTATTTCTTCTTTGCTAATGCCAAATTCTGCATTCAAAAACAGAGACAATTCTTCATCACTTGCCTGGTTCAATTTTTTATATAATCTCAGTAATTTAATTAAAACTGCCAATTTATAAGAAGGTGTTTCTCCATGTAGAACGGTCCTTCTATAAAAAACAAGCCATGGATTTCTGCAAGAAAAATTTAGTTGTCTTTTATTGTCGTAAAAAATATCCAGTGCTATTCCAAGCTTGCATTTTTCCAAATCCTTTGGGTCTTTATAATTGAGTTCCTGATACAGCTTATCAATTCGGTTAAAATATTCTTCAATTATCTCTTTCATCTGGATAGTATTTACTTTGCGATGCAGCTTTAGCTCGTGTGGGCTATACTCTAAAGCCTTTTTATAATGTTCCATAGCTTCATCGTGTTGTTGATTGTGATAGCAAGTGTCCCCCTGGTATTCATAAAATCTTTTAACCATTCTCCGTGGCCTGAGCCGCTCCTTCTCTTCCTCATCTAAATGGCCCGACTTTTCAAAATGTTCAATTATCTCTTTTGGCGTCTGCAATGACTTTTTTGTAAGATAGTCTAATCCTGAAATGTATTCATACACCGAATTACATCTCTGTATCATATCATTGCTAATACCATTACATATTTTAGCCTTTTGAATACAATCTCTTGCCTCTTCAAATAGACCAAACTCCGAGTACACTTTGCCTAATTGAACGAGCAGTCTAACATTGGCTTCACAATTTATGTCTTGATTATCTTTGTATTTCTCCAATAAATTACCAATCACGGTCTTATACATAACGGGAACAATCTCCACTTTATTGTCTGCAACACGAACTACACATACGTTAATATCTCCCGATTCAGGATTAATATTCACTCCTGGAACTTCTTCTCCGTCAGGAAACTTTATCCATGGTGTTTTCTTAATAACACTTGCAGTAAAAACTACGTCCTTGCCCTTAACTAAATCTTTTAGAGGTAATATTCTGTTCCACGGTATTTCTCCCTCTTTTTCTGTACCAGGCCTTACAATCTTAAAATTCCTAAGAATATCAATTTCATTCTTCTTAAAAGAGTCCCAATTGCTCAGTTTACCCAATAGCCGTTCTTGCCGTGCCACCTCAAGCGGCAATATCCTCAATGTCATTTCCCCGCCCAGCTGTTCTACCAATATACTACTTAAAACCGCTTCGGGAACACCTCCCACGCCTATGATCATGTCAATTTCACCCCTAGTTACTGCAAATGTGGGAGTTAGGTCATCTTCTTTAACCAGGACCACTTCTGCCCCGAGACTATTAATTGTTTCTATGAGTTTCTTGTGTCTCGACCTGTCCAGGATAACAATCTTCATTTTTTGTATTTCGTCATCAATATTCTGTGGAGTGATTTCCTCACTCTTATCTTTCAGCACCTTTTGCGCCATGAGCTTTAAATTTCTTGTAATACCATGCGTTATATTGACGCCTGCACCTTTATATTTATTTCCAACTATAGCCTTCACACAATACATATCCGGTGAATTAAATAAACCCTTCCTTTCACTATAGCCAACGGCAACGACAGCTCCACCCTTAGTTTCCGGGTCCACAATACTACGATCATTTTCGAAGGCACTCAGCACAATATCTGCTTCGCAATTCCTATGCACTGTTTCAGAGCCGAATCTTTCGCCTATATACAACATTGGCATCTCTTTCCGCTCCCCCTCCGCATTTACCACAAAAGCCTTCCACCAGTTGAAACTGTTATAAATATGCCTGAACCACCAGACCGCCATGCGTCTTGCACGAAAGATATTAAATTCCTCACCATTCGTACTGAAATATCTTAATGTCCTCGTCGCAACAATTCCGACAGCATGTCTTAACTCATTTCTTTTTGACAACTGAAGGCCTTCGTCCATCACCTTCAGATCAAATTCTTCCGGAATATAGGCCTCCAAGACAAGAGGATCATCTATCTTTTTGAAGTCAATACTGTTGTCTTTTATGAAAGTGGTGTTTCCTCCCACTCGTTCATTTTCCACGGTTTTACTCATTGGTAAGTTTTGTTTAATGTAATAACTCTTATCACTTCATATACTAACACATCATTAAACTGCTATGGTAATTTATATCACAGCAAAAAAAGATTGTAAATTAAAATCAACTACTTCTAGCTATTATTTAACCTGACCATGGACTAACACGAGAAATTGACTTTCAAAAATAGTTTTGCTAGAATTTTTATTGATTTCAATGTGTTCAATAAATCACATTACCTATATATAAAGTAATCCCACAATTTATAGATAAGATTTTTTAAGTTTTCATAATAAGAGGAAAAGAAAATGCAAAAATGGTTGAAAAAGGAAAAAGAGCTGCGCGGAAAGGGAATCGCTGACAAGCAAATTGAAGAAACCGTAGCCTTTTTACGCCAAAAAGGCATAGATACGGTTTGGGATGTGCAGGCGGCATATGACTCTAGTCTCTTTGGACTTAAGGATAGATGCTCTTTTGGAAGCCATGGGCTCTGTTGCCGTAACTGCAATCTCGGCCCATGCAGATTGGGAGGAGAAGAGATATCATTTCACACGAAGCTTGCGGCCCCTAATGTAAAGCGGTCCTCCTGCGGTAAAACCGCTGATAATATGGTTGCCGGAATGTTCCTGCAAACCGTTTTGCGTGGTACAAGCTCCCACATTGGCCATGCTATTCATGTTGCAAAGCTCTTCGTAAAAGCTGCTGAAGGTTCTGATAATTTTCCTATAAAGGCAGAAGCAAAGCTCCACGCTGTTGCAAG
Organism: Candidatus Scalindua sp.; assembly: GCA_018670825.1. Classification (GTDB taxonomy): domain Bacteria; phylum Planctomycetota; class Brocadiia; order Brocadiales; family Scalinduaceae; genus Scalindua. Next base: position 40,884 of record JABHIW010000019.1, on the reverse strand, counting down.
CGAACTGGGCATTGATACTAACGGGAAAGAAACGCTTGATATTGCAAAGGAAGTTGGCCAAAAGGCAATGGAAGATCTCATTGGGCCTGGTGAGGGGCCTATGAGTTTTGCGCTTGCCCTTGCTCCAAAAAATATTGACAAACTCGTAAAGGCAAACTTTATCCCACAAAAAGGAGCTGCAGAAACAATCGTGCAGGGAATCCATAGTACTGCCCAGGGAATGATGAGCAGTACCGATCACTTAATAATGTCGTGTTTGAAATTTGGAGTAATGGACGTACTGGCACTTTACATCTCTACGCAACTACAGGATATTTTACTCGGTGTCCCTACACCGAAGGAAGGTAAAATCGGATTGGATGTCCTTGTAAAAGATAAGGTTAATATTCTCGTCCACGGCCACATACCTGTGCTTTCAGAAATGGTCATCAACTATGCAAACAAACTTGAAGAGAAAGCTAAGGCAGCAGGGGCTAAGGGGATAAATGTCGTAGGGACCTGCTGTACTGGTACTGAAGTACTGATGCGGCTCGGTATCCCAATGGCAGGTAGCACGATCATGCAAGAGCTTGTTGTTGGTACCGGAGTGGTTGATGCCGTATGTGTAGACGTGCAGTGTGTATACCCATCTCTCTCAACCATGACAAAATCACTTCATACTAGATTAATTACTACTATGCCTGAACTTAGAATGGACAACGACATCTACATTGAATTTACACCGGACAATGCTGATAAAGCTGCAACTCAAATTGTTAAAGAGGCCATTGCGGCTTATAAAGAACGTTCAGCAGACAGGGTCTTCCTGCCAAAGGCAAAAGGGAACAAATTAATGGGAGGTTTTTCTACTGAAGCACTGATTGAGGTGCTCAAAAAGTTAAACCCTGAAGAACCATTGAAACCCTTAGTCGACTTGATTATTGACGGTTCTATTCAGGGTGTAGCAGTAATTGCTGGATGCCTGTCATCAAAAGTCCAGACTGATATGAGCTTTGTAACCATGGCAAAAGAGCTTCTTAAAAATAATATCCTTGTGCTTGCAACCGGTTGTGCGGCAACGGGTTGCGCACGTCATGGCTTATTGAATGGAGAAGCAATGCACCTAGTTGGTGATTCGCTAAGAGGAGTTCTTGAAACCCTCGGTAAGGCTGCAGGCCTGAATGGTTCAATGCCGCCAATTCTTCATTTCGGTTCATGTGTTGATAATTCCAGATGTGCGGTACTGGCTTCTGCAATTGCTGACTACCTGGATACATCAATAGACAAACTCCCGCTCGTAGCAAGTGCGGCAGAGCACGTTGTTGAAAAAGCGGCTGCTATTTACATGGGAGTAATTTCCCTGGGAATAACCACCCATATCGGCGTAACGCCAAAACTGGGAGGATCTCCATACGTAATTAATATGCTCACGAAAGAGCTGGAAAATATCACAGGAAGTACCTTAATAATAGAAATTGACCCTGAAGAGTCAGCAAAGGCTATGATCAAACACATCCGGAAAAAGAGAAAAGAACTTGGAATTTGATATGACAGGAAACGAAATCTTTGACTAGTCTTTTATTACCTGTACTTACTAAAATAGAAGTATTTAAAACAATTCACAATTCACCGATTTTAATAACTGCTGCCGCTATTTGTCTGCATATTTTAGCGTTCTAGCAATTCCGAATTACCTCGTGAATTTTCCCTTTAATTTGTTGACTTAAATACTGTACCAATTTATTATCACAAAATAATAAGAAACCACTATCTTTAGTGTTAGAGAAAATATATGAAAGATAAAATCGAACTTACTGATGGAGATATTATCATACGTCCCTGCCAACCGGATGATGCTCCCGTAATTTGCGAGGGTGTGCAGGAGTCGATGCAGGAGATGTTGAAGTGGGCGCCCTGGTGTCATCCTGCCTACTCTCTATCAGACTGTAAATTCTGGCTTGATTCCAGAGACCAGATGTGGTCGGAAGGTATTGAGTATGACTTTGTCATACTTGATGCGAAAGACAGTACCTTTCTTGGTGGCTGTGCCATCGATCAAATCAACCAAAAACATAATTTTGCCAATCTCGGCTATTGGGTCCGGACGAGTCAGGAGGGGAAAGGTATTGCAACTGCCACAGTAAAGCTCATCAGCCAGTTTGGATTTGAAACTCTGGGTTTCACGCGTCTTGAGATTGTCGCGGCAGTGCAGAACAAGGCAAGCCAACGCGTTGCCGAAAAAGTTTGGGCTACCAGAGAAGGTATCCATAGAAATCGCCATGTTGTACGTGACAAAATATATGACTCTGTCATGTTTTCCCTAATACCTCAGAGTTAATAGCACGTAAATTGGGCGATCTTATTTATAGTATCCACGGTCCTGCCCGAATAGGTACAGGCGGGTAGCCTACGCTTCTCATCATCCAATGAGGAGTGTATTCAAATTTCTCGTATGTTACGCAACCTCATAGTAGCGCTATCCGTTACCTCATTCATTTAAGATAGTTGAATACAAAGAGCAAGGCAAATCAATACGAGAGATCGCTAAAGATATGGGTTTATCTCGTGGTAAAACAGAAAGAACGCTAAAACTGGGTCTCGAAAACCCTTGAAACTTGCACGTTATAAGTATTTGATTTTCAACAGCTCAAATATGTTGTTTCAGGTGTCTTGTAAACATGTGTTTTTGGGACAGTAGAATAGCTTCTGTATAACACCGCTACTCAGTAGCTGAGAGCAACAAGATCCAACTAGAGATTATATCTCAATGAAATCAACAAAGCTTATTTAATTATCAATATCAATAGGACAAGAGGGGTAGGCGGGTATGTACCTTGTCTCTCTTTCGATGTATATATGACATCCCACTCACAGTCTGATATGAACAAAAGGGACTGTAGTTATTATTGTTTTGCTCTCTTTTTCCGTCTTCGTCTTACTTCTGCACCTGCAAGTCCTACCAGACCGATGCCTAGTAGGGCGATGGTTGTGGGTTCGGGAACAGGTTGTACTTCTGCACCAAGATTCACTACATATGCCTCTTGTATTCCGTCTGGATTCTTCCCATATCCAACGATAGTCTGGCCGTCATCTGAAATACCTGTTGCGTACCAAAGATTCCATCCAGTCATGTCCACACCGCTGCCCGTAAGAATGGTTGAAAGGCTTTGCATTCCGTTAATACCATCCCAGACAAACGCCTCTCCAAATCCCCCTCTGCCACGGCCCACAACAACCGACCCATCTCCAGATACGTCTAAAGCTTCGCTAAAAAAATCACCATCTCCCGGTAGAAAGCCAAGGCCTACCATGCCGCCACCAGAAGTCCACCGGAACGCTTCTCGGTCTCGTGCGATGCTCCCTAGCATGCTAGTCCCTACAACCGCTGATCCATCGCCTGATACTCCATTAGCGATGCTTGAGTGGTCTCCTCCCAGAACGCCTAGTCCAACCATGCCTCCACCGGAAGTCCACCGGAACGCCTGTCGATCAAGGCTGCTACTTTCCCCCACAACCACCGAGCCATCGCCTGATATGCCATAAGCGCCGCTATCGTTGTCTCCAGGTAGAAAGCCTAGTCCAACCATACCACCACCGGCAGTCCAGCGGAACGCCTGAGATGTGTTGTCGGTACTCCTACCCACAACCACTGAGCCATCGCCTGATACGCCATAAGCATCGCTGAAGATGGGTTCAGAAGTTTCAGATAGATAGCCAAGTTCAACCATGCCACCGCCGGTAGTCCAACGCCACGCATCTTGGCGTCCCACCATCACCGAGCCATCGGCTGAGACGCCATGAGCTTCGCCAGTTGCGGCACCAAGACCAATGATTCCTCCGCTTGAAGTCCAACTGAATGCCTCGCTGAAGTTCGCATGGTTCACTCCCACAACCACTGACCCATCTGCGGATACATCAAAGGCCTTGGTCAGATCTCCTAAAGGAGTAAAACTGACAGCATCTGACCGGGAAATGCCGGCAAGAGTAAAAAAACCTAATGCTGCTAATGCCATACTAAATTTTAAAACATTTTTTATTCTCACAATTACATCCTTTCTTAAAAGATAATTGGTCATTCTATATTCAGTTTTTTAATTTCAAATTTTTTGATTTTGCATTTGTTTCGAGTTTCTCTGTCCGCCTTTGGCGGAGACACTCTTATTTAGAATTTCATGTATCTGCCTTCTGCTCACGCCTTCTCCTCAGGCAACTTCCACCCAATCCTGCCAGGCCAATGCCGAGGAGTGTAATTGTTGTGGGTTCGGGAACTGGTGGTATATCACGGACTGGAAGAACAAAAACCAAATCTTCCTTACTGCCAAATGAAAGGCTGCCATTATTAGGGATGAAGAACCAAGCATAGTCGGTATTACCCACAACCTCAGTACTTGTCCAGTAAGCGAAAAGAATTTGTATATTTGAAAATAAAGCCAAGTCTGGATCAGTACTAGTCGTGATGGGATTAAGAGCGATCCCTCCCAGCTCATCATAAAACAGATGACTCATTTCACTTCCATCACCCCACCCAGATTCTGGGCCTGAGCCATCGGGATTAAGGGCAGTTGGCAGTCTCCAGTCAGAGTATCCCAAGTAGTTTGCTGTATTTATCCCGTCTATCCAGCTGTTTGCCGTATCCCAATTCATAATACACCCTCCTTTTATTGAAATGTATATATGAGCAAGCCTACACTGTTTAGAAAATAAGTCAATAAGATAAACACCTTAACCCTAATGAACAACTGTTGTTATGTGGTTTTTGTTACAGCGAAGTGATTTACCACCCAATTACGCTTGATATGTGAATGGTGTTTAAGAGGAATGATTACAATACTAGACTTTTGTCAATATTGTCGATGGATTTGAGGTAAGGGGTAGAGTGGTATGTGCCTTGTGCCTGACTCGATATGTATTATACATCCCATCCACAGTTCGAGTACGATAAAAGGGCTTATAAGGCCGCTACAAACTCGTTTATTATTTCCAAATTCTTCTTAGACGGCTTAGTTCTGCCATTCTCCCAATTCCAAATACTTGCTTCTGAAACTCCGATTATATGTGCAATATCAGATTGCATGAGCCTGTTATCCATGCGTTTTTTACGCATATGATCACCAATTGCCTTTGGATTGATAGGATAACCATCTGGATAAGTAAAAGGACGTGCAGCACATACAATATACTTAATGCTACTATGCAAAGGGTTACGCAACCCCAAGGTTGCGTAACCCACCCGAACGTAATGTTCGGTACAGGGCGGGCACAAATTGCTTAATTTTGATTGAAATTAATGTTATCTACAGTACAATGAGATATATAGACATAAGACAAAATGAACCAATCTACGCGAAATAAAAACGGAAAGGAGCTATAAATGAAAATTTCAATGGAAAGCGACACCAGGATCAAAATTATTCCGGAATCGGACCACGAGAAAGAGGGCCTTGATGCTTTATGGAAGCTTGTCATACGCTGTGACAAAGACAGTAAGGTATTATGCCCTATCGGATCTTACATACCATCAAAAGATGATGGAGCAAACTTTGTCATACAGGACCAGTAGTTCTTCACATGCAAGACAATCCAGTAATCTGAAGTGTCGTTCTAATAATGGCTAAATTATTACTTCTGTTGTGAAAGTTGAATTAAAGTCAGGCTAAATTCTAAGAGTTCAGGAGGAAAGAGATGTCAATACTGATTGAAGAACTTAAGAAGGAGCATTCTGAAATCGTTGCAACACTCAACGAAGTAAAAGAGCTTGGTATTCTCTCTGAGGAGGGACAGGACAAACTCATGTCTTTAGAGGTGAGTTTGCTTGCGCATCTCGGAATAGAGGATGATCAACTCTATCCGGTTCTCAAAAAAGAAGCCGAGCATTACAATAGCATAAAAGACACATTAGAGTTATTTGCAATGGATATGGAGAACGTATCAAAAATCGTTCTAGAATTCTTTGAAAAATACTCTGAAGGATTTTCAGGTATGGACATTAAAGAACTTTCTGAAGAATTTGACAATCTTCTCGCAGCCCTTACCAAAAGGATACGTAACGAAGAGGAGTCCCTCTATGAGGAGTATGAGGCACTGAAACGATCTGATAGGTCTTGAAAACAGGTATAGCCAGGAGAATTTGTGAAATTCCTTCCATCCATCGGAGAAAATGCGTTTTCTTTAAAGAACATCCAATCCCCCCAAAAGCAGCCAGATCTTTTAATCATCAATACACTTTGTAATTTCCCAATGGAGCAGAAAAATCAAATTTTCATTGCCTTACTTACTTTATCTTAATCCTGAATCAGGAAAATGAAAGAGTTTGATACAAACAGGTATGAACAAGTAACCGGTTCTGATCACGTCATATTTGATAGGGAAGACTATTGTGGATTCTGGAGACGCTGTGCAGCTAACTTCCTGGACGGAATAATCCTGGGAATGGCATATGAATTAGTACATGCCGTATTACTGGCAATAGCCTCTCTCACGGGAACAGCTTATCTTGGGTTCAGCGACTGGATGCTGAGTACAATAATATTTTGGACATATATGATATGGTTTAAGAGTTACCAGAGTGCCACTCCTGGTTACAACATCTTCGGGATTAGAATTATTTCTATAAATGGTACTCAGATAAGTATCAAACAAATAATAGTAAGGACAATTTCCTCTTTCTTTTCAGCAATACCACTTGGGCTGGGTTATATATGGATTGCCATCGATGCGAATAGACAAGCGTGGCACGATAAGATTGCGGGGACTTACGTCATCAAAGCCGAAGCAAAATCTGTTCAAGCAATTCGACTTCCTCACCCCGGCCTGGTTAGGACAAAAACGTTAACTTCGCTGATCATAATATGCTTACTCCTGTTTCTTAGTGTAATTGGAGGCATAGTGTATATACTGAAAGAGTCTGATGCCTACAAACTGTCGAAAAAATATATAAGTACAAACTTGTGGGTACAACAAGAGGTTGGTAATACAATGGAGTTTGGTATAATACAAAGCAGTAAAGTCTTTAATGGGGCATCCGGAAAGGCAAATTTAACCATTCGTGTTTCAGGTGATAAAGGAGAGATTAGGGTTGCCACGATGTTAGAAAAGAAGGATGGTGAATGGCAAATTATAAAAGCTGGCTACTTTGATAGAAAAGATAATTTTATTGATATTACTGCACCTTATACCGGAAACAATATTCTGGAGGTTAGAAGGTTAAACGTTCCAATACGTTCTATACGTATGTATTGTATCGCATATTCACTGAGTTAACTGATATTTACAAAACAGAGATAGACAGAAAGGGAGTAATTGTATGAAGAGTTTTAGCACACTGGTTATAGTGCTTACAATATATGTACTATTTACACAAACGTATGTCCAGTCTCAGGAAGTAGAAGAACCTTTTCCGTATGAAAGTTGGAAATATTTATACGAACCAAAATGTTCAAAATGCCATCCGCTTGATAGGATTTTTGAAGATCCAAAGAGTAAAGAGGAGTGGAGGTCCTGTATCACAAAAATGATTGAAAAGAGCCCCTCATGGATTACACCGGAGGAGGGAGAACAGATAATCACTGAAATCCTTGGTACCAGAAAAGATGAAACAGAATCTTTTGCTGAGAGAAAGGAATATGCTGATGCTCGATTGCTCTTTATCGACAGGTGTACCGTGTGTCATTCTGCGGATCGAATTCTTTTAGCAAATAAAACAGGAGAAGAGTGGCAGGAAACCGTAACAAGAATGAGAGATAACGCTCCGGAAATGTTCCTTGAAGAGGACCTTCCTGTCATAATTGCATATCTTACCGAAAGAGGGACAATTATGCGTGATGACGTTGTCGCCCAAAAAATAGTTGATAAATGTCTGATATGCCATGATGCCGGCAGGATATTTCTTGAACGCAAATCAAAAAGAGACTGGGAAAAAACCGTTACTGATATGCGTTTGATAACCAGGGAGAAATTGAAAAAAGATTGGTTTACGCACCATGAATTCAAAATCATTGTCGATCTACTAGTCAAGACGCAAGGTCTAGAATCGGATTGAAGTGTTGCAAGCAAAAAAGAAGTGGGAGATAAGAGTAAAAAAGAGAGCAAGCATTAGATACTAAATTTTACAAAATAAACTTCCAGGTACTACAGGATGACTAACTACACAAAAGGACAACCATATAATCAGAACACAATAGAGCAGCCCGGTACTTCAAAGAAGGTGATGCTTATTTTCCCCCCTGATTGGTATCCTTCCAAACCTTATTTGAGCCTACCGACTTTGACTGCTTTTCTAAGGAGAGCCGGACACCGTGTTGTCCAGAAAGATGTAAATTTGGAAATGTACGACTGGTTCTTCAGTGAAAATTGCCTTCATTTTATTTTGGAAAAAATCCCTAAACAACTTGAAAGGTTGAAAAAGGTATCGAGAGATCAGGGCTTTAATGATGAAGTAAGAGAATTGCGTCAGGCACTTCATGGATGCACTCTTCCTTATTTTAATATGCTTGCTAAAAAAGCAGAGTCCGCCAAAGCCATAGTACGTTCACAAGAATTTTATAATGTGGATAGGCTTGAATGGGCTATGAACATTTTTCGAGAAGTGATGTATACAATATCCCTGGTTTATGCCCCGGCGAGGATATGTATGCCTCCTATGGAAACAGACTTAACCTATAAATTGTTTATATCATCCGATATCCTCGCTGCAGTTCAGGACACGCAAGTAAATGTTTATAGGGATGTGTACAATCACATTCTCAAACCCGCTATTGAGGAGGAGGAGCCTGATATAATCGGAATTTCCATTGCCTTGAGCCAGCAGCTTTTTTCGTCCATGACATTCTGCTCAATGATAAAAGAACAGTTTCCCAACATCCATATCACCATTGGTGGAAATACGGTTACCCGATTACGCGACATATTACCAAAAACTTCAAACCTGTTCTCCCTTTTTGATACGGTTATCATGTATGAAGGAGAAACGGCATTCTTACAGTTGATAAACGCAATAGGGACTGACCGGGACTTTTCAACGATACCCAACCTCATATATAAAGATTCTACCGGAATCCATACATCGACAGTTACTACTGCGGAGGATATGTCGGCCTTGCCACCACCCGATTTTTATGGCCTCCCACTTGATAAATATTTTGTACCGGAAAGAATCCTCTCTTATCTTTCCACCAGGGGGTGCTATTGGGGAAAGTGTGAGTTTTGCGATCATGGGGAAGGCTATACCGCAGGGTATAGAGCAAAAAATATAGACCAGATTATCAAAGAAATCGCTTACCTAAAAAACAGATTTCACGTAACCCATTTTCATTTCCCCGATGAATCTTACCCTCCTGCGCTATTCAAAAAGTTAACAAAAAAACTTATTGAGTCGGATTTACAAATTTCATGGTCTACACACTTACGGTTTGAAGAGAGTTTGCTGGATAATAAGGTGTGGAAAGATGCTGAAAAGTCGGGGTGCAGGTTCCTGCATATGGGATTTGAAACCGGAAGTGAAAGAGTACTCAGATTAATGGGTAAAGCAACCACGATAAAACAAATTCAACAAAGTCTGGAGTTTTCCTCCAGGCATGGTGTATGGAACCACGTGATGGGGTTCTTCGGATTTCCCGGTGAAACCTACGAAGACGCAAAATCTTCCATGCAGTTTCTGGAGAATAATAAAGAGTACGTGCACTCTATCGGGTTTGGAACTTTTGACCTGACAAAGTATTCTCCAATCATGAAAAATGTGAAAAAATTTGGGGTAACTTACAATAAAAATCCTGACTGGGATTTAGCCCTCAATTATTATTTTACCGTAAAGGAAGGCCTTGGGATCGAGGACGCCGAACAGGTACTTGGAGAGTTTGAACAAAACCATTATAGGGGATGGGATTTAAAGATTTATATTCGTGAATACCTCTTTTTGTATGTCACTCATTTTGGGACCAATAAACTTCCGTCCCTCCAATGCAGAATCCAATAAAAGGGAAGGAGAATCATTAATATGCTCACCCTCTCTTCGAGAGGACGGGCTTCCGGTCCAATTCAATCAGATTTACCGTGTGGAGTGTTTCGCGCAACGCATGTGTGTTCCGTTAGATCGACTAAATCTGAGCGCGAATAATAAAAACTAAACAACTACCTTCTCTATACCACTTCTTTTTCTCTAACACTACACCAACGATTCTATGCTCAATATCATTATACTTAGGGTTTTAGAAAAAAATTTACAAAACTAAAATGTTACGGTGTCCTTGCGAGTCGAAATCCCAGACAGGCATCCCTGTGATCCGGACTGAAGCTAAGGCGATGAGAAGCGCGCATAAACCGAGGAAAGCTACTCCAACTACCACCACGAATAATATGGTGAATACCGGCAGATGACCCTTTTGGATTTTTTTCAGGACTTTTCTCATAATAGTCCTTATCGTACCAATCCTCTACCCACTCCCATACATTGCCACTCATATCATAAAGCCCAAGTCCATTTGGTTCTTTCTGCCCAACGGGATGAGTCCTTTTTCCTGAATTCCCTTCATACCACGTATATCTACCCAGTCCTGATTCATTGCTTGTTCCTGCCCATTTCTCTTTTTTACCCCCACTCCTTGCCGCACATTCCCACTCAGCCTCTGTAGGAAGACGAAAATTCATACCGGTTTTATAATTCAGCCAGTTTATATACTCCTGCGTATCATACCAGCTTACGCCAACTATCGGGTGAATATTAGTCTGTGAAAAACCAGGTTTGTCCCAGTATCTATTATGATCCTCTTTCCACTCTTTATCTGCAAAGTATGGCATTCCATCCCCTGCATTGCTTTCTGTTTCATATCCTGTTTCCTTTACAAAATCCCTGAATGCACTCACACTAATCTCATGCTTACCAACATAAAAACCATCAACACATACCTCATGTACTGGTTGTTCATTCCTATCGCCATCACCAAAGTTATCTCCCATCATAAAACAACTGCCATTTACCAGAACCATGTCCTTATTCAGTTCCTTCAGGAAACGTTCTGCCAACTCCTTCTTTGCGTCATTTTCTGTCTTCTTTTCCTTGACCTCAATCACAAGATCAAGAGCATCGTTATAATTAGCACCATCCCTGCCTACTGTCTTAATATATTTCTTCAGGTTAACGAGTGAATTATCGTATTTGCCCACTTTGAAAAGTGCCTCAGCATAATGAAAGCTAAATTCAACAGGTAACACCGCCTCCAGTTTTATTAGTTTTTCATAATCTACAACTGCGGCATCCCACTTCTTCTCAACCGTACTTTTCTGTGCAGACTTCATAATAAGGTCTGCCTGAATTTCAACAGGAAGACCATCGTCTTGAGCAGATGCGACAGACATAATTACCGTGTTAACATGCATCAATAATATTGAAAATATAAGACTATTAATAACGACTTGTATTCTTGATCTATTTTGAATTGATTTCATGTATTATACCCTCCCTCAAATGGAAAATTTCTAATTTGATATTATTCCATTGAAATTTAACATGCTTTCATACCGTTTCTAAATAGAAATAAATTTAATAGTATATATGAATGGTTTCAAGTGTATTCTTATTTGCCAGCCAGCGGCATAGTCTCTTTGTAAGATCTATTTTAATGTGGCAAACAAAGTGTTTCTATTCAGATTGCGCTAGTCATTTAAAGTACATGTTGCGTTGTTTCGTATTTCCTATTTCTTCCCGCCGTATACGGCTTCCCGGTACTCTTTCCAGAAACAATCTACAATGCGAAATCCGGCTTCCGTGAGTAGTTGAGTTTCTTCTGTAATGGAAAAGGGATTATCGCCATCTCTCTCTTCCTTCGATGTATATTCCGAAGCAATGTATTCCAACGATTTTTCCTCATGCTTTAGACTTCGAGACCTCTCCTGTGTTCCTTTGTAAAGCAAGCGGCGATATAACGCTTCAACTGCAGGATCAACTGCATTAAAGATATCACAATTAATAAACCAACCACCCGGTTTGAGTATTGAGTGAACGTATTGAAACAGTTTCAGTTTTTCCTCCTTCAGTAAGTGATGGAGTGCAAAAGCAGAAACAACTGCATCCAGTCCGGTAATATCTTTTATTTTATCAGGTAATTCCTGAAAGGATGCTGCTTTAAATGTGATCTGCCCCAATTGTTCCTTAAGCCTTATCTTTGCCTTATCGATCATCATCTCTGCGGCATCTATTGCAACAACAGAAGTATTGGGAAATTCCTCAATTATTTTATGAGTGAGATAACCGGTACCCACACCAAGATCTAAAATTCGTATATTTTCAGATCTATCATAAGGTAGTATTTCACAGGCAATTGATGCCATGTGTTTACGATTTGGATGCCAAACATCCATGTCCAGATCATACGTCGCGATAATGTCACTATTGTTGAAAGCGTATACTGATTCTCTTTGGTTATTTTCAGGCATTTAAAGTCCTCATAAATATATTACATAGATTTACAAAAAAAAGCCCCCAACACCATTTTGCAGATATTGGGGGCTTTCACGTCTTCATTATAATAATATTTTACCATTACTCTATATTTTTATATGTAACCCTCTCTCGACAACTTTTACCGTAAAATATATGAGCGTACTCTATAATATATTTATAATTTGACAACATTTGTGGCCTTGAAGCCCTTTTCGTCTTTAACAAGCTCGAATTCTACTTTATCTCCTTCTGAAAGGCTCTTGAAGCCCTCACACTGGATTGAGGTATGATGTACGAAAACATCATCTCCGTCTTCCTGAGAAATAAAGCCAAAACCCTTTGAGTCGTTAAACCACTTAACTGTTCCATTTGGCATACTGAAAATCACCCCCTCTGCATAAAAAAAAACAATAAAAAAAGGCGGCAAGGTACGTACCTTGTCGCCACTCAATTAAGAAATATATGAATTACTGTGTAAATGTTATTAATGGTATTAATGATATTAATGACGTTACGCTACAAATAAAAGAATACTAATACTAAAGACTTTTTGGATACTATCAAACATTATTTATTAAAGCAAGAGAAAATATAATTTATTACTTACTCCTGAAGGGTAGATTTCATATAATCTCAGATCGCAATTGTTGTCAGAAGTTTTGGTAAATATTCACCGGGCAGAGGAAAGCCTTTAAATTATTTTACCCCTCTCCAATTCCCCTCCCTGGCAAGAGGAGATTAAAGTCCTCAGCGCTTTTTGTCCGGGAGTAGACCATAGTGTTTTTTGTTCGGGGAAAGGGGTCGTTTCTCTACCGATTGAGAACTTACAAGTTTTGATAATTAAATGAAACAGGAAACCGTGCTAAAAAGTTTATTGAGAGAGGATGTTTTTTTTTCACCTCCATTTACCGTCTCTGAACTTCCACATAAAGCAAAGCTGGACCAAAACGAAGCACCTTTTGATCTGCCGGATGATGTCAAGGTGCTATTACTGGAAAAGCTTAAGGAATATCAGTGGAATCGATACCCACAACCATCAGTGTATGCTAATGCCAAAAAGGCTTTTGCTAAGGCAATTGGGTTCCCACCGGAAAACATGATACTTACTATGGGCGGTGATCAGCTTATACAGGGAGCTTATCTTATTGCAGGCGGTCATGATCGGGATGCTCTGATCTTTGAACCTACTTATCCGATGTTCTCCCACGCAGCCGGGTTTAACCAGACAAAGGTAACCAGAATACAACTCACAGCTGAAAAAGTTCCGACAAAAGATCATATTAACAAGTCAGGTCATCACATTATCTTTATTGTTGCTCCAAACAATCCAACGGGTACCTTTCCGGAAGAAGGTGTGATAGAAACGGCTCTGTCTAAAAATTCGTTAGTATTTGTCGATGAATCATATGTTGATTTTTCTAAAAGGACATGGTCTCATCTTTTAAAAGAACACCCCAATCTCTTTATCGCCCGCTCGACATCAAAGTCCTGCATGGCGGGAATACGTCTAGGCTATGGCATAGGTCACTCCGACATTATTAATGCCATGGAAACTACTTTTACTGCACCCTATCATTTAAGTTGTCTTCAACTTGTAATAGCACAACACTTTGATCTTATTCTGCCTCATCTTAAAGATCTTGCGGATATTATTATCTCGGAAAGAGAGCGTGTCGCAAACAAATTCAAGGAGATGGAAATCTCTTTTATCCCGTCTCAAGGCAACTTTATACTTTTTAAGGTAAAGAATCCTTCAGAAATTTTTATATCGTTATCTGAATCCGGTGTGCGTATTCGCAGTCTCCGTACCATCCCTGGCCTGTCCGATTATGTCCGGGTTACAATTGGTAAAAAGGAAGAAAATGATCTGTTTCTTGAAAAACTCAAAACCCTTACTTTCACATAAAAATAATGAATGAAACAATAATAGAAAAATTTGTTGAAAAGGTAACAAACGGTAAATACAGATACACAGACCGTTTTTATGAAATTTTTTCATCTCGAGGATTTTTATTAGAGATGGACAGTAGTACTGAAATAGTACGGCTAAGTCAAGAATCACATGTAGATGATTGTGAGTTCCTTGAAGTTCTGCAAAATATTAACTATAAAAAGATTTATAAAAAACCACATTTTGATTCTATCGAAGAGGATGGCAAAGAGGGCGTGGCCCGATATCAACACGCATTCTTTGACAAAATTGACACTCAGCTATTTGATATTGATAATGTAAAATATTTACATGAACTATTTACGCATGTAATCCCTATTGATGAATTTCGTTTAAATTGGAAACGGGATTGGTATGGTAAATTCAATCAATTTAAGGAGGTTGTACATCTGCCCGAAATACGTGTATATGATCTGGAGCCATTTATCGCTCGTTTTGCTAAAGCTATTTCTTCCATTGGAATATCAACATGGTCATCATGCGAAGGGCATTGGGGTACACCTGCCTATATTATTTTTGATAGAAAGTATCATCGTGTCTGGTTTCAAACTTTATTGAATAAATTTATTAAGAAGAAGTTGGATCTTGTATGCAATTGGACATGGCTGGATAATCGCTGTACCATATGTAGTCCGGGAAAGGACATACTGGAAATGTATTTAGAAATCCAGGAGGTTGCTCGATTAATTTACCATTATAGAGACTCCTTAATAAACATAAAAAAACATGTATTATCCCTCCTTACAAATGAACATAAGAAGATGAATAAAAAGAATTTGCTCAATTCTTTTGAGGATTTATTTGATGCAACATTAACCGAAAGTCGATTAAATCTCTTAAGCGGCTAGACTTGAAATGAGTATTAAAGCTTGTAGGGTAAGAATATAGTCTATTATTCTAATAAAGAAGCGATCTTCCCGTTTTCGCGGTATAATCAACGTCGTAAAAAAACAATCCTTGATTTCAAGAAAAATTAAGATATGCTCATAAAAAAAGGATATAAACCATGAACATAAACCCGATGGAAAATACACATGTTTTGGCTATTTGCCAACAGCTGAAACAGGATGATTTCAGATTTAAAGAAGAAAAGTTTGATTATCTTGACGTCATTTTAGCAACTGGCGTACAGTACAATATGTCCTGGCTTAAGACAACGCAAGTAAACATCTTTATGTTTATGGGTGTTGTTGAGAAGATAAGTATGGAGTTTGCAGTTGCTTATTCCAGAATGACACTGAGTTACGCAATGAAAAACCATAACACTTTCCCAAAACATATGAACAATATTACCGCAAGTTTTCCGCTCCTGATATCATCGTATATTGACGATGATGCGAAACAATGGATTCAGCAGAAACCTAAAAGCCAACTTGGTTTTCATGAAATACCCGTTATCTTGGACACCGACAATAAGACGTTATTGTTTTGCAACGAAACTACCCGGCGTTCCGGTAATAAAAAGTTTTTATCCACTCTTATTCAAAAGTATTTCAATCTAACGAACGTTTAGCGTCTAAATCTTGCTGTAAATGAAGCCAGGCAATACAAATCTGTTGACCTGCTTAATTCGGCAAGAATAATTTCTTTCTGCATATTGACATTCCGGTACAATGTACATCAATTCAACCTTCAGGAAGAACTTTCATAATCTCTAGAAAGAAGTAACCCTAAAAGGTATAATACCGCTTCAAGACTTGTTAGTTGAATCTGGGATATGATCAATACCGATTTTGAAATGCATTAAAAAGAGTGTATTTACAAAATGTAAAAAATTGTTAAAAGTGAATTCAGAAAATCATGGATAACGAAATCAGGGTGAATAAAACGGTTCGCGTAATTCCGCACAAAACACCTCCTAAGCCCGATAAAAAAAAGGGTAAGAAGGAGCACAAACAGAGGGAAGAAGCCGGAAACCATTTTCAGCAATTATCCAAAGCTGCTGAGCTTGCTCATGATGTTCTGGAAAAGAGCAATTCACCCTATCGATTTTGTGTTTATCAGGAGGGAGAGGAAGTTTTTATTGATATCGTTGTCGTTGATGACAATGGAGAAATTAAGGAGACAAGAAAAACGAATATTACTCACGATGAGTTTACCACCTGGTTAAACCATATTGAACAGGGCAACGGTCTTTTCTTTGATATAACCGCGTAGTCTTCAAAGTGTTGATAGATCACACCTGTTTTAATACAGGGTTGTATTTTAAACAGAACTATATCCCTATTTATTAATATGTCACAAAACATGTGACTCTTAACAAATACAAAAATTAAAAAAACAAAATGAACAAATATAAATTTTATTTCTTAATGATCATATTAATCATTTATATCATAAGTCCATTGGACTTATTTCCATTTGTTTTTGACGACCTTATAGCATCCGGCTTTTTAATATATTTCTGGCGAAAGTTCAAAAATCAAAAAAACCAGAGAAACTATTATTCCAAAGGTCAGTCACAAGCAAATATTAAGAGTAAGCCTGATGGGCAAATGGGCTTGGATCAGGCCCACAGCCTGCTTAATGTCAATTCTGATGCGTCATGGAGTGATGTGCAGAAAGCATATAAGGAAAAAATGACCAAGTCTCACCCGGACAAAGTTGCCCACCTTGGTGAAGAACTTCAGGAAAAGGCCAGGGAACTTGCCGTTGAAATCAATAAAGCCTACAATATTATCAAAAGCCACAAAAGAAGTTGAGGAAGGCAACAACACCGATAATTAATATTAAATACTCATTACAATAAGAAATCACTTTGCTATGTAAAAAATTGACCAACAGCAATACCGAGTTACTCGGTATTCTACCAGAGGAGGGAGTGAGCATATACACCCTCCCCCCTCACCGTATCCACAATAAATTATCTAATTTTTAGTTCCCGCACACACTTAGCTCTTTGCATGCTGAGCGTTTTCTACCATAAGCTTCGAAATTGCTTTTGCAAAGGCGGCAGAGTCTTTTGGTTTTGATCCTTCCAGTAGCAGTGCCTGGTTATAAAGGAGGTCTGTATAATCCGCAAGGGTTTTGTTCTTCCTGTCTTCTTCAAAAATTTTATTCATAGATTCAAAGATCGGATGCGTTGGATTAATTTCAAGAATCCTTTTTCTTTCCGGCACATCCTGGCCCATAGATTTTAAGAGCTTCTCCATCTGAGGATCCATCTCTCCTTCATCACCAACAAGACAACAGACTGAATCTTTTAATCTTCCGGAAAGCCTGACCTCTTTTATATCATCAAGACGGTCCTGCATAAGGTCCAGGAGTTTTCTATATTTTTTACCAGCCTTCTCCTTCTCGTCCTTTTCTGATTTATCCAGAGTAACATCACCCTTAATAGCAGATTTGAACTTCTTTCCCTTGTACTCGAAACTGCTCATGATAACATCATCAATATCTTCAAGCATAATGAGTACCTCAAAATCCTTTTCCTTAAACGCTTCAAGGTATGGAGATTGCAATGTTTCGTCCAGTGATGAACCGGTAACATAATAAATCTCTTCCTGCCCCTCCTTCATGTCATTAACGTATTCCGGTATAGATCGGTATTTGTCCTTTTCCGTTTTTGTGGAAGGAAAAAGAAGAAGTTCTCCAATACTCTCCCTTCTTTCAAAATCCATATGGACACCTTCTTTCAGTATCCTGCCGAATTCCTTATAAAACTTCAGGTATGTATCAAATTCTTTCTCTTTCATTTCACTTAACGTAGCAAGCACCTTTTTCGTGATACTTTTTTTTATAACTTCGATCTGCCTGTTGTTCTGTAGTAATTCTCTTGAAACATTTAATGGTAAATCTGAAGAGTCCACCACCCCCTTTACAAATCTCAGGTATGGTTGTATCAACTCTTCACAATTGTCAATTATTTTCACCCTCTTGACATAAAGAGTTGGACCAACCTTGTACTCTTTATAGTAGATATCAACAGGTCTCATTGACGGAATGTAAAGAAGCGAGGTAAACTCTGAAGCACCCTCCGCTTTATAGTGGAGTACCTTCGCTGGATCAGTAAAATCATGAGAAACATGTTTGTAAAAATCGTTATACTCGGCTTCCGTTATATCCGATTTATTCTTAAGCCAGATCGCCTTTCTTGAATTCAGGGTCTCTTCTTGCTTTACCTTTACCTTTTTGGTCTTGTCTAATTTACTCTCTTCCTCCCGTTCAATATCCATTACGACCGGATGTTCGATAAAGTCAGAATACTTTTTGATCGTACTCTTTATCTCCCACTCATCGAGATAATTTTTCGCATCTTCCTTGAGATGCAGGGTTACGTCAGTACCTTTATTCTCTTTCTCCACATCTTCTATTGTATAAGAGCCGTCTGCGTTAGACTCCCACTTAATGCCTTTTTTATCGCCAGCCCCTGCCTTTCTTGAAACAACGGTTACCTTGTCTGCAACCATGAATGTTGAATAAAATCCAACACCAAATTGACCGATCAGCTCCGGATTGTCCTTTACCTCCTTGCTTTGCATGGCCGCAATAAACTCCTTTGTACCGGAATGTGCAATAGTCCCAAGTTCCTTAATCGCGTCTTCCTTTGTCAAACCGGTCCCATTATCACTAACGGTCAGTGTACCGGCATCTTTGTCCGCGATAATCTTAATCTTCCAATCCTTTTCGTCTTCAAGAATCTCTTTTCTTGTCAAAGACTCAAAATGCGCCTTGTCGACGGCATCAGAGGCATTGGAGATAAGTTCTCTAAGAAAAATCTCTTTGTGAGAATAGAGAGAATGTACCATTAAATCGAGTATCTGCTTTACTTCTGTCTTAAATTCCATTTTTTCGACTGTCATTATAATTTTACCTTCCTACACATAACTTAATTGTTTACCAGAAAAAAATAACGTAAATTCTCAATAATTTGAGGAATACCACTCCACTTCTCCATTGAAGGGGAAATGGGGTGGTTAGAAACCTGGAAGTGTTCCTCAAGCTAATAATAGTTAACCAACTAATTTATAATTTAAACATAAACTAGAAAAATGTCAATTGCATCATATCTATTAAGTCTCTGTTACGGTAAAAAAAATTTCAGGCAATCTCTTTTCTTTTGAAGAGAAAAACAGCTAGCCACACAGCAATAGCACTATATATTGTACAGTAAATTATATTACACACAACATATTGCAATAAATTACTTTCCTGCCAAGGCGTTGAATGGGCAGTAACGACTTCATTGATCGCTGCCATATTCAGGCTTTGAAGGTTTGGAATAACAGCGTAACACATTGTATAACCAATACTTACGAATGTACTACTATAGTTGTGAATGGGTAAAATATAATTAAAAGAATTACAAAATATAAAAAAAAGCAAACAGATAGCTAAATTTGATATTGTATTAAGATAAAGTGACAAAACCAGAGAGATCGCCGTCAAAATTAATATTTGTAATAAAGAAAAACAAATACCCAGCATACAAACAAAATCAATCAAACCAGAAAAACTTGTTGTATCATACTGAACACTATAGTTTCTAATTATTAACGCTATTTCCAGCACAAGACCTTGAGAAAAAACTAACAGAAAAGTTGCTGCTAGAATCCCCAGATATTTCCCTAAAATGAAATGTATCCTTGCTACAGGTTTACATAGCACAGCCAACACCGTCTGTCTTTCAAATTCACCAGCAATTAAAATAGAAGAAGACAGACACCCGGCCAGAAGACCCCCAATAGTTATAGTAGAAATCGCCATATCCCGTATCATCCGTGCCTCTTCTCCAAATGCGAAAAAAGTAAATACAAAGGACAATAAAATTATAAAACAGCCTGAAAGAAGAATAATATAATAGAATGGCTGTCTGACAATTTCCCTGAAGCTGCTAAAAACTAAAGGAATAAGAATATTCATTACAAATTATCCCCTAAATTGAGTGATTTGTACAGTCGCATCCTTTAGGTTGCGTAACTTATGAGAAATTTACATACACCTATCGGATAATGGAAAACGCAGGCTAAAGTCTGCGGCTACTACAAGACAGGAAACAAAATTGCTCAATTTTGGTATTTATTAAACCCGGTATTAAATAATATTTATCACAAGCACTATAATAACCCTAGACCTTAGTAATTTCTTGCCTACCTAACAAAACATACAGACCGCTTTCCAGATATCAAGAAAAAAATCATTCACACTTACACCGTAAATGTTTACGAAACGCTAACCCTGCTTTTTATAAATATTCCCCTTGAACTTCATACCATATTCTGCTACTAAATAACCTACTCATAATTAACAAAAACTTTTTAATCATGAATCAATAAAAGAGATAAAAATGGCAAATAAGGAAAAACTTGGACGAGGCTTGGAATCTTTGCTTGGAGAAGCAATAGGCATTGAAACAGGCGAAAAAGTAATGCGACTCAGACTAACTGAAGTTCATCCAAACGAAGCACAGCCTCGTAAGCAGTTTGAACAACCCCAAATGGAGTCCTTAACCAACTCCATACAAGAACATGGAATACTACAACCCATTATAGTTCGCCCTACAAGTAAAGGATATAAAATAATTGCAGGAGAAAGGCGCTGGAGAGCATCACAACAGTTAGGATTGACAGAAATTCCCGCAATCGTCAAAAATGTCGATGCCCTTAAGACCATCGAACTGGCGCTGGTAGAAAATATACAAAGAGAAGATCTAAACCCCATGGAAAAAGCCGCCGCTTATTATGAATTAAAAACTAATTTTGGCCTGACACAAGAACAAATAGCGACAAAGGTCGGGCAAGACAGGTCAACAGTTGCAAATACACTGCGTTTACTTGATTTACCAGAAGAAGTACAAGGATATGTTTCACGTGGAACAATTTCAATGGGTCACGCACGCTCTCTTTTATCATTGAAAGACCCAATTAAACAAAAAGAGCTAACCGAGAAGATAGCAGCAGATGGCCTCTCCGTTCGTGATGTAGAACTGATCGTTTCAGGAAAAAAAGATCAAGCAGATTCGATAAAAGAGACCAAGGACATGCAGCTAACACCAAAATTAATTAAATCACCCCAAATCCTCGATCTGGAAGACAGTTTAAGAAGGGCAGTAGGGACAAAAGTCTCTATTATGGAAAAGAAGGGAAAGGGGAAAATCACCATTGAGTTTTCGAATAATGATCAGTTCGAAAGAATTATTGGAAAGTTAAAAGCCCTGACAGGCTCATACACATGAAAAAAAGAGGCAAAATGGTTTTATTTGCTATATCCTGCTCACCTATAGGCAAGATTGGACATGGAAAATGCGTGCAATATGGAGTGTGGGGATATAGCCAAGAACTAGCTTAATTCTCCGGATCTTTTATTAGCCATAAGTAGCCCTCTGCACAGTCTTTCGCCAGGCCTCTTACTCTGCCAATATACCTCGTACGTTGCGCAGGGCCCATTGATTTCCTTGCATCGAGCAGATTGAATGCGTGAGAACGTTTCAGTACATGATCATATGCGGGTATAACAATGTCTGCTTTTAGTAATTTTTTACACTCCTGCTCATACATATCAAACTGCTTCAGAAGCATAGATGTGTCCGCAACTTAAAAATTATACCGGAAAAACTGTACTTCATCTAATTTATGCAAACCCAAATGGAGTCATTGGCTAGCCCCATACAAGAACACGGAATACTATAACTCATTATTGTTCGCCCAACAAGCAAAGGATATAAAATAATTGCAGGAGAAAGGCGCTGGAGAGCATCACAACAGCTAGGATTGACAGAAATCCCCGCAATCGTCAAAAATGTCGATGGACTTAAGACCATCGAACTGGCGCTGGTAGAAAATATACAGAGAGAAGATCTAAACCCCATGGAAAAAGCCACCGCTTATTATGAATTAAAAACAAATTTTGGCCTGACACAAGAACAAATAGTAACAAAGGTCGGGCAAGACAGGTCAACAGTTGCAAGCACACTGCGTTTACTTGATTTATCAGAAGAAGTACAGGGCTATGTTTCACGTGGAACAATCTCAATCGGCCATGTACGTTCTCTTTTATCACTGAAAGACTCAATTAAGCAAAAACAGCTAAGCGAGAAGATAGCAACAGATGACCTTTCCGTTCGTGATGTAGAATTGATAGTTTCAGGAAAAAAAGATCAAGCAGATTCGACAAAAGAGGCCAAGGAGACGCAACTAACACCAAAATTAATTAAATCACCCCAAATTATCGACTTGGAAGATAGTTTAAGAAGGGCAGTAGGGACAAAAGTCTCTATAATAGAAAAGAAGGGAAAGGGGAGAATCACCATTGAGTTTTCGAATAATGATCAGTTCGAAAGTATTATAGGAAAGCTAAAAACCCTGACAGGCTCATACTCATGAAAAAAAAAGAGATAAAATGCTTTTATCTGCCATGCCCTGCTTACATATAGGCAAGATTGGATATAAAAACGGCGTGTAATATGGAGTGTGAGGAATACAACTAAGAGCGGGCTTAATTATCTGAGCCTTCTATTAGCCTTAAGTAGCTCTCTGCACAGCCTTTGGCCAGGCCTCTTACCCTACCAATATACCTCGTACGCTGCGCAACGCCTATTGATTTTCTTGCATCGAGCATATTGAATGCGTGAGAACATTTCAGTACATAATCATATGCGGGTATAACAATGTCTGCATGTAGCAATCTTTACACTCCTGCTCATACATATCAAACTGCTTCAGAAGCATAGATGTGCCCGCAACTTCAAAATTGTACCTAGAAAACAGTACTTCATCTAATTTTAGCAACCCCAAATAGAGTCCTTGACTAGCTCCGTACAAGAACACGGAATACTACAACCCATTATAGTCCACCCCACAAGCACAGGATATAAAATAATTGCAGGAGAAAGACGCTGGAGAGCATCACAACAGTTAGGATCGACAGAAATCCCCGCAATAGCCAAAAATGTTGATAGATTTAGACCATAGAACTAGCGCTTGTAGAAAATATACAAAGAGAAGATCTAAACTCTATCGGAAAAGACACCGTTTTTTATGAATTAGAAACTAATTTTACCTGACACAAGAACAAATAGCAATAAAGGCCGGGCAAGACAGGTCAACTGTTGCAAATACAGTGCGTTTACTTGATTTACCAGAAGAAGTACAGGGCTATGTTTCACGTGGAACAATTTCAATGGGCCACGCACGCTCTCTTTTATCATTGAAAGGCCCAATTAAGCAAAAAGAGCTAAGCGAGAAGATAGTAACAGATGACCTCTCCGTTCGTGATGTAGAACTGATAGCTTCGGAAAAAAAGATTGAGGAGATTCGATAAAAGAGGCCAAGGACACGCAACTAACAACAAAATTAATTAAATCACCCCAAATCCTCGACCTGGAAGATAGTTTAAGAAGGGCAATGGGGACAAAAGTCTCTATTATGGAAAAGAAAAGGAAGGGGAAAATCACCATTGAGTTTTCGAATAATGATCAGTTCGAAAGTATTATTGGAAAGCTAAAAGCCCTGACAGGCTCATACTCATGAAAAAAAGAGGTAAAATGCTTTTACCTGCCATGCCCTGCTTACATATAGGCAAGATTGGATATAAAAACGGCGTGTAATATGGAGTGTGAGGAATACAACTAAGAGCGGGTTTAATTATCTGAGCCTTCTATTAGCCTTAAGTAGCTCTCTGCACAGCCTTTGGCTAGGCCTCTTACCCTACCAATATACCTCGTACGCTGCGCAACGCCTATTGATTTTCTTGCATCGAGCATGTTGAATGCGTGAGAACATTTCAGTACATAATCATATGCGGGTATAACAATGTCTGCTTTTAGTAATTTTTTACACTCCTGCTCATACATATCAAACTGCTTCAGAAGCATAGATGTGTCCGCAACTTCAAAATTATACCGGGAAAACTGTACTTCATCTAATTTATGCACATCTCCATAGGTACAACCGTCTACCCATTCCAGATCATAAACTGATTCCTTCTCCTGGATAAACATCGCTATTCTTTCGAGCCCATAAGTCAGCTCAAGCGAAATAACATCCAACTCTATCCCTCCAACCTGCTGGAAATAGGTAAATTGTGTTATTTCCATACCGTCGAGCCACACTTCCCAGCCTAAGCCGGTCGCCCCTAATGTTGGTGATTCCCAATCGTCTTCTACAAATCGAATATCATGCTTAACCAGATCAACTCCAAGAGTACGTAAGCTATCCAAATACAACGACTTGGAATCATCCGGTGAAGGTTTTATGATTACCTGGAACTGATAGTAATGTTGCAGCCTATTAGGGTTTTCACCATAACGTCCATCCGTTGGCCTCCTCGAGGGCTCAACATAAGCACACCTCCACGGTTTACTGCCAAGAACCTTCAGGAAAGTTGATGGGTTAAAAGTACCGGCACCAACCTCTACATCGTACGGCTGCATTATTACACACCCTTTGTCCGACCAGTATTTCTGAAGATTAAGTATGATTTCCTGAAATGTCATCTAGAGCCTATAAAAACTGTTTATTTATTATGTGAATGAGAATGAGAATGTACGTCATTACCACAATCTGAAACATTTCCCTCTGCCACCTCAATAACATGCGGTATTGCCTGCAACACAACCCCTAAGCATTCTGAAACAGCCTTTGGGCTTCCGGGAAGGTTAATTATCAATGTGTCCTTATACATCCCTGCAACAGCTCGTGATCCTATTGATCTTGGCGTGACCTTAAAACTCTCCGCCCTCATTGCTTCTGCAAAGCCTGGCAATTCCCTTTCTATTACGTCTCTCGTTGCTTCCGGAGTTACATCACGGGGACTGACTCCGGTCCCGCCTGTAGTGAGAATCAAATTAGCTCCTTCCGAAAAACTCCTCAGCTTTTGAGAGATGATATCCTGTTCATCAGGTACAATCTCATAGGTGACCACTTCTGCGCTAATCTGACCCAACTTCTCCTTGATCACCTCACCGCTTTTGTCTTCTCTTTCGCCTCTTGAGCCCTTGTCGCTAATTGTTAGAACTGCTGCTTTTATCATTTACAAATCCTATATAATCATCTATTTTAATTTCGCCACCCTTTAATACTTCCGCAAATATACCTTCTCTGGGCATGATACAGTCACCCACTTGATAATAGATATTGCATTTATCGTGACAAACCTTGCCAATTTGAGTTACCTTTACCAACGCATCTTTCCCAAGCTCTAACTCATTGCCAATCTCAAGGTTAGAGTAATCAACACCCTCTGTCAGTATATTCTCTCCAAAGTCACCCGCGTCGAGCTTCGCCCCTTTATCTTCCATCGCCTTCCTGGCCTCTTTAGAAAGCAGGCTGATTTGACGGTGCCAGGAACCGGCATGAGCATCACCATCTAAACCGTGTCCCTCAATTAACTTACACTGTTTGACATCCTTCTTCTGAACACCTTTTTTCGTGCTTATGCAAATTGCGACAATTTTTCCCATGACCGAACAGCACCTATAAAAAACTAATTAAAAAAATTCTATCAAGCTACTGAAACTACCAAGCAGTACAATATAGTGTGTTAAATATCTATTGTCATACCATATTTTGCACTGAGATCCCCTTTAAACTAATTATAATTTATTATGAAAAACTTGAATATTAAATAATATAATCTTAAAGCGACAAAAATTTTACCACAGGCTGTTTTTAGTTAAATATTCAAGATGTTTTTTATCGCGTTCTACTTTTTTTTTAAAAAAACTTCTCCCTATAATAATTTAGTTCTGAAAATATGCTACTAAAATCTTGCTGAACACTTTAAGTCTAAAATATAGTAATAATTTGAAATAGATACTGGAAGGAACGATGCAGACAAAACGTCCGGATTTGGATCAGAGAAAACTGCCAAGAAAGGAAAAGTACCATAAGGATGGAAAATATTTTACAAACGGCTAAGATGTGAGGGAGAAGAGAGGCTTCAGATATGAGGATTCTGATCCATCACACCATAGCTCAAATCATGAAGTAAAATACTTAAAATACATTTTTAAGTAAATTTATGCATAGGAATTTCAATGTTGAGATTCTTCGGTCGTTCCTCTCACGCCGAAGGAGGACCTGCCTCTGGCACGACCTCAGAATGACATGCAGAAAATGTCATTCTGAATGTAGCGAAGTGGAATGAAGAATCTAACTTGGGAAGGTTATGAATAGGTAAAAGGGCTAATAATTGATTGATAAACAAGCTTCGCAAATGATGTTGAAAACCTTCTCCCTGTAAACTAAATTTTAGAGTCATCCCTGTGTATTAAAGGTTTGCTACCGTCCGACTCTGCTCATATGTTAGTTGCGGATTAAGAACTAAATACCAAAGCTCTTTTTCTCTATTCTGAAATACCTGTTTGACACTCTATTATTGCTCTTATAGCATCCATTTAGGTGTCGTGACAAAATTTGCCGTAATGTATCAAATACATAGCGATTTGACTATAACAAATCGCTTAGTTAATACTGAAATTACTTTGACCCGATATTTATCAAAATATCAGTTTTCAATAACCTTACAACGATTAACAGTGATTAGGTTTTTGCGTGTACTAATTTTGTCTTACCCGAATCCCTTTATCGAGTATCTAACAAGGCCTGTTCATTTTGGATTCCCGTTGAAAGCATGCAGGAATAACAGTTTTAGGACAATAATTTAAACATGTAGAGACCAAACAGACACTATTGAAACTTAATGATAATCTATGTAAAATGTTGATTCTTTAGCATAAGAACACGTTTCCTGAAAATTATCAGCTATCAAAGAGAAGTATATGAAGAGAAACGCCCTATATTATTTTTACATAATTGCGTTGTTGTATGTTATCGGTGCGGTTTTTGACGGAGTAGCTATTTATAACCATAGCAAAGGATATACGAAAGATAAATCCGGTTATGTGGAGATATTGAATTTTGAAGACCGCTTGCTGAATGTTGAGGAGTGGATGTTTACCGGTTCCGGATGGGACAGCAAGGAGTCCACTTCGACGGAAAAGCTGAAAGGGTCAGAAGCTCATTACGCTACCGCAGTAATCTCTTCTTACTATTTCATCGCAAGCTCTGCAGCCTTCATCCTCATGGTACTGTTCATATATTGGGGAGGAAGTAATGTATTCAAGGCAGTTGGGTTAAGCGTTATTACCATTGCCATTGCCTGTCTGATAATCGGAATAATAACCCCAATGTTGGAGATAGAGGCATTCAGCACAAACCTTACTATCCCCTTAAAATTTACTCTGCCTTTTATTGGAAATGTTGATATTCCTGACAAGGTTTTTGAAGGAAGAATGTACTACTATTACCAGAGCAAATCGGTTGTTGATCTTGTCTATGTTCTGCTGGAAAGTAAAAACTATGTGGTGGCTGTTTCTATCTTTGGCTTTAGTGTACTTGTACCATTCACGAAACTTACCTTGTCCGTCCTATTATTACTAAACAGTTCTTTCAGGGATAACAGCCTGGTGAAAAAAATTGTGGGAAGAATAGGAAAGTGGTCTATGGCAGATGTATTTGTTGCCGCAACATTTCTCTCCTACCTGTCATTTTCCAATATGAATTCCGGAATCGATACAGAGGCAAATACATTAGTAGGACTCTACTTCTTTTTAGCTTACTGTATCCTCTCGATAGCATCTTCCCAATTAATTGAGCTTACGATAAAAAAGGATAAGGAAATAACGCATCAAAGTTGATCGAAGAAGGGAGCAAGGTGGGTACATTTCAGTCGAAGGAAGGTTTAACCCCTTTTCTGAAGGTATTATCTGAAACCTGCTTCATCATCAATAATAGGAATTTGATAACGTTCCCTTTGTGTCACGTCAACGTAAATAACCCGCGGACACTGTTCTTGAAATTTATAGAATAAAATAATACAATACAGTTGAAGCATGCCTTTACTTGCCAATTAAATAGTCGCTGGCCCTATTGTAACTTTATAACCAATTACATTCCGATAGGGGGGTTGAAAAATGTTTAATTCTAAGAATCTAAAAATAGTTTTTCTGGCATTATTTCTTGCAGGTGCAATGCCTGTCTTATCCCTGGCTGACGGTAAAGATCGTCATATGAAATATGGGACAAGGGTGAACACAGGAGCTCACGCTGATATTATCAATAATGGTGTGACATTGCGTCTGGTAGTTCAATACCAGAATCCTTCAAACAAACCAATTACCGTAAATGAGATAAAGATTTATAGTCCTGATGGCGGTACTCCACTTTCTCCTAATACCAATTTTCCAGTACCCTTTACTCTTGGGCCTTTTCAATCAAAGGGTTTCGTGTTAGGCGGTGTTGGAATAAACCCTGTCTCTTGGCCGCCTGTGGGTGTTTTTCAAGTGCATGCTAAATGGGAATCCGAGCAAGCTACTAACGGATTGAAAAGCTTCTCAGTCATAATCGCTAATACTCTGGGTGGTGAATCAAGCAGACATTCCATAGAGGGATTTGATATTAAGAATAAGAAGAGTAAGGATGATGACGGTAGCAACGATTGAAAAAGAAGAAATAGTCGATACCAAGGGTTAATAGCTGTTTGCCATAAACCGTTAGTATGCACACCATAGGGGATAAGGGCCACAAAGGTTCTTAGCCCCTTTTTAGTTTATCACCGTGTACACTTATGAGAGGGGTAGGGTATTTAGTAGAACGATAGAAGGCGCAGAAGAAACACCCTCTCAATAGTATGAAGAATGGAAAAGGAACAATCACTTTACCTACAATAATTTCTTCTCTTCACTCTTCTGTTTAAAGACTTTGCCATAGAGGAAACCGGCTGCAACCGCACCAGATACCGGCCCTACCCACCAGACATAATGGTAATCGAAATGATCGGATACTACTGCAGGGCCAAAGACACGCACCGGATTAAGCGCGCCTCCACTGATGGTTGTGCTGACTGACACACCAAACAGGAATACTAAACCGATTGCAACTCCGGCAAGGAGCTTTGAAGTCCTTTTGTCAACAGCAGTAGCGTAGATGGTAAATACAAATAGGAAAGTTACTACACATTCTATTAATGCTGCCTTCCAGAACACGACTCCCTCTCCTAAAGTACACGTACCTAAATACACAGTAGAAACCGCATCAGGAAACAGTATTTTCAAGAAGTATGCTGCCATTACCGCACCTGCCATTTGAGACATTATATAGTAGGCGGCTGTGCCGGCATGCATCCTCCCGGTGGCCCAATAAGAGATCGTTACTGCCGGGTTTATGTGAGAACCTGAAATGTAACTTGTCGCGTATACAACAGCCACAATCACAAAGCCAAACACGGTTATCGCCCAGACAGGAACTCCCTGAGCATCTACCATCTTTACGGAATCAGCTGCGCATATTGCACCGGCCCCAATGAAGACGATCAAAAGTGTTCCTAATATTTCGGCTATGTATTTACTGTATTTATTCATTTATGGATTCTCTTTAAATACCTTAACGTAGAAAAGTATGATGATTTGTGAAGTATGATTATAGCACTTATCACCTTCTGTCGACTTTTTTGCGTAAAATCAACAACATGTCATTCTGAGAAAGGAACGTCCGAAGAATCTATTCACTGAAATCTCATTAACCTCGCAAAGTATTATTTAATACTAACGAGAGATTCTTCACTTCGTTCAGAATGACAAGCTAGTGAAAATCCTGGTAATTAAAAATGCCAGCCCAGGTGGGCGGCTACTAAAATAATATAACAATCAGATACTTTAAAGGATATGCCCGAGCTTTTCCTTCTTGGTACGCAAATACTGTTCGTTATCTTCTTGTGGTGTGATAACGATGGGAACACGGTCTGTAATTTCCAGACCATAACCCGCCAAAGCCGCAAACTTTTTAGGATTGTTTGATAAAAGCTTCATCTTCGTTATTCCTAAATCCCTGAGTATCTGCGCGCCTATTCCGTAATCACGTTTATCCGCGCTAAAACCGAGTTCCTTATTTGCCTCAACAGTATCTAATCCCGTCTCCTGCAATGCATAAGCATGCAGCTTGCTTTCAAGCCCAATACCCCTGCCTTCCTGTCGCATGTAGAGTAAAATGCCCTTACCCTCTTTTTGAATCATACTTAACGCACTGTGAAGCTGTTCTCCGCAATCACACCTCAAAGAGCCAAAGATATCACCGGTTAAACATTCATCGTGTACCCGTATCAAAACAGGATCTGTCTGGATCGGGGCAGGCGTATTATCCATACTGCCAATATCCCCTAAGCATAAAGCCAGATGCAGGTATTCATCAGTAAATGAACGATAAAGATGTAAAACAAATTTCCCGTATTTTGTAGGAATATTAACAGACACACGTTTCTCTATCAAACGCTCCTGTTCGTGGCGATATTTAATGATATCCGCGATGGTGCACATTTTCATTTCATGTTTTTCCGCAAACTTTATAAGCTCAGGAAGTTTTGACATCGTTCCATCTTCATTCATGAGTTCACATATTACGGCCGAAGGATGCATACCTGACATGCGGGCTAAATCGACGGCTCCTTCAGTATGACCAGCACGCACCAGAACCCCACCCTTCTTAGCCATGAGCGGGAAAACGTGTCCTGGTCGGTCAAGATCAGCAGGAACACAGTCATCACTTATCGCCTTTAGTATGGTTGTTGTTCTATCCTGTGTGGATACACCTGTAGTTATACCTTCTTTCGCATCTATCGTTACCGTAAACGGAGTCTGAAAACCTGAAGTGTTATCCTTTACCATATGGGTTAAACCGATCTGTTTTGCATGTTCCTCTGATATCGTCAAACAGATTATCCCTCTCGCATGCGATAACATAAAATTTATAATATCAGGGGTGATTGTTTCTGCGATGATCGTCAGATCTCCCTCATTTTCACGACTCTCATCATCTACAACGATAACCATCTTACCCTGTTTCAGATCTTCAATAACCTCTGTAATTGTGTTAAACATAATCCAAACCTTCCTTAATCTTCACTATGAAAATATTAAACTTCTCTTTACCTCTCAGATGATGAAAAACGCAGGACAACCCGCCCGGCTAATTCGGGCAGGAGTCTGCGGCTATAGTTGCTTAACGCCTAAATAGGTATAATTTACTGCTGACATTAAAGTAACAGCAACAACCACACACCACAGAATTGCAAGGGTATTCAGAGAGATGTGATTCCCAAGCAGTACCGCAATAATTGCTGTAATCTGTAAAAATGTAGTCAGTTTACCCAGCTTATTAGGCTGCCATTTAATTTTTCGTTTAATCGTAACAAAGACCGCTAACATCCCAAACGAAAAAAGCATTTCTCTGCATACAATTACTGCCAGCACCCATACAGGGAATCTGGGTCCGGACCAAAGTTTGCCTGAAGAGAGCAAAAAGCAGGCAATCAACAGAAGCAGCTTGTCCGCAGCGGGATCGAGATATTTACCAAAAGTTGTTGTTTCTCCTCTTTTCCGAGCAAGATATCCATCCAAAACATCACTTAATCCAATGATAATTAACACACCTAATGCAATGTATCTGTAGAAGTTATGATGTTGTACCTGAATTAAGCAGAAAACAAAAGGAGGGATAAAACATATTCTTGCAAAGCTGATAAAATTTGGTAACGTCAGACATTTGTTCACCGAGCGCATAGAGTTTTCCCTTTTTTATTCGCAGACTACACACTCTTTTATCAACTTATATCTATTATAAAACAACATTTTTTTTCCTAAGTACTTTTCTACGTACTAGGTTATGATAACAAGCGCATAATTACTGTCAAGCTAAAAAATACTCCAGCTTGACAGTTAAGTTGCTAACAAGTACTATCTAAAAAATATTTTGA
Source organism: Candidatus Scalindua sp. (assembly GCA_018670825.1). Taxonomy (GTDB): domain Bacteria; phylum Planctomycetota; class Brocadiia; order Brocadiales; family Scalinduaceae; genus Scalindua. Next base: position 8,776 of record JABHIW010000019.1, on the reverse strand, counting down.
GATAATCGAAAATAAGGTAATTTTTGTACGATGAAAACAGAAAAGGCTATTCTTGCTCTCGCAGACGGAAAGATTTATGAGGGAGTTTCCTTCGGTGCAAAAGGGGAAACATCAGGTGAAATAGTGTTCAATACCAGTATCACCGGATATCAGGAAATACTTACCGATCCTTCTTACAAAGGACAGATCGTAAATATGACCTACCCATTGATAGGTAACTATGGTATCTGTGAGGAAGACCATGAATCTATTCAACCATCGGTGGAAGGGTTTATCATTAAAGAACTTAGCCCATTCCCCAGCAATTGGCGTTCAAAAATTAGTCTGGACGAATTCTTAAAAAACAGAGGGATAATAGGAATCCAGGGAATAGACACAAGAGCCCTTACAAGACATATAAGGGATAACGGTGAACAGGTGGGAATAATATCTACTGTAGACACCGACCATCAACACCTTGTTTCCAAGGCTAATGGATTGTCCGGCCTTGAGGGCAAAGACCTGGTCAAAGTGGTTACTTGCCAAAAAACTTACCAATGGGAAGAAGCGGAAATAGATCTTGGCATGATAAGTGGAAGTACCCACGAACAACCGGGAAATAATAAACAGTATAAAGTAATAGTCTATGATTGTGGTGTTAAATACAACATTCTGAGGATGTTGAAAAATCTTAATTGTGATGTAACCGTGGTACCAGCCGGTACCAGCGCAAAGGAAGTTTTGTCAATGAAGCCTGATGGTGTTGTTGTTTCTAATGGCCCCGGAGACCCGGCTGCAGTACCGTATATGGTTGAAAATATAACCGATATAATAGGCAAAAAACCGGTTATGGGCATATGTTTGGGTAATCAAATCATAGCACAGGCATTGGGATACAAAACATTTAAATTGAAGTTTGGACATCATGGCGGCAACCAGCCTGTCATGGATTTAAGGACAAAAAAAGTGGCCATCACTTCCCAGAATCATTGTTTTGCCGTCGACGGAGAATCATTGAGCAATGGACAGAGCGACAGATTTGGCAAAGTCGAAATTACCCACATAAACCTTAATGATAAATCCATCGAAGGATTAAGGTGTCTGGATGTACCGGTTTTTTCAGTCCAGTATCACCCTGAGGCATCACCAGGGCCGCACGATTCAAGTTATATGTTTAATGAATTCATCGAAATGATGAGAAGTGCAGACTCCGCCTGAATGTTGAAGTCGGGCAGGAAGTCTAGCGGCAACTATACTATAGAAAATAGAATCACTCAATTTTGGTTTTAATAATAATATGCCGAAAAGAACTGATATTAAAAAAATACTCATAATTGGATCAGGTCCAATCGTAATAGGACAAGCATGTGAATTTGATTACTCCGGTACCCAGGCATGCAGGGCACTGAAAGAAGATGGTTATGAAATCGTACTCGTAAATAGTAACCCTGCTACAATAATGACGGACCCCGATGTTGCAGACAGTACATACATCGAACCGATGACTACTGAAATATTAACAAAAATTATACATAAAGAAAGGCCAGATGCCCTGCTTCCAACATTGGGAGGACAGACGGGACTGAACCTTTCCGTAAGTCTGGCCGAAGAAGGCATTCTGAAAAAATATAATGTAGAGCTGATAGGCGCTAAACTGGACGCCATACACAAGGCTGAAAATAGAAAACAGTTTAAAGAGGCCATGAGCAATATAGGTATCCAGGTGCCGGCAAGCGGCAACGCCAAATCTATAAGAGAGGCGAAGGAGATCGCGAAAGAGATAAAGTTTCCCATAATCATTCGACCATCATTTACCATGGGAGGTATAGGTGGCAATGTTGCTTATAACATTGAGGAATTAGAAGAGTACGTCAACTTCGCTCTCGAAGCAAGTCCCGTTCATGAAGTACTCATAGAAAGGTCTGTCCTGGGATGGAAAGAGTATGAACTGGAGGTGATGAGAGACCGCAAAGACAATGTTGTAATAATCTGCTCCATAGAAAATCTTGATCCCATGGGTGTCCATACCGGTGACAGCATAACCGTGGCACCGGCACAGACACTTACTGATAAGGAATATCAGATAATGAGAGATGCTGCAATTAGGATCATTCGCGAGATCGGGGTTGAAACGGGGGGGTCTAATGTTCAATTTGCAATAAATCCGGCTAACGGTGAATTAATTGCGATTGAAATGAATCCAAGAGTATCGAGGAGTTCCGCTCTGGCTTCCAAGGCAACTGGCTTCCCGATTGCAAAGATTGCCGCAAAACTGGCAGTAGGTTATACACTTGATGAGATACCCAATGATATTACACGTTATACACCAGCCTCTTTTGAGCCTTCTATTGATTATTGTGTAGTTAAAATCCCTAAATTTAACTTCGAAAAATTCCCTGATGCTAACCAGACACTTACCACTCACATGAAATCAGTTGGCGAAGTAATGGCCATAGGACGTACATTTAAAGAGTCTCTGGGTAAAGCAATAAGGTCTCTGGAAATCAACCGCTACGGATTTTGTGAACATCATAGTAAAACAGTCCTGAACGATTCAGAGAAAAAAGAATTTATAGAAAAATATCTGTTAAATCCTTCGTGGGATAGAATATGGTCTGTTGTGGACGGTTTACGTATGGGAATGAATATTGATGAGATCCATGAAGTTACCAGGATTGATAAATGGTTTCTTTATAATATAGAACAAATCCTAGAAGTGGAAGAGGAGATTAAATACCAACATAAATCAAACGATTTATCAACCACCTCAGAAAATGATACTGAATCTCTAATAGATCCCGTTCTTTTAAAGAAGGCAAAACAATACGGCATTTCCGACATTCGGTTGGCTAATTTGCTAAATGCAAGCGAGTCTGATATCCGAAATTGTCGTTGGCAGAACAATATCCGTCCTGTGTTTAAGGTAGTGGATACCTGCGCGGCAGAATTTCAAGCATACACACCTTACCTCTATTCCACCTACGAAGAGGAATGCGAAGCTAACCCTACATCAAAGAAGAAAATAATTATCCTGGGCAGTGGTCCTAACCGCATTGGACAGGGTATCGAATTTGACTATTGTTGTGTGCATGGAGTAATGGCCTTAAAAGAGATGGGATTTGAAGCAATCATGGTTAATTGTAATCCGGAAACGGTAAGTACCGATTACGATATATCTGATAGATTATATTTTGAGCCTCTTACCTTTGAGGACGTATTTGAAATAGTTGAGAAAGAGAAACCGGAAGGTGTTATTGTGCAGTTTGGAGGTCAGACTCCGTTGAAACTAGCTGTACCGTTATTCAATGCGGGAGTTAAGATTCTTGGTACTTCACCGGACAGCATTGATATGGCGGAGAACCGGGAAAGGTTTGCTTCATTACTTTCCAAGCTCGGTCTCTTACAGCCAAAAAACGGGAATGCAAGGTCATTCGCAGAAGCCAAAGTAATTGCGGCTTCAATAGCTTATCCGGTTTTGATAAGACCTTCATATGTTTTGGGTGGCAGGGCTATGAGGGTGGTCTTTGATGAGGATGAACTTGAAGAGTACATGACGCATGCTGTTGACGTTTCTCCTGAACATCCGGTTTTAATAGATAAATTCCTGGAGGACGCGATAGAGATAGATGTTGATGCGGTATGTGACGGAGAAGATGTTTTTATCGGTGGTGTCATGGAGCACATAGAAGAAGCCGGTGTGCATTCAGGAGATAGCGCATGCTCATTGCCTCCTTATTCAGTGAAAGAAGAGGTTATTGAAAGAATAAAGGTCCAAACACGGGCCATGGCCATAGAGATGAAAGTCCTTGGCATTATTAATATTCAATTTGCTGTTAAAGACGATGAGGTTTATGTCCTGGAAGTAAATCCCCGTGGATCGAGAACAATACCTTTTGTCAGTAAGGCAATTGGTATTCCTCTGGCAAAAATAGCCGCTCAGGTTATTGCCGGACGTAAACTAAAAGAGTTGAATATAAACAATAATAGGAAAAACAACCATGTTGCCGTAAAAGAGGCGGTCTTTCCCTTTGTCAGATTTCATGGTACAGATACCATTCTTGGGCCAGAAATGAAATCAACTGGCGAAGTAATGGGAATTGATACTGATTTCGGGAAAGCGTTTGCCAAAGCACAGATGGCTGTAGAAGGAGGGCTTCCTCTGGCTGGTACCGTTTTTATAAGTGTCAAGGATAAAGACAAAGCCACTATAGCAGATATTGCCCATAAACTTCACAATTTAGGTTTTAAAATTTCAGCTACTGGAGGGACAGCGAGAGCCATCGCGGAAAAAGGCACTCCTGTAACCACTGTCCTGAAAGAATGTGAAGGACGTCCTAACGTGATAGATCATTTGAAAAACAATGATATTCAAATGGTAATTAATACCGCCGAAGGGAAAATATCACAAAAAAAATCTTATAATATACGGCGGAACGCAATTATATCAGGCATTCCTTACTTCACAACCGTACAGGGCGCTATCGCCACTGAAAGTGCCATCAGGTCCATGATAAATGGTGAACTGGATGTTAAGTCGATTCAAGAATATCACATTTAAACATCGGTAACGCTTTTAACAACGAACCCGAAACCCAGCCTTGCATGGTTCATTAAGCGGTAACAAATCCACCTTTATCCATTATTAGATGGATATACCCTGTGGTTGGGTATTTTTTACCTGCTGACTATTTCTGATTCTTAAGTGCCGGTTCAAACAAAATATCCCACCAGCATTCGAATAGCTATCAGCGTAAGAAGGATTTTGAAAATATTTTTAAAATGTTTCTTTGAAAGCTTGTTGAGTAACTTCTTCCCGATAAGAGTACCCGTAATTAAGAAAATACTGAGGATCAGGATTAAAGGCCAGTAATGAAAAACGTTAATCCCGATGAAACCGAACAATGGAATTTTCAGGAAATGTGAAATAAATTGAACAGTAGCTTTAGTAGCCACAAGTTCTTCCTTTAATATATCGTTCCGGAGAAAGAATGGTGAAATAAAAGGTCCAATTGCTCCAAAAAATATTCCAATTACTCCTGAGACAAAACCTACCGGAATAAATATTCTCAAATTGGTATCACCACTTGATTTGAATTTTGGTAAATGAACAGAAAGAAGGATAAACAGGGCCATAACCAAGCGTATGGTAGACTTATCCAGCAAGGTAAACGTATAAATCCCAAGCAAAACTCCGGGAAGGATGCCCACCATAAAATACCCCGTGATCCCCCAGTTAACATTTTTCCAAAAAATGGTAACGCGAGTACCGTTACTGATAAACTGCAAAGCGGCATGTAAGGGGATAACATATTCAGTGCTGACTAACATCATGATTATTGCCAGCAAAAGTGTGCCTCCACCCAATCCGGTAGCTCCTCCGATAATGGCTGCCAGAAGGGATGCGATACTTAATACCAGTGTTGTGATAAACGTTACAGGCATGATTTAATAATATACATCAAAAGCTATAGTCAAATACGATGAATCTTTATATATTTTTTTGAAATAGTAGCATACTACACATTATTATTCTAATTTTGTTTTTCTCTTCTCTGATAAAAATAAGATGAAAATCATGCAATAAACAGGTAGACTGCACGTCTGAGTTGATGATATCGGTAGAAGATAACGCTTTATTTGAGCATGTTGACTTTCTAATTTGAGTTGACACTTTTTCTTAAATTTGGTTTAATTTAATTTTGCAATTTTTCAGACATAAACCATAATAATGAGTATATTTACAAAAATGTTTGGTACGGCCAGCGACCGGATTTTAAAAAGCCTGAAGCCGACAGTAGACCATATAAATTCGCTTGAAAGCGGTTTACAAGCGTTAACAGATGCAGAAATCAGACAAAAGACTGACACTTTCAGGGAAAGGCTTGCTGCCGGAGAGACATTGGATGACCTCTTGCCGGAGGCTTTTGCCGTTGCCAGAGAGGGTAGCAGAAGGGTGTTATTAGTACCCAATGCTGACAGCCCGGACAAGACCATGAGGCATTTTGATGTTCAGCTGATTGGAGGAATTGTATTACATAGAGGAAACATTGCGGAGATGACAACAGGTGAAGGTAAAACACTTGTCGCGACATTACCGGCTTATCTCAATTCCCTTGGGGGTAAAGGTGTTCACGTCGTTACCGTAAACGACTATCTCGCCAATAGAGATATGAATTGGATGTTACCAATGTATGAATTTCTGGGCCTTTCAGCAGGTGCGATACAAAGCAATCAGAGCTACGATGATAAAAGGGCCGCTTATAATTCGGATATCACTTATGGAACCAATAATGAGTTTGGTTTTGATTACCTACGGGACAATATGAGAACTCACCTTGAAGAACAGGTACAGGGGACATTAAACTACGCCATTGTTGATGAGGTTGACAGTATCCTGATCGACGAGGCAAGGACACCCCTCATAATCTCAGGACCATCTGATGAATCAACAGAAAAATACTTTACTGCTGACAAGATTGCCAGGAAGTTGAAACCGGGCAAACATTACGAAGTAAAAGAGAAGGAAAAGAGTACAAATTTAACTGATGAAGGAATTAGTATTGTAGAAAAAGAACTTGGTGTCGACAGTATATATTCTGACATTCACATGGACTGGCCTCACTATATTGAACAGAGCCTGCGTGCTCACTCGCTGTTTATAAAGGATACAGATTACGTTGTACAGGAAAAAGATGTTATCATCGTAGATGAATTTACAGGAAGATTGATGGAAGGCAGAATGTGGAGTGACGGACTTCACCAGGCCATTCAGGCAAAAGAGCATCTAAAGATAAAAGAAGAGAGTCAGACACTTGCCACAATTACACTTCAGAATTTTTACCGTCTCTATAATAAACTTTCAGGGATGACGGGTACGGCTTTTACCGAAGCTGCTGAATTTGCCAAGATATACGGATTGGGAGTCGATGTTATACCAACAAACAAACCTTTACAACGTCAACACTATCCGGACAGAATCTATGGCACGGGAAAAGAAAAGGAAAATGCCACAGTTGAAGAAATAGCAGAAGTGAACGAAAAAGGCCAGCCCATACTAGTCGGAACTATTTCAATAGAAAAGTCCGAAATGTTCAGCAATGCGCTCAGACGGCGTGGCATAGAACACGAAGTTCTCAACGCAAAAAATCATGAACGGGAAGCAGCAATAATTGCAAAGGCCGGACAAAAAGGAAATGTTACTATCGCGACAAACATGGCCGGAAGAGGTACAGACATTGTCTTGGGCGAAGGAGTGAAAGAATTGGGTGGTCTCCATGTAATAGGAACAGAAAGACATGAGGCACGGCGTATTGATAATCAATTGCGAGGTCGTACAGGACGCCAGGGAGACCCCGGATCATCACGATTTTACGTCTCACTCGAAGACGACTTGATGCGCATCTTCGCACCGGAGAGAGTAGGCGGTATACTAAGGAAATTTGGCATGACTGATGGCATGGCAATAGAACACTCAATGGTATCCAAATCAATCGAAAGAGCACAAAAAAAGGTTGAACAGCATAATTTTGAAATACGTAAGAATCTTCTTGAGTATGACGAAGTGATGGACGAACAAAGGAAGACTATTTACACATGGAGGCAAAGGGTCCTTGCACAGGAAGCCCTTCGGGAAGACCTGCTTAGAATGATTGAAGAAAGCATCGTGGAGACAATAGACTACTATATCAATCCAAAATTACACACTGACGAGTGGGAAATGGATAGCCTTCTTGACTGGTATAAACATAAATTCGGGATAAATATCGACTTAAAAGCACACAATGTAGAAACAAAGGGAAATATAGAAGACCTGTTACTTGATACTGCCTGTGAAGCTTATGATGAGAAACAGAAGGAAATCGGTGAAGAAGAACTCAGAAAAGTTGAGCAAATTCTTTTACTTGAAAAAGTCGACAACAAATGGAAGGACCATCTCTATGCAATGGACCACCTTAAATCAGGTATAGGGCTCAGAGGTTACGCCCAGGTTGACCCAAAGATAGAATACAAACGCGAGGCGCTGATAATGTTCGAAAGCATGATGTCCTCTATCAGGGAAGAAGTTACGGACCTTATATTTAAGTTGCGGGTCAGGCCGGAAACAATAGATACCAAAAACGTATGGAATGCTGACAACTTTGTCTATCAGGACTCTCAAAATACTATGCCTGAAATTCCAGCCCCAAAAAGGGTAAGAGATGAGGCAATGACAACCAATAGTGGTCAAGCCGAACAGAGGCCTGAACCAATTCGTGCCGGTGCTAAAGTCGGAAGGAATCAGCCTTGTCCCTGTGGGAGCGGAAAAAAATATAAACAATGCTGTGGCAAAAGCTGATGATCCTGTAACGGCAGTATCTTTACATTAATTATTATTCAAATATCAATGAACGTAACAAGATGCCATTAATCTTTGATTCAGTTTATCTAACCGCATCTTTATTAGGCTCACCGTATTTATTATTCAAAATATTAACAAGCAAACGTTATCGTTCCGGGTTGGATCAAAGATTTGGAATAATGTCGGAAAGGCTAAGCAGCAAACCGGGAATCTGGGTGCATGGAGCATCTGTGGGTGAAGTCATTACGGCAAAAAGTATTATTGAGAGGATTGATGAGGAATTCCCTGAATGGGAAACATTTATATCGGCGACTACAAATACAGGCTTCTCTGTCGCGGAGAGAAACTTCTCAAACAAAAATGTTTTTTATTTTCCTCTCGATTTAAGCTGGATAACAGAAAAAGTCATTCTAAAAAAAAGTCCAAACTTTATCCTTCTGATCGAACTTGAAGTATGGC
>JABHIW010000020.1 GCA_018670825.1 Candidatus Scalindua sp. | reverse complement strand
TCTTATAACTCCTTTATATTTAAAGTGTTATAATGATTTTGCCACGAATATTTATTTCAAGAAGTCAAGCAAATAATGGCTCCTAAAGAAATTATTTTGTTATTAATTTACTACGCAAAAACCTAACCGGACGATACTGCGTTAAAGTAGAAATATCGGCAATAGGATCTATTTTATAGTACACTTCCGGATACTCTGGATAAAATATCGGACAGACTTGAGGTTGAGATTTACTCCTATGTCCTCATGGACAATCATTAACATCTGCTGTTCAAAATAAACAGATCAAATATTTCCACAGGAAGAGGTATACTAATGGGCGCTCTTAGTCTTTATTTCGGGTTTTAATCTATGACGCTTGTATGTGCAGGATCAGGTTTCAGATCAGCTCCTTGCTCCGGCTTCTCTTCTTTTGCAAGACGTAGATTAGTTTTCAATGTTTTTGTGTAGGGGTGATCATCTCCTAATCTCACCTGGATAACTGATAAGGACTTTTCAAGGTATTCAATTGCCTTGTCGTATTCTCCTTTTGCATTAAAGGCCGTTCCAAGGTTGTTTCTATAAGTAGCAACATTTGAATGATTTTCTCCAAATGTCTTTAGGTCTGACTTTAGTGCTTTCTCAAGATATTCAATTGCCTTGTCGTGTTCTCCTTTTGCATTCCAGGCTACTCCAAGGTTGTTCTGGTGAGCAGCAATATTTGGATGGTTTTCACCAAAATTCTTTAAATCGGAGTTTAGAGCTTTCTCATAATATCCAATTGCCTTGTCGTATTTACCTTTTGCCCGCCAGACTTCTCCCAGGTTATTCCAACGGGTTGCAACTTTCGGATGGTTTTCACCAAAGTTCTTTAGATCAGAGTTCAGCGCCATCTCGTAATACTCGATTGCCTTATCATATTCACCTTTTGCTTTCCATGTTGCGCCTAGGTTGTTTCGGTAAGTAGCGACGTTAGGATGGTCCTCACCATAATTCTTTAAATCAGAATTCAGTGCCTTCTCATAGTATTCAATTGCTTTGTCGTAATTTCCCTTCGCGTTCCACGCAGCCCCAAGGTTGTTTCGGTAAGTGGCAGCATTTGAATATTCAGTAGTAAGGGGGCCGATAAGGTCTATAAACCATTTCTGCCTCCTTGCCTCTTTCCACATATCGTAAGGCAATATTTCATCATTACGCACAAGCCTCCATGCCTTTTCCCTTTCGATATTATTCGGAAACTCTTCCAGATTGCTTTTTGCTCTCACTTTATCACCTTTCAGCCAATACCATAGTGCAAGCAATTCTTTATCCGCATTTCTTCGATCAACGTTACGAAAAGCTTCATTCGCCTCCTCTTCCCTCTTTAAATAGAGTAGGTTGGTAGCTAAGCTTAATTTTGCGGAATCACTGTTTTTTTTCTTTGCATATTTTTTGGACAATTTGATCGCGTTATTATATTTACCCAGTTGATAGGCAATCTTTGATGCCAGGGAGTATGCTTTGCCTTTATTAAATGAGTTGAGGCGGTTCTCTATTATATGGAGTATAGGTTTTGCTTTTTTATAAACTTGTTTTAATGCCATAGTATCACCTCGTGACAGGTAGAATCCGGACCATGCGACATGCATCTTAAGCCAGTATATCCTGGGGTCATTGCTGTCCATTCTGATAATCGCCTCATCGTAATATGAAATAGCATCTGCGTAATCGCCCAGAGAATGTTGAAGGCTGCCCATGTTCATCAGGGTAATAAAATCATCAGATGCTCCTTCGCTAAATCGTAAAGACTCCTGAAAAGCATAGATAGCTTTGGTATATTCTCCCATTAATGTGAAAATGCATCCTTTTTCGTTATATCCCCAGCTGTAAGTCACATTCGTACTGCAACGTTGAATGTATTTATCAATTGACTCCATCGCTTTATCCAGTTTGCCGTGAGCTTTCAGTGATACAATTGCAGATTCTTGGGTCCTCTTTGCTTCTGATATTTTTTGATCAAATACCAGGGTTAATAAAAAGATACCGGATGTCATCAACACACAAAGGATAATTTGATTTATGTTTTTCCGGGTCGAGTGGGACTCTATTTTCATAATTACAACCTGTTCTTAATTGTATGGATAAATAATATATATGAAGCTCGATATTAATATACTACGCTTATAGTTAATTTACCGATCAGAAAAATAGGAGGTAGGACTATAAGGGTTTTAATATTGAGTTCTTCATGTGTTTGAATCTTTTTAGAGCAACAATGTTATGCTTCTCAGCCGGGAAATTCAAGTTAATTTTGACATCTCAGCTTTTTCCTTCTGCACAAAAAATGATACAGATGAAGACTGGGGTTTAAAAAATGATAATTTGTATTTGAAGGATTGAAGAGTTCATTCTTTATGCAATATTAAGATTTTGAATCTGAGAGCCTTGCCACAACCTTTTCCAGCATGTCAACCAGATAGGCAAACCAGTCGTAATTAATCTTATCAGGAGTATCTTCACTCGTGTGGTAATAGGGATAGCGGAAAGGTGCTGTATCGGTAACCATTATACCGGGATATCCATTCTGCCAGAAGGACCATTGGTCCGACCATGCCACACCGACGATTTGTTCCGGTAAACAGGCTGCTTCTGATGGGAATTTAGCGTATTGACGAAAGAAACCTGTCACATCACTTAATAGTTTATGTGATTTAATATTACTAACGAACGAAATAAAATTACCCGTAGTAGGAAATACAAAATCCATTAATCCGATAGGGAAACTCTGGCTCTCCGGTTCGTCCGTATAATAGCCGATCGTTTCCAGACTGAGCATGGCTACAATATTTTCATTACGTTCACGACATCTTCTTGCATAAACAAAACTTCCCATGTCATCACTCTGGAAAAAAGGTGGTTCTTCGTTGACGAACGCGACAAACCTGAGAGTTCGTACTGGTTTACTATCAACAGATGAGCGTGCAAGCGCTAAAAGAGCCGCCACTCCCGAGGCATTATCGTTTGCTCCCGGTGTGCCTTCAAGGGAATCATAATGCGCACCTACTACGACAATTTCATCAGGTTTCTCCGAACCCGTAATCTCTGTTTCCAGATTATAACATTCTCGTCCTTTGAGGCCGTACTGACTCACTTCATAGCCTTGACGTAGAACCATATAACCGGTTTCCACGAATGATTCTTCAATAAAGTTTGCTGCCTTACAGAGGTTTTTATATTCAGTGCTTACGTTACGGTCACCGATATCACCGGCTAATTTTGTAACATCTTTGCATAACTGTTTCCGTAATACCATTTGTTCATCTGTCAATGGAGGTACCGGGCCATGATATGATTTACCTGGAATTTGAGGCATAAATAAACAGGACGAAAAAAAAGTAACGATAAATAAAGCGGTTAATATTACTGTCTTCTTTGAAAACATTTTTTTTATTAAATCATACCGGGCCAAATATTAATAGTAGTATATTGATTGCTGATTCCGATTTAATCAGCTTTGACTATGATATTCCCGGCAAAGCAGCTTGGCAAATCCGAATTCAGCTCTTTTTAACTTTTTTAATCCTGACTCCCTCTGCAAACTCTTCCCCTTCAGTACCCGCCACAAAGGCAAGCGCTACAGCATCATCTAATACATTGGTGGCAGTCCGTGCCATGTCGATGATTCTGTCAACGCCAAGAACAATACCAATTCCTTCCAGAGGAACGCCTGCTGACTGGAGTACCATCATCAGCGTGATCAAACCGGTGCCCGGAACGCCTGCGGCACCGATAGAGGCCAGCAATGCCGTAACCAGAATGATCGCCTGTTGACTTATAGAGAGGTCCATGTTGAAGGCGTTGGCAATAAATACTGTTACCATTGTCTGATAGAGGGCGGTACCATCCATATTAACGGTAGTCCCAAGAGGAAGAACAAACCTGCAAAGTTTTTTAGATATACCGACTTTCTCCTCACAAAGCCGCATGGTTACCAGTAAGGTTGCTGTACTGCTGCATGTGGAGAAACCAAAAAGAGCTGCTTCTTTGATCCTCTTTAAGAACTCAAATGGTTTTACACCGGCGCCGAATCTCAGGATAACATTGTAAACTAAAAATATGTGGATGGCACAACCGGCATACGTAAGAAGTATCAGGTAAAAAATAGGACTAAGTGCTTTTACACCATGGGTACCTACCGTCCAGGAGATCAGCGCAAATACTCCAACCGGAGCACAATACATCACAAATCTGACCATGGTGTACATAACGTTAGCAAGGGATTCCAACCCTTTGCGAAGAGGATCACTTGCACGTCCGGTCACGCCCATTGCGATACCTAGAATAATAGCAAAAAAAACGATTTGCAGCATATTGCCTTCCGCAAGGGACTTGACAGGGTTATCAGGTACAATGTTCACCAGAACAGTGATTAATGGAGGTGCTTCTAACGGCTCGATTTTCGCGAGATCTCCCAGTTCTATACCGGTCCCGACTCCTGAAATATTGGCAAGTCCCAGACCAATGCAGATGGCTATTATGGCGGTGACATAATAGACAACGAGCGCCTTTCCTCCTATGCGCCCCAGGCTCTTTATATCAAACCCGGCTACTCCTGTAGAAAGACTGGTGAAGATCAAGGGGACAACCAGCATGCTGAGGAGTTTTATGAAAACGTCTCCTACAGGTTTTAACGACTTGGCGGGTTCCCCCACAAAAGCGCCAAAAATCACACCAAGAATGAAAGCGATAAGAATGATCTCAAACAGTTTTATTCTTTTCACACAATCTCTTTCTCAAAAAAAAAGATTTTAAAACTGTTTTTTCTGATATCCAATTGTCCGTTATCCCCCGGATCTTGTACAAAAATGATACATTTCTTTTTTTTATCATTTAAAGGAAATTAAGAAAAATTAGACTTTTACCAGATAAGCAATCTGTCATTTCTGCGTAGTAGTGTGAAACAGTCATACTAATGTGGTTTATTATACTAGAAATTACTTGTAAAAAATATGATGAATAATTCAGGTAATGACATTCACCTGTATATCAAAATCAAGAGGAAGTTTACTTTCTGAGACTCCCCGGTTACTTGAGGAAAAAGTTCCTGTGGAGGAGATGAGATGGTTTTTGCTGGTAGTTACTTTTCTATTCCAAACCAATAATAGGAGACCCTGGAGTCTGTAAAAATATTTCTCAATAAAGTTTGTTGCTTTGCAGAGGTTTTCATATTCAGCGCTTACTTTACGGTTGCTGATTTCACTGTCTCCTTAGAAATAATTTTTGTATTTGCGGGATGTAACTTTACATAAATATGTATGCAGATCCCTTTTGTTTAGAACAAATACATTTAAGGAGAATGGTTTTTTGTGGATATATTCTTGTGACTATAATACCTGTTAAAGGAAATAGTTGGATCCAGGATGAAATATGAAGAAGGAAAGGTTAATAACAACCTGAGTTTGGTTATGGGTGGATTTAAGGGTATGGCCTGTTGATATTTATCAGCCTGCTAATGTCTATAAGTGTGTTGAGGTTTTGGCTTGAAATAGACAGGTCCCCACTGTAATATTAACGCCAATTGGCATTAATTACATCAAGGTCTTGATACCGGTTCAAGCCTGCACATCACTCCCTTTCAAACAGTCAGACTAGGCCCGGAAAGATACGGTTCAATTGGTATGCTAAGCAAAGTTACTCTGGAATGCTATTTTTATAACTGCGGAAGATTATAAATATGTTTAAACAAAATAAGATTTCACGCAAACTTTTAGCCTGGTTCTTAATTACATCATTGTTGCCATTGGCTATCTATGGATTTGCAAGTATTAGTAGCTCTATAAATAGGGTTAGGAGTGAAGTGATAAATAGGCTAATCACATCCACAGATGAAAAAGTTGAGAGAATTAGTGCCTACTTTCTTGAAAGAGAGAAAAATGTCACCTCCCTGGCACATTCCACTACCATTGTAAATACTTTTAAGGAATTTCAATTACTCTTTGAGAAGGGTAAAATTGTTTCACTGGATAACAAATTGTTTACGTATAATTATAACTCCATTGAAAAAGGATTTGGGCTGTTTTATATGCCGGAGAAGGAGTCTACGCGCTACTATGATCTCTTTCTCATTTCTCCTGAAGGAGATGTGGTATACACTGCAACTAAAGGGGAAGATTTTGGCACAAATTTAATAACAGGTCTTTACAAGGATTCCGAATTAGCACAAGTATTTAAAAGGACTAAAACTTTTCTGGAAACAAGTATTTCTGATTATAAGCATTACGCGCCATCACGTGAGCGGGCTGTATTTGTCGCGGCTCCTATCCTGAGTGAAGAGGAATTTATCGGTGTTATTGTCCTTCAGATAGATAATGAGGATATTACTGGAATTGTTAATGACTATACTGGTTTAGGCACGACAGGAGAAACCGTTGTAGCCACAAGAGTAGTTGACGAAGCGGTGTTTACAATGCCGACCAGGCATGATCCTTACGCCACGTTTAGAATAAAAATCCCTCCCGGGAGTAAAAAGGGATTGCCAATACTGAAAGCAGTAAATGGTAATAAAGGCAGTGGTTTGTCTGTTGATTATAGAGGTAAACAGGTATTGGCTGTATGGAGATACTTGCCAAGAATAAGATGGGGAGTGGTTGTAAAACAAGATACCTCGGAGGCCTTTGCACCTGTTTCTAAGCTTAAAAGATGGTCAGTGATTATTGGAATTACGACAATGATTGGAGTGGCAATAGTGGTTTTATTTGTATCAAGATCTATTTCCGGACCGATTACACAATTGACTGAATCAACTAAAATAATAGGTCAAGGTGATTTACACCACAAGGTGGATATTGTCTCTCATGACGAAATTGGGCAATTAGCTGATTCATTTAACTCGATGACCGCCAAGCTTAAAAACGCTTATTCAAAACAGAAAGAAATAAATACTAGTTTGCAGCGTGAAATTGACGAGCGTAAGCTGGCCGAGGAGAAGATTCGGAAGTTGTCTTACGTTGTCGAACAGAGTCCCAGTGCCGTTGTGATTACAGATATTAACGGTGATATTGAGTACGTCAATCATGGATTCTCTCAGTTAACCGGTTACACTGATGCGGAAGTTATTGGGAAAAATCCCAGGATTTTAAAATCAGATAAGACCTCGCAGGAAACAGACAATGATTTGTGGGAAACTATTGAGTCCGGTAAAGAATGGTCTGGCGTATTTTGTAATAAGAAGAAATCCGGTGAATTATTCTGGGAATCTGCATCTATTTCTCCTCTCAAAGATCCGGACGGTAACATTACCCACTACGTTGCACTTAAGGAAGATATAACGGAAAAAATACAGGCTGAAGAGTTGATGAAGCACATGGTGGAAGATATACAACGCTCTAATAAGGAACTGGAACAATTTGCATATGTAGCCTCTCACGATTTACAGGAACCCTTGCGCATGGTGGCAAGTTATATGCAACTATTACAGCGGCGTTACAAGGACAAGCTCGATAACGATGCAAACGACTTTATTAACTATGCCGTTGACGGCTCTAAACGCATGCAGGCACTTATACATGACTTGCTGGCTTATTCGCGTGTTGGTTCGCGAGTTAAAGAACTTGAACCGGTAGATACTGGACCAGTTCTTGATCGCGCTATAAAGAATCTGGAGAAATCTATAAAGGATAGAGGTGCAATAGTGATGCATGGTTCTATGCCGACCGTGTTTGCTGATGGCCCACAAATTACACAATTGTTCCAGAATCTTATAGGCAATGCTATCAAATACCATAGTAAGGCTACTCCACGTATTCAGGTGTCCGCAAAACAGAATGAAAAAGATATTACTTTTTCCGTTAGTGACAATGGCATAGGAATTGAGTCCCAATATTATGAGCGTATATTTACAATATTCCAGCGCTTGCATGGTAAGAGCGAATATTCTGGTACCGGTATTGGCCTGGCTATCTGCAAGAAGATTGTGGAAAGGCACAATGGTAAGATCTGGGTTGAATCACTTTCGGGAGAAGGTTCCATATTTTACTTCACAATTCCAAAGAAATAAGTAAAATGACCGTTTAAATGAGAAATCAATCCAACCCTATTGAAATTCTGTTAGTTGAAGATAATCCTGGCGATATAAGATTGACTGAAGAAGCCCTCAAGGAAGGCAGGGTAAAAAGCAATCTGCATAAAGTTGAGAATGGGGTGGAAGCAATGGCGTTTCTGCGTCGTGGAGGGAGGTATGCAGATGCGGTACAACCGGACTTGATCCTGCTTGATTTAAACCTGCCATTAAAAGGCGGGCATGAGGTGCTTGAGGAGATTAAGTCTGATGAACATTTGAAACGCATTCCTGTGATAGTGCTGACGACATCAAGTGCTGAAGCTGATATTATTCAAACATATGATAATCATGTTAATGCCTATATTACCAAGCCGGTAGACCTCGACCAGTTTGTTAAGGTAATAAAGTCTATTGAAGATTTCTGGTTCGAGATAGTAATGCTACCCAGGAGGGGAAAAGATGAAAGATAAACACATTAAAATTCTTTTAATTGAAGATAGTCATGAAGAATCTCGACTTATACGTGAGGAGATGAAAGATGCGTATGGGGATATGTTCGAAGTAAAGTGCGAGGAGCGACTTTCAACAGGGTTGGAATGCATGGAAAAAGAAAAATTTGATATAGTATTATTGGATCTATCATTACCAGATAGTCACGGTTTAGACACATTTACTAAAGTGCATGAAAGTGCTAACGGAACACCGATTGTGGTGCTATCCGGTAATGATGATGAATCGATGGCCATAAAGACAGTACAGCTTGGCGCACAGGATTATATGATAAAAGGCCGGCTAACTATTGATATGACGGTGCGCTCTATATTCTACGCTATTGAACGGCAAAAGGCTCTGGATAAAATAAGGACTATGGTATTTACTGATGAGCTTACCGGCTTGTATAACCGTAGCGGGTTATACGTTCTTGCAGAACAACAATTTAACGTTGTCGCCCGTACGAAAAGTGGATTATTCGTTATTTTTGTTGACTTAGACGGCTTGAAGATAATAAACGATACACTGGGTCACCGTGAAGGTGACCAGGCATTGATTGAAGCCACAAAAATACTCAAAGAAACTTTTCGTGATTCTGATATCGTTTCGCGGCTTGGAGGAGATGAGTTTGCAGTTGTTTCAATAGATGTCAACAGGGGTAGTGGTAAGATTATTGATGCCCGCTTAAAAGAGAACATAAAAGCTCATAATGAAAAAAACAAAGATAAACCTTACGAAATATCAATGAGCATCGGTATAGCATACTATGATCCGGAGAATCCCGTTTCCTTTGATAAGCTGCTAACACGTGCCGACCAATTAATGTATGAGAATAAACGAGCAAGAAGGAAATCCTAGAAAATTGTTCTGGTAAGTGAATTGAATAAATCTCTATATTCCTCTTTATAAGAAAGAAGACTCTCCTCAAATTTGCATTTTGAATAAGTAGTATCAGCTCCCACTAATCTCTTCAATACCTTTGGCTCCACATCTCAGGTCATTGTTCCCAAACCTACCGTAAATTGCTTTGTTAAGATAAACATCATAAGATACATAACTGAATTGTCACTCAATAGGGGCAGATATATATGCTCAGTAATTAGATAAATATTTTTAGTATGATAAGCTAATAGGTAAATGAGGGCCTGCTAGTTATTCACAATAAATAATTGTAAAGTACTGGAGAGCTATTCTAAAAGAGAGGGGTATTATGCAATATAAATTTAGTCAGCTTTGGCAGGAAAAGTCTATTAACGACTTAAGGAACTATCATTAACTTTAAAACTCTTCAAGTGTTAATCGGGATGGCCTTATGGTAGATTTTAAAAGAGACATTCTCTGTTGAGAAACGCAACAATTTTGTCAGGAAATCAGACAAAGGAATATAAAAGCACAAAAATAAGATAAAAAAATATTTTTAAAACCTGAATACAAAAGCATATTAATTTCATTCTGCAAAAGTTGTTAAGGATTTTGAATATTTTATATCAGTCTTGCAGGGCGTGAATGGCACAAGATTTGCCCTAAATTTAGATTAAGGTTTTATTCTATTAATTAAATAAGTACTAAAGGGGCAGATATGAAAGCATATGATACGAAGAAATTATCCGCTCAAATTGATAACGTTTTGGAGGCAAATGTTCAAAATTGTTTGTCAGAAGCATTATCTCTACTTTTGCCTTCTAGGAATGTATTAACTCGTGCTGACATTACTCAAAACTCAAAATCCAGAGTGATTGATATAGAGACAGAAATGAGCTTGATTGGAGAATTTAGAATAGGAAAATTCTAATTAGTTTCATATAAAATCAGTAGCGTCCAGTTAGGTTTTTGCGCGTGTTCCATTTATTGTCCAAAAACTGTCATTCCCGCATTCTTTTAGCGGGAATCTAGGATGAATGG
The DNA here is from genome assembly GCA_018670825.1 of Candidatus Scalindua sp. GTDB lineage: Bacteria > Planctomycetota > Brocadiia > Brocadiales > Scalinduaceae > Scalindua. The sequence goes on along the minus strand of JABHIW010000020.1, from coordinate 31,511 downwards.
TCCTTTAGATTCCCGATAAACAGGCTGTGTATTGCGTAATATTACCGAGTATCATCATGAAGTGATAAACGGTATCGGATATCTGGAAGGTAGGGAAGGAACACAGATTCCGCTAGAGGTGCGTATCGTTGCCGAGGCATATGTAGCTTTAACCAGTGATCGTCCTTATAAAAAGGCATGGAGTAACGAAGAGGCATTTGCAATGCTTAAGAAAATGGCTGGTGAAACTTTGGATAGAGATTGTGTTGATGCCATAATCGACAGTCGTAAAGAAGTGGAGGAGATTCAAGAACAGTCCAGAGAAGATAAGTTCGGGTAATCAATGTAACAGAAGGAGTTAGGCCAGATTGTTCCAGATCAATCAAATGGGATTACTGCGCCACATCAAATGTGGATAAGCCATTTCTTATAAGGCGTCACTGTTTTATGCCGTACTAATCTTGAAATCGTTTTCTACAGCCTTCATTGCCAGGCCAACCAGTATCGTAATCCCCGCATCGAGAGATTTATCACAAAAATCAAACTTGCTCGTGTGAAGCGGTGGAGACGATTTTCCCATTCCCAAACGGATCAGAAGGCCGGGGAGGAGTTGTGTGTAATTACCAAAGTCTTCTGACCCCATACTCTGTTGTTTAATATATGCTCGTTTTTCCGGGACCAACAGCTCTTCACCCACCCTCTCAAATAAGTGGTACAGGTCAGGATTGTTATTTACGGGTGGACCGTATTTAATGAAATCTATTGCTACCTGCACGTTCTGTTGAGTGCCGATCTCCTTCACCATTTGATTAAATATTTCCAGTGTTTTCTGACGGTTTGTTTCATTGATGGACCTGATCGTTCCCTGGATAGATGCGTGGTCTGGGATAGCATTTGGTTGTGCTCCAGCCTGTATCATTCCCACACTCACGACGCATGGATATTTGCCATTATCACCGTTATTCGTAAGTGCGCTTATTTTTTGTACTATGTGCGATGCGCTTATGATAGGGCTGATACTGTCATGGGGACGTGCTCCATGCCCACCCTTGCCTTTAACAGTTATTTTGAAATAATCTATCGCTGCAGTTATGTTACCGGGTTTTGAAGCAACCACACCGGATTCCAGATGAGGCCATGCGTGTAAGGCAAAAATTGCAGAAGGCAGGGGGCTTCCCAATGCACCGGAGTCTATCATCGCCTGTGCGCCTGTTCCGTTTTCTTCACCGGGCTGAAAAATGATCCTTACCGTACCTGCTAACCGTTTTCGAAGTTTCACCAGTATACGGGCTGTCTCTAATAAACAGACAATATGCCCGTCATGTCCGCAACTGTGTGAAAGTCCTTTGTGTTTTGAAGCATATGGCTTTGGGCTTTCCTCTTCAATATTAAGAGCATCCATATCTGCACGTAAGGCAATCGTATTACCGGGGAGTCCGCCTTTTATGTTTGCAGCAATACCTGTCCCGGCAATTCCTTCTTCAACGTCAAGTCCCATTTGCAGCAATTCCTGGACAATCAAATGTGCAGTTTTCTTTTCTTCAAATGAGCGTTCCGGTATCTCATGGAACCGATGCCTTAGCTCGATTGCTTTATCAATTATTTTGCACACTTCATTGTAAATGGTATCTCGCATTTTCTGTAAGCTCTTTCGTTTACGTGGTTGGTTGTGACGCCTCTAATATAAGCAATAAACAGGGAAAAGACTATACATAAATTGAGTGATTCGCGCCCGCCTGTACCGAACGGCACGTTCGGGCGGGTAGTCGCATTCTTTCGGTTGCGTAACTTACGAAAAATTCTCATACAACTTTCTGATGGTGGGAAACGCAGGCTAAAGCCTGCAGCGACTTTAAATTAAATTTCCCAATTCAAAGCTTGATTTTTTCAATAAAATACCCTGCTTATTTGGATGTGCTCAAGCGTTGTTTCGTGAGATAGGCGATGATCATGATATGCAGGAAGAGGATCCTGAATAGATGTATTATACGGATGAATGGCAATAAGAGTTTTCCTCCCTTTATGTTGTATAGAGAGAGCAGAAGCTCTCTTGATTCGTTCAGGGATGATTCTTTTACAAGAATATTAAATGAGTTCCTAAGATGGGAGAAAATATTGCCGCCCTTGATCAGAATCGCCATGAGACGTTCGCTTGCAGATTCGAGCCATTCAGGGCATTCGCTCAATTGATCATACCATTTTTCGTAGTACGTATTACTATTATCACTCAGGTCGTTTATTGGTTGCGGCAACTCTGTTCCGAGACTTCTCTTGATCTGCCAGCAGTGCAGTTTAAACAGAGATTCAATATCATTTTTCCTGACTCTGTGCAAAATCTCTTCCCAGTCTATCCTCTCTCTGTAATATTGGGAGGTCATTGCAAAATCACACAAATCCTGAATGTGAAAATTTATTAATCCCTGATGCCGTATCACGTCGTGTATAAACTTATGGTAGATTTGGTCAGTCGGGCATGGAATATGTGTTTTAATACCATCCATTTCTACACACATTGTGTTTGACCAGAACGACTCCATATCAAACAGTTTGATGTGTTTTTCAGGGACCGGTAGATAGTGCATATCGACGGGTATATTCCTACCTTCAAAATCTTCGCTGAGATCGCGAGGGATTTGGCCTCCTATATACTGCAGCCCCGCAGTCTGCATACATTGCCTCGCAGCAGGAAAATCCTCTTCCTTAACGAGGATATCCAGGTCTTCCATTGACCTTAGATTCCAGTTCTCATAAATATTTTCAAAGAAATTTATTGCACCCTTTAGTATGATCGCTTTGATACCACGTTGATTTAATGAACGAATTATGTCCTTCAGCAGATGCCTGATGACAACGTTCCGCGCCACACCCTTTTGATATTTGAGTGACAAAATCCGGAGGGTTTCCGGTTGTAGTTTTCCTTCCAGTCCGAGATGTTTTATTTTGTAAAACAAAAATGTCGTTACGCGATATTCCTGGGCGATATTGATAACATCATTCCCTCCTATTGATTCTAATGCATTCCATATTTCTCTAACACCTTCTTCTCCTCTCTTAGCGTTCAGGAGTCTGGCGATATGTCTTTTGATAGTTGGTTCGTTCATATTTGAGAAAACAGATGAACGGCATCTGTTACATTGTTTGTCTTTAAAGAGTAGCACTTACTGTCTCTGACCAGCTTTGTCAAAATAGTGACTCCATTTCGTTTGTAGTTGTGAATGTTAAACGACTGCCTCAATAGCTTGATACACATCTCTGATTTGCTGACCGGCCTCAGTTCATTTTTGAAACGGTGGCTGTGTTTTAATTCGATTATGGCGTATGGTTTTGCTTTTTTCACAGGTGATCTGTTCGAGGAATAAGGATTATAGTATAAGATGTCCTCTGATTTACAATAGTACCCGTTCTTTTTGTCAATTAAATGGGATTCAGCCATTTTTTTGATTGATTTGTCTTTTACTAAAAAACTTCGCGGGAAAGGAATAACCATGGTTGTCTCTGGCTCTATTAAGACGATATCGTCGGAAAGGCAGCGATAATGATTTCTGGTAAGACTTAATGTTAGAGTGGTCTTTCCCTTACCATGGTTGGCAGGCAGAAGTATAATTTTACCGTCCTTTTCGACAGATCCTGCGTGCAATTGGAAGAACTCACGAAGATGTGACAATGCATTGCAGGTAATCATCCATTCGAGTGAAGCAAACAATCCTGATTTACTATTAGTTTGGTATTTTTTTTTGCCGTCTACAAGGACCTCATAGACTGTGCCGGCAGTGCTATCACTTTTCATCCTCAGTGAATAAACAAGATCGGCACATCCGTTGTGCTTTGACCTGGAGTTTGGATAGAGTTGTGAACATAAGTCTGCAAGTTTTTTGTTTCCTGTCTGTATAGAAAACCGATGTGATTGGAGTTTGTAATGTAGTAGATACATAACAATTTGTATGCGATAAAAAAGGCCTTGTACCGGAAGGGTGTAAGGCTTATGGTGATAAAAGTCCTTTTTTTGAAAAATCCTTGATGATTTGTATTATGTCTCTCAGGACTGGCTTGCTTTTAGGTTTGAAACATTTTTCCACAACGTCCGCTATTTCCTTTATTGAATGCTTTCCATCACAACATATCCAGGCAGAAGCCGCGGTACTATTTAAGCTGTACACTTCTTCTTTCTCTGTATCATAAAGTATGCAGCTATCATCAAGCTCCTCAAGTTCAACGCATTCCTTCGTCACAGGTACAAAGTTTTCACTGATCTCCATTTTTGAGATAGGCTACTTTTCTTTATCTAGTTTAATGTGTTTGACGTAAAGATCTTCAATTAGATCGTACGCGCTTTCCAGTCTGAACATCAGTTTTTTTAGAATACTTAATGCGACTAAAGGCTTACCTGCCACTAATGTTTCTAAAACATCTTTGGTTATGACATTCAGTCGGCAATCAGTTATTGATTCAGCCGTAACAGTCCTTGGCTCGTTTGTAATTACGGACATTTCTCCGAAGAATTCACCAAATCCTAATTTGGCCAAAACCACATCACCCTGCGAAGTTTTCCTGCTCAGTTTTACTTCACCTGAATTTATCAGGAACATTTCTTTACCTTCGTCTCCTTCTTTAAATAATATGGTACCTTTCGGAAACTCTTTTCCAACATCTTTAAACGCTGAACCAGCTAAACCCATATCAATCTCTCCATTTTAGATTCAATTATTCTGGCCTTACCATCTTTCTTGAGCCATTACACTTCTGTCATTTAATCCGTTAAAGGAACAGGTTCGCGGACGGTAATTTCCGCAACTCTTAATAATCATCATAAAATACTTCTGCTAAACCGCAAAGTCAAGTTATAAGTATATAATGTCAAGGCAAATCTCAAATGTCACATATTTTGCAAGTTGAAAATAAAAAGTGTGAAGTTTTCTCTTGACGAAAGCAAAAAACATGGTAACAATAGTGGCTTTAATTAGTTTACTCATATCAACAACATGACCGATAACTTAGATAAACCTGCAGAAGAATATGGTACCTTCCACGTGACCACCATCTTAATCAAGAGAGTTAGAGAATTGATGGATGGTGCACCGGCTCTTATTGAGTCGGATTCTAGTGATCCCGTTAAAACTGCATTTGATGAACTTGCGAGTGGCAAGCTTGACATGACTGGCGATATTGTACCAGTAGAAAAATAAGGGAACTTATTTTCTCACAGTATTGTTAAGAACAAAAAGCTCGTAATATTTTACGTATTAGTATGGAGATTCCCCATTATGATAAAAGTCAAAAATTTAGTAAAGCGATATGTAAACGTCAATGCGGTAGACAACATTTCTTTCCATGTGAATGAAAATGAAATAGTTGGTCTGCTTGGCCCAAACGGGGCTGGCAAAACGACTACTATGCGTATATTAACCTGCTTTATGCCGGCGACTGCCGGTTCTGCAATGGTAGCTGGTCATGATGTATTTACTGATTCGCTAAACGTACGCCAGCAGATTGGATATTTACCTGAAAACGTACCTCTTTATCTGGATATGAGAGCGTATGAATATCTGATGTTTCGTGCAAAGCTTAAGAATATACCCAGAAGAGAAAGAAGGAAAAAGATAGAATATTGTCTTGAAGTAACAGGAATAACAGATGTGCAAAAACAGATTATAGGCACATTGTCAAAAGGATACAAACAGAGGGTAGGTCTTGCAGACACGTTAATCCATGATCCGAAAATCTTGATTCTCGACGAACCTACCATTGGGCTTGATCCTAATCAGATCAGGCAGATCAGGGGTGTTATTAAGGGTTTGGGACAGAAGCATACTGTTTTGCTGTCAACACATATTCTTCCTGAAGTTGAAATGGTCTGCGATAGAGTTATGATAATTAATAAGGGTAAGATAGTGGCTATGGATACACCTGCAAATCTCATGAAGCAGTTGAAAACTGGTTCAAATCTGGTTTTAGAGGTGAAGGGTGATGGCGAAAAGATAAAGAAAAGCCTGTCTGAAATTGACACCGTCGAATCAGTATCATATAGAAAAAAGGATGATGCAAATGAGTTTTATATCAATGGAAATGGTGAAAAAGATATAAGAGAAGCTGCTTTTAATTGCATTGTACAAAATAACTATATACTGCGAGAATTGAAACGACAGACTATTACCTTAGAAGAAATTTTCCATCAAGTAACAACCACTGAAACGGAGGTAGAAACAGCCAATGCGTAATGTATCTGCAATATATCAACGAGAATTACTGTCCTACTTCTATTCACCAATTGCATACGTTGTAATTTCTGTGTTCCTTGTCGCCGCCGGTTTCTTTTTTGCTGGAAATTTACAAATCCATCAGCAGGCGTCTCTTAAGGGTAGCTTGGACTCAACCCAGTTTTTCCTCCTGTTGCTTACACCGGTAATCACCATGAAGCTCTTTTCTGATGAGTCAAAGTCCGGAACGATTGAGACTCTCATGACTTCTCCGGTAACAGATTTTGATGTAGTGTTTGGTAAATTTCTTGCAGCCTTGAGTTTGTATGCGGTAATGATCCTTCCTACATGGATATATGTATTGTTTTTGACTATTTTTGGAAATCCCGATTTTGGGCCAATTTTTTCCAGTTATATTGGATTGATGCTCATGGGTGGGCTGTTTGTGTCTGTTGGTCTGCTCGTGTCATCGTTAACAAAGAACCAGGTTGTTGCTGCAGTGATCGGAATAGTCTCATTAATAATACTCTGGGTAATCGGTTATTTAAGTGCGTACGGTGATGGGTGGTTTTACGAAGCTTTAAAGTATATTGGTACTTATGACCACTGGTCATCATTTACAAAAGGCATTGTTGATACCAGGGATGTAATTTATTATCTGAGTTTTACTGCATTACTTTTGTTTATAACTGTACGAAATGTTGAGAGTAGAAAATGGAGGTAGGAAAGTCATTGAAAAATAAAGAAGTAACAACGTCAGAGAACTCAAAAGATATGAAAAATAAAAAAACCCTGATTGGGGCTAATGTCATTGTTATGATACTTATCGCTGTAGCTATCTTTGTTTTTGTCAGCTACATTAACGATAGGCATTATTATCGTTGTGACATGACTGCTTCTGGAAGGTACTCGTTAAGTTCGAAAACAAAGAAAATTTTGAAAAATCTCGATCAACCGATTTTTGTCACTTCGCTTCTAGTACAACGACCGGACTACCGTTTTTACGGACAGATCGTGGATATACTTGAAGAATATAAGTACGTATCTGACAAGGTAACGGTTAATCTCTTGAACCCTTTGCTTGATGGTACTAAGATAACAGAGTTGGCAGAGAAACTCAAAATGGATAAGAAACAAGTTCAGTTGGGATCAGTAATCTTTGCTTGTGGAGATGATAGTAAACACGTAATGCTAAAAGAAGTAATCGAAAATGAATTCCCTTTCAAATTCAAGGGTGAAGAGATCTTTACGTCGGCAATCCTAAGCGTAACGCGGGATAAACAGACAAACGTTTACTTCACCAAGGGGCATGGGGAAAGAGATTACGGAGATTTTGAACGTGCGGGATTGGGAAGGCTGGCAAGCGCTATCAAACGTGCTAACTACAATGTCCTGCCTCTTGATTTATTAAAGCAGAAGCGAGTCCCTGAGAATTGCGATATACTCTTCATTGCAGGTCCAACAAAAAGTTTTTCAACACAGGAAACAAACTATATTCGCGACTATGTAGGAACTTCGGCAAGGCTATTAAACGATAAAGGTGAACTTAAAACCGGCAAATTACTTGTGATGCTGGAACCTGCCGTGGGCGAGAATAAATCGTCCGGTTTAAACGCATTGCTTGGAGAATACGGTGTAGTCGCAAGGGACGATGCTGTTGTATACAATAAAGTGAATATGCCGCTTTTTGGCATGCAGACGGTTGTTGAGGTGTATATAAATGATGATAAGTACTTAGACCATGAGATAACAAACGACATCAAAAAGTTGACATCAGTTTTTTATGGTTCAAGCGCACTTAGCCTTGCTCCGTTGAGTGATACAATGGCATTTTCTGCTAGTGGGATTATACAGGCACCTGATCAAAGCTGGGGTGAAACTGAGATAGTTGGTAAGAAAAGACCGAAATACGATGAAGATTCGGATATTTGCTCTCCAATTATCTTAGCAGTTGCATCTGAGTTGAGAGAAGCGAAACAAGATCCTACTGCTCCTCCACATGCTACACAGGCTTTTGCCGATATCGGTAAAAAGGGCCCTCGTGTTGTTGTCTTTGGTGATACAGATTTTGCCGCAAACACATTTTCTGATAAACCGGGTAATCAGGATCTGGTCTTAAATGCTATAAGCTGGTTGGCTCGGAGGGAAAAGGAGTTAGGGATATCCGCGAAAGCTCCTGACGTCAGGAGGGCTATGGTAAGGCCTGGGCAACTAGCCGTAATATTCTGGCTGTCCATCGCAGGAATACCTTCTATTGGAATAATAATTGGTGGCTTCGTCTGGTGGAGAAGAAGAAGATAATAATCGGAGGCTTTAATTAACTATGAAGTTTAAAACTACAATAATACTTTTAATAATTGCAGGTATTGGTGCGGCTTACATATTCCTGTATGACAAAAAGCAATACAGGACAGATGTATGGGTACAGAGACAACAAATGGTGCTGCCGGATTACAAACCGGGCCAGATTAACAAAATAGAAATGAAAAAGGGGGATACTACTATCGTCCTTGAGAGTAGTGATGGCGCTACCTGGAGAATGCTGGAGCCACTGAAACTAAGAGCTGATAAAGCTGAGGTAGAAGAAATTCTCTCACAATTTGAGTTTTTGAGAAAAATCGGATCTATTGAAGAGAGTGAAACTGCAAACTTCAGCTTGAAAGAGTATGGACTTGAAACTCCGAGTATTGTTATTAATCTCTGGCTTAAAAAGGGTACAATGATTGGTGGAACTGCCGGAAATGTAACCAAGTACGTCGTCAATGTCGGAGATAAGTTAGCTGCAGGACAAGACACAGTATATATAACAGCAGGAGACGATAACAATGTTTCTGTCGTTAACGCTAAAATCCTGGAGAAAATAGACAAAGATATCAATGACTTAAGAAGCAAGTGGGCTTTTGAGTTTGATAAACATTCGGTAGAAAGAGTAAAAATTGAAAGTAGTGTAAATGGGTCGGTAGTATGTTCTAAAACCGAACAGCTCTGGTGGTTAACGCAACCACTTTCAGACCGTGCCGATTCCGAAAGGATTAAGGATATTCTTGATGAATTGAAGAATCTGAAGATTGCTAAAGAAGATTTTGTATCTGATCGTGAAGAAGATATTATCAACTACGGCTTGGATAAACCCGTATTTACTATCAGTATTGGTACTACAGACGATGTACAAACTATCCATTTGGGACACAGTCTGGATGAAAAGATTTATGCAAAGCTGGACGGGGAAAGTTCAATTTTCTTTGTACACGATATTATGCTTCGCGATCTAGACCTGGAGCTAAACGATTTGCGAGACAAACAGCTCTTGAGGTTTGATGCAATTGGTACATACGGGATAGAAAAAATCGATTTAAAATCGGCTGATACAGCACTTGTCATGGAAAAGACGGAGCAATATGATTGGATGATTAAATCACCAAAACTAATTCTTGCTGATAGAGATACGGTAAGAGAATTCGTAGAAAAAATTAAGGATTTGCAGATACAGCAGTATGTCGATGATAGTGGTACTAACTATGAGAAGTACGGGTTAGCAGACTCTCCTCTCGAAGTTTCCGTATTCAGGAGAATCGGTGAAGGTGAAACCGTAAAATTCTTGATAGGTAATGCCGATGAAAATGGTGGGTTGTGCTATGTTAGACGAGACGGAGAAGATGCTGTCTATTCTGTTCCGACAGAGAATTTCTATGATATTGCCAAGGCAGGATATCTCGCATTCAGAGATAAATTAGTCATGGAATTTCCTAAAGAATATGCTCAGAAATTAGTTGTTAATAGAGATGGTAATACAATTATATGCGAGCAGGCAGAAGGCTCCACTATGCGTATGCCAAAGTGGAACATGATTAGTCCCGTAAAGATGCCAGCGGAACTGGACTCCATTAATCAAGTGGTTTGGAATCTGTCGTTTCTAATGGCTAATAAGATAGTGACTCTTTCAGCAGAAAACATAGGTGATTATGGGCTAGATAATCCTCTGTTAAGCGCTTCCGTAACATATGAAGAATATGCTGCTGCTCACAATAATGAAGTAATTAGTGATAAAGCTGATTTGGTAAAGCCTAAAGAGTTAATAACGAAGACACTCTTGATAGGAAATAAAATAGAGCCGGATAAAGATAAAACAAACTACTATGCTAAAGTGGACGGTCAGGACATCATTTTTCAGGTAGGGTGGACTGACGTCAGGGATTACAGCATTGAACTTGTCACGAGAACACTTTTTAACTTTGATTCCATAAATGCAAAGTCTATTAGAATTAAACATCCTGAAAAAAATCTGTTTTTTCAGAAGAATGATGAACATATGTGGCAAATGGTCGAACCGGAAATAAAATTGTTGAGCGGAAATTTAGCAGATCGAATCATCTCTTCAATGAAGTTACTGATGGCTGAGTCTATTGTCCAGTATTCAAACGAGAATTTATCGGAATATGGGTTTGATAATCCACAGTTCAGTGTTACCATAAGTTTCGACGATGGAGAAGCCTCATTGCTGGTTGGCAAAGAAGCTGGTAATGATTATTATGTTACAGGTACTGACACAAACTTTGTTTACCTGATGAATAAAAACAAGATTGATGAGCTGATAGAAGCAAGTGTGGTAAGAGAAATTAAGTAACGAAAACTCATAAGGTTTCGTTACTTAACTTTTACTAGCGGTAACCGTCAAACTATGGATTTTTACAAACAGGAAAAAAAGGTCTTGTACCTTTAAACTGTTTGCCACAGTAAAAATTCTCTTTCATTTTAATTGCTTCCAGCTACGGTCAACATTCAAGAGATTTTTCTGAAGAAATACTATTGAAGAGAAGGTCGGTTTTTCGTTAGCAAATATTTTAAAGATATTTTATAATTGAACGTTCCTGGATTACTTTAACGAGTGCAGAATAATATGGAATCAAAAGATATTAAAAATATAACAGACATTATTAAAGAAGAAAGCGGTGTTCTCTCTAACTTAAGTAATGAGATGGGTAAGATAATAGTTGGACAAAAACATCTTATCGAAAGGTTGATGATTGGTATCTTGGCTAATGGCCATATCCTGTTGGAAGGTGTTCCTGGATTAGCAAAAACTCTATCTGTTATGACACTGGCAAAAGCAATCCAGGTGAAATATCAAAGGCTCCAATTTACACCTGATCTTCTGCCGGCAGATCTAATAGGTACCCTTATCTACAATCCTCGTTCTGGTGAGTTTACTACAAAAAAAGGACCGATTTTCTCAAATATTATCCTTGCTGATGAAATAAACAGGGCACCAGCAAAGGTACAGAGTGCTCTTTTAGAGGCTATGCAGGAAAAGCAGGTAACGATAGGCAGTGAGACCTTTAAACTTGAAGACCCATTCCTGGTGCTTGCTACACAAAACCCGATTGAGCAGGAAGGTACTTATCCTTTGCCGGAAGCACAGGTTGATAGGTTCATGTTAAAACTTAATGTGGATTATCCCAGTAAAGATGAAGAACGAGAAATTTTAGACAGAATGGCGTTAACAGATGCAAGCATCAAAGTAGATGCTGTATTAACGCCAGATGATATAAAACGTTTACGTAAGGTAGTAGACCAGATCTACATTGACGATAAGATAAAGGACTATATCGTAGACTTGGTAATTGCTACCAGAGATCCTCAGAAATACGGCCTCAATTTAGGTGAATTCATTGAATATGGTGCATCACCTAGGGCAACTATTTTCCTCGCTGTTGCATCAAAGGCTTATGCTTTTCTCAAGGGTAGAGGTTATGTCACACCACAAGACGTCAAATCAATAGGAATGGACGTACTGCGACATAGAGTTATCATAACTTACGAAGCAGAAGCAGAGGAAATGACTGCAGAAAAAGTCATACAAAACATCTTTGATAATATAGAAGTACCTTGATATCATAGATTGCCTCAAAATCCATTTTACATTTCCCATCCATTGACATGGAGGAATTAGTATGAAAAACATCTGGCTGGTTTTGTTTTTGATGTTTACATTGGTAATTCTTCAAAACTGTACTACAACAGAGAAAGTTGCTACGGATAAAATGGCAACTACAGATGAAGAAGTAGCTAAGGAAGTCCAGGCCCTCAAAACAATGCTTGGTTATGTTCCGGAAGATGAAGCCACACCCAATACAAAGGCGATGGAACAACCACTTGAGTTTGGAGTAAGCTTAGGTACGGTACAGAAACAATTCCCTGCTCCTGACAAATTTGAATATGAGCCGATGGTAAATAATAGTGTCACCGTGCTTTCCAGGAACGTTGCTGGAGGTCGTTTTACTTTCTTTTTTCATGAAGACAGATTATATAAGATCGTCACTATCAGTAGTTGGAATGACTATACTCTGCAATTTGCTGAAAATGATATAAAAAACACAGAAGCAATTTTTATAGAGGGAAATGGTAAACCGGATCTAATCGAAGAAGATGAAACACATAAAAAGATGGTGTGGATAAAGGATGATTTAGAAGTTAAACTAGAAGAGTTTAACTTGATGTCACATAAGGGGATGAATAGAGTAATGTCTTTAATGTATACAGACAGAAACGTCAGTCCGCTTGCAAAAAAAGATGAATCATTCGAATTATACAAAACAAAACGAAATTAGTTTAAATGGCCGTTAGAGAGATTAATATTCTTGTTAACTATTAAGATAAGGTGATAGAGTCTGGTTTTGTCAGTGTGCTCAGTTACCAGGTTCTATTATGCGTACTTTCGGTTTGATGATTGTAACTGTCCTGAACACTTTGCTCAGGACAGGAGGGTTGCAAATTATACTTCATTTCTGATCATAGACTCTTTCTTAAATCAAGACTAAGTTATGAAATTGTAATCTCATACAGGACATAAATTTCTTAACTATCCATATTACCATTTACTTCCTGAATACCATTCTGACCACGGCTCCCATTCAACATATTTTCCACCGTCTGACAACCAGAATTGTTCACCTTCTCTCCACCTTGTGCTTGATATATACTCTGTAGATTTTGACTGTGTCTGCTTTACCTTCGCGTAGAAATAACAGTCTACTTGATGGAAATTGATATCCTTCTTGTCCTTCAACTCTATAAGTTCAAGATCATCCATCGTTACATTATTTGTCGCTACCTTTTCCTCATCAACAACAACTTCGTATGTAGTTATCTCTTTAACCCTTACAGTAGTACCTTTGGGTTTTGGGTCAGGAATAACAATTGGATTTTCATATGGTTCAAATGACTGATGATGGGTTTCTGATGGTTTTTTAATATAATCTACTGCTTGTACCTTATTAACCGCGCTATTAACAAAGCTTAATACAATAAACACAAATAAAGCAACCGTCGGAATAATAAGTTTTCTATAAATATTTAACATTGATCCACCTTCCTTTTTCTAAATACTTCCGTAATCCTATTTTGTATATAATACTAATATTCTAAGTACCTAGTAAATTTTACCTTAAAAATATTATTTGTCAATACACTGCCAATAAATAAGAAGCATATAATGTTTATCCTGTTTTGCTGTTTGAAATTGGTTACAAATATTCATAGACGAATACAGTTTTAGATAAAAGAGGACTCTGGAAAGTGGTTATCTATGTAACAAATTCTGGTTGGTATTTGTTCTTGCCTGCAGAGTGGAAATATAGAAATTTATTTTCTGGTTTCAAATGACCATGTGCTAACTGCCTTGTACTCTAATGTTCTATTCGTTCCTGGCAGTATACCTACACCCCTTGTCAAAATCTTGTGGAGCCCCCTCATCTCAGAAGATGGGATTGATCTGAAAATAGAATCGTTCCTTTGCATGACTCTGTTTGCGGAAGTTATGAGAACCGAGTTGTCTTCTGAGAGCACTTCCATTATCTGCTCACTAGAGATGGGGACTGATGTCGCTATGGCCTTTATGTATTCTTTACCCGGTGGGTCTACTATGGCTAATTCGAAATTATCATGAACTGATGGAATGGTATATCTCACATTGGCTTTTGTGAAATTATCCGGTTTGTATTTGTTTGGATAGAGTTCCCATATCTCGCCATTACTGCGAACGTTTAATAAAGTTACAAAACAATCCCTGTTAGATATTAAATTAATTGTTACCATATCGTCAATTTTGTATACTTTTCTGTCTGTCCACACGTTAATGTTGAATTCGGCGTATTTGTCTGTATCTTTAATATTCCAGCCCAGTATCTTAACTTTTTTAGCAGAAATAATCTTTCCGGTTTCTACATTGATCATCCATCCATTGATCTCAAAGGAATCTGTGGCATATCCAACCTGACCAGTAATTATTGCCTCTGTGTTTACCAGTTTTCCCAGATTCTTCCTTGTCTCTTCGTCAATAGATCCTGACTGACCAAATTCTATCTCCTTTAGTATTGCCTTTACTGAATCGTCATCACGTTCATAAACCTCTAACGTCTGTATATTAGTAAGTTTATTTCTAATCTCTCTTGCAACGGCTTTTCCCTGTTCACTCTCTTCTCCACTTAAACTGGTGAAAGGTATTACAGAAACGGTTTTTTCTTGTAATGATTCACTGTTAACTGATATATCCCATGCTATTGAGTTTATTGAATAGGTGAAATATTTTTCTACAATCTTATTGGCCACCACTGTTGACGGGCGTAGATCATATGCTTGATCAAGTATTTCAAGAGAGTTTTTATATTTGTGTTCATCCGCAAGCATCTGTGCCTCTTTAATAAATCCTTTAGCAATTTTATCTCTAAGTTCCCGTATGCGATTTTTGGATTTACGTATAAACACAATGTCATCAGACTCTATATCAACATACTCTTCGTACCCCTTCAATGCTTCACGTATGTCATCACATTTATCGTATGCAAAACTGAGATAATATTGTGTCCTGGTCGCTTCAGGATGCCTGATTGTAAGAGATGAAAAAAGATCGATAGCTTCGCTGCATCTCTTTTGACTTAACAGATTCAGTCCTATTTGTAATTCTGTTTCATCTTTTAATGCTACAGTTTCTTGAGAAGAAGAACATTTTTCACCGGTATCCTTCCCGTCTGGCCGTACCGTTTGGACGGGTGCAGACACCTCCTTTTTGGGACCTGTCTCTTGCTTAGATATGTGTGATTCTAGAGTATCGGTATATTCACCGTTTTTCTTCTGTATGGGTTTCTCTTCCTTTAATTCATAAGGTTGTACCATTGGAGTCTTCTTAACATATTGCTCGGTAACACAACCGGACAGGAAACAAAATGACGCAAATAATATTATTAAGATTATGGACTTTTTCATAGCAACACAATTGGTTAAGATACAAATTTAAAATTTAGAGATCTAAATTAATCACATTTTTTTGTTTTGATTTATTTGTTATTTGCCTGTCCTGTGAAATCCAGAGTTGTTTTACAGGGTACTTGATATTTGATTTTTTCCAGACGGATTTTCTAACGAGAAGTTTACTTATTCCACAAGATCTCTTCCGCTTTCATCACTTCTATCTTATTCATATTGAATCTTAATAATTCCAGACCAAGTGTCTCAAGTCTCGCTGCTATATCCTTTGCATTGCCCTTAGTTTTTATATCATAGACAGCCGGGGCATCTTTTTCCCATTCCCGTGGAAATACATACGTAACACTTCTCATACTTCCTAATTCACCGGTCAGTTTGGAGTAGTCGGAAAAAGCAAGGTTACTTACTAATAATTGAATAGTCTTTTCTTCCGATGCACCAATATGAAACGGTATATTCCATACAAGGTTGTCTGCTATTGTCTGTCCGCATTGCATTATGGCCTTCATCCCGGCATCCCGGTATGTCAAGCCAGCTCCGGGTTTCTGTGGGCTTTTTGTGTCCAGTATCTCACCCGTTTCTGTAATAACGGCACGAATTGTACTATACGCCTTGCTGGATACCCAGTTTGTTCCTTCGAAATACTCATTCTTAGGCAGCTTTTCTGTATAGACCTTGCCTGCTATTATTACGTCTGCCTGCAGCTTCATGGCAAGTTGTTGTGCCGCTTCAGTATCTCCTCTCTTTGCCCTTCTGGCCTCATCTGATTCAACAATGGATCTCTTCTGTTCAGGATCAATACTATGGTAGCCATAACCAGTCAATGCTTCTGTCAGTGAAGCTTCGAGTATGGAAAAAGCTAGTTCTTCTCCAAAGTTGGATTCATCTACCAGTACGATGAATCTGGGATTACCCATGAGGTTTATTATTAACTTCAAGGCTTCTCTGTCATTCTTCTTTATGGCCGCTTTTATAACATCTGCCGTTATGGTAACGTAAAAGAGGCCGTCATCCCGTATACCTTCAGCATCAATCTTCCATGATTCTACATACCCCTCTACGTGTGCCCTGACTACGTCCTTGATTACGACAAGATCTACCATTTCCGTATATGCACTGATGTTTACGCCTGCCTTCTCCAATGCCATACGGTAGGCGTCCCTGAGCGCCTCATCTCGCGCCCTGGCAGTATCGTTGCCTATGATTGACCCAACACCATCTACAGTTACGCTTGTTGCCTCATTGACTTGTGCATGAGAAATGAAGCAACAAAACATTAGACATATGAGGAGCAGAGTACCTGCAATAGTTCTATTGGTTATATATCCAGAAAATATTTTAGCGGTTTTCTTCATCTAAAACTTTTTGCTATAATGATTCCAAGTTGAAAGAAAATATTTTTTATCGTCAAGGCAGTCTGCTTCCCCGGATGACAAATACAATGAACGTCACACAGCGATCTGATAGTATGCTGATTCCTTAGTCTATCAAAATAACTACTTTTTTCTTTGGGAATATATCTGTACCAACAAGCATTTGCTTCATTTTTTTCAAGTTTTCCTTGCTTATAACCAAGTCAATATTATTTGGATCTACAGTATTCTTAGCTGCAATCCTCAGTGGATTTGTACCAATGCGCTCTTCTTTTATGTTATTGATATTCTTTGCACTTACACGATATACAGGATGTATTGGTCCACAAATTTTCCTACCGTCCTCATCGTAGATATTTGTAAATATAGCAGGGACCAAGTTAAGACTTCTGGCATCAATAACCAGCCCGGTATATTTCGTTTCCTTTGGCTGTGTTGCTTTTCTATCAGACAATGTGGCATTTGCAGGATTTTTGAAAACCTTGTAAATCTTACCCATGGGAACCCGCATAGTAATCTCATAAACTTCTCCATCCCATTTTTCATCAATTACTTCGAAGTTTTTTAAAGAGCCTTTAACTTCTGCCCTGACTGCTTCGTTTATCATGTGATCGGATACAGTGGTTGCAGAATCAATACGAATACCCTTGATTTTTTCCATCAAGTTCCTCTGGGCATCAACAATGGCTCCTCTTCTTGCCAATAATTTTCTTTGTGAAGAATTGGTTGCATTTGATGTGGCAGCGACAATACCTTTTGATGTGATATACTTGGTTTTCCAGTTAATTATACCGGTTTTTCCATCTTTAGTAGAAATTCTGGCAACACCCTTTTCATAATGAGGAGAGTTATTCTCTACAGCTTTAAGCATACTTTGGTTGAAAAACACAATTCCCACCATTAATATGCTTGCCACTGATAATTTAGTCTTCCATAAATACATGGATCCTCTCCCTTTTACTTGTCCTGGGGGGGAAATAAAAATTTACCACTCAGGTCGTAAATCTACTTATTATACTACACAATTTAAACTAAAAAGAATCTATTTTTTGATTAATCCTTAACGGAACAAAGGACCATTTTCCTGTTATTTATCAGAGACTGTCTTAAAAAGATTCTTCGCTGTACATTCCAGACTGCCAATTCCCTTAAATATCATCTCGAAATAATTGTCGTTTGATTCATTTTTCTCTACTCTTTTTCTGAGAATTTCAGCAGCAAGAGAAATAGCGGCTAGCGAGTTCCGTAATTTATGAATAGAAATATCCATTCGCTCATTCAGATTTTTAGCATATTCTGTTCTCTTATACTTGCTTACAATCATCTTTGTTTCTACATCTTCACTTAAATCTTTACTAGACTTTTCTTCCTGCACTGGAGATTCAATCAGTCTGTATAATGCAATGGCCAGTTCTTGCCTGGTAATTGAATTAGTCTTCATAATTACTCATTTCCCTATATAATTAAACTCAAATTTTCTTCGCTTAGTCAATAATTATCTGTCAGAACGGACAACTTTTTCCTCATATTTGCTTTTAATTGAAACCGGTACATATTTATTAAGATAATTTATTACGACAGATTTTTTTAAATCAATGCGTGTGCCAGTATCATATTTTGTAAGGACGAAAGGAGTCGCTGCAATAATAATCGCTCCCAGGAGGATTCCAAAAATAAGACCCCTGAGCCTGTTTAACCAGCCTGAAAATCCCATGATAGCAAAGACAAATATGACACCTATGGCGGCAATATCTAACCAGTACATAGCAATATCCTCCGATAAATATAATTGTATTAAGATAGTCCTATTTTATTCGTAATGCCCGGGAATCCATATCTTTTCTTCATATTCCTGCCAGTAGCCGGAAGGCACATTCATATCTTCATAGTGTCCCTCAATTCTTCTGTTTCCTTCTTGACGTTCTTCAACCCAGATTCTCTCTTTTTTTGATGTATCGACCCATTTCCTTTTTTTTACATACTCATAATGGCCTTCTATCTTGTTTTGTCCCTGTCCTGAACTGGATTGCCTTTCAAGTTCAAGTTGCCTTTCCAGGTTTGCTTTTTCAGCTTCTCCTCTTTCCTGGTCCATGTGGTCTCCAACCAGCGCTCCACCTACTGCACCTGCGCCTGCACCAACTATCGTACCCATACCGGCATGTCCGGCTAACGCACCTATACCGATGCCAAGAGCCGCTCCAACACCAGTCCCGACTGCTGTCCCTTTCTGTGTTGTCGTCATACAACCGGTAGTTAAAATTGAAATTACGACAGCACATATATAAGCGATAATTATTTTATTATTCATTTGTTCCTCTCCTGTTGAGTATTTCTTTATATAATTTTATAGTGCGGCATAGCCGCACTCCCGTATGGTAAATTCTGCTCTCCGAACGGATTTATCCGGTAGTGTAGGCAGCCTGTTTTGAAGTGCCTAAGGTATCTATATTGAAAAATAAAAGTTTTGCTTTTCGTCACCTGTCAGCATTCTGTGCACAGGTATGCTACTTTAGCCCACTATTTCGTCATTCCTGGACAGGCCGCAAAGTATAATGAGATAAAAATAATAATAATAACAAACTCCATAAGATAACTCCTTCCTGTTGCTAATTTATTAAGGCATCAAGTTTTTGTAACTAATAACTCGTTCTTAACTTCTTCCATTAATGCTCTAAATATTTGCACATCCTTCTGAAGCATTTTTAAATGAATTAATGGATCATCTTCATTTATATTAGCGTCAGTCATACCATTAGGAGCACCTGTCTTATCAGGTGTCTTTGAATTCGTAATGTTATGGCTGATAACGATAGATTGTTCATTTATCTTACTAACTTTGTAATAATTATAAATACCAAGACCGTAAGAAAAACAAGCAACTGCCGTTAAGATAATAATATTATTAATGGTTGCCTTTTTTATTTTCATAAGAGTTATCTCCTTTCATTTTCATTTGTTAACTTTTTGTTTACTCTATGATTATTAGTCTCCATAGAAAGTGGATATGGTGCAATATTTATAATAAAATTTCTTTTAACTCCTGATCCTTTACTTTAAGGTACTGACCGTTTTTTAGATAGATACCTTCAACCAATAACAGCCAATAGCCTTGTGGTGCTCTTGAAATTTTGGCTTCCGTATGGCTTACTTCAGCTATTGGTTTTGAACTGTTACTGGCTGCAAGTGTTTCCTTCCAGTGGAAGTAACCGGCAGAAGTACCCAATACAATGGATATTTTTAAACTATCCGGGGATATACCCTGTTTTGATAATTGAGAACGTGTCCAATATAGGAGATCGCTCTCTGGTTCTATAGTCCTGTTTGAATTATTACGATAAAATCTCTGTAATTGATCACTGGTATTAAGTTTTTCAAATCTGAATTCAGGCGCATTACATACCAGGAGATAATCTGGGTTATGATCAGGATATGCGACTATTTTAAAACCAAAAAAAGATATAATCTCCCTCATTGTACTATCTGTTATATTTTCCGGAAAATTTACATGCATTTCAGTAACAATAGTACCCTCTAATGGGAGTGAGTTTTTATATTTTCTGTATTCATCTGCAGACAAAAATTGTTTTTTCTTTTTTACAGGATCCGGAATATCTATTTTCTCTTTTGTCTCGACGTATCTGTCATCCTCAATCTTTTCTGCCGGTTTATTATCTGTTTTTTTCGTTGAATGTTTGTCTGTTTCTATCGGTCTATATTTACGATTTGATAACGATTCATTAATATTCTCTTCATTGAGGTCGGGTAAAAATGTTGCTGGTATGAGTGGAAACCCCTTCACCGACTTACCACTATTTGCCGGCTTTGGTTTTGTGCTATTTTGAGAGAGAGATAGAAATACCAGTATTGATATGTTGCAAATCATGGATATTATAAAGTATCTCATCAGGCGTTTCATTTTTTGTTTCTCCTTAACGTAAGGTATTAGACACGAATTACACGAATTGGTACGGACTAAAATGTAACTCAAACCTTCAGGTTTGAGTAAACACTGTTACTAAGTGAATTAGCAAATATCAAACCTGAAGGTTTGAGTTACAAGTACATGTGTCTGTCCTAATCTTTCTAACTCTTACCCGAAGAGTCCGCCTTGAAATACACCTTTGATAAATTTGCCTCACGTACTGTTTGTAATATATGCAACGCATCTCCAAGAGGTGCATCGGTATCACCGTTTATTATTACCGTAACGTTATCTCCGGAGCTTTTCTGGGCAGATAGTATCTTCGCGAGCTCAGTTTTAGAAGAAACAAGCTCTTTGTTAAAAAATATTTCACCTTCCTTTGTAATAGTTATGGTAACAAAGTCTTTAGTCTCAACTTTCTGGCTTATTTGTAACTCAGGATTTTTCACTTCAACTATCTCCAGGAAGACCATCCTGGTCATACCGACAATACAGAAAATCACAATTAGAAATATTATGTCTAGTAGTGCGAGCATATTGAATTCCGGAACATCAGAGTGTTTTCTTGACAGTTTCATTGTATAATCTTCCAGTTCATTACTTGATCATATCTTATTCATTATTCATCGTTTCTAAGGATATAGTATTTGAATCCTTAAATTCTTAAAATACCTAAATCCAGGTAGGTTAACAGTTAGCTATTCTTACCAATTTAAAATCATTCATTTTAGAATCTATCTTTGAAATGGCTCTATCCGCCACACCTCCAAATAAATGACTCGCCGCCAGATTTACCACTGCCACAACTAAACCGAGGAAGGTTGTCGTCATAGCTTCAGAGATCCCTAATGCTATTGCAGACATGTCTACTGTTTCACTCATAGTTCCAAATGCTTTAATAAGTCCTGTAATTGTACCTAGCAAGCCCAAGGCAGGAGCTAGTGCGGCACATGCGTTTAGTATTCTCAAAAAGCTATGAGACCTGCCAAACTCTTTGTCCAGTGCTATTGTCATTACATTATCCATCTCTTTTGCTGGTGGAATGTTTGGGAGTAAATATTTGAAGACCCTAATGAAGACATCTCCTGATTTACTTGCCAATTTGTATGCCTCACTGAATTTGCCATCTTTTACAAACCTCATAACTTTGTCTTCTCGGATGTGATTTCTTCTCATACACAGTAATAGCCAGAATACGGTCCTTTCAATGATTACACTAAGTGATAAAATCCATAGAAAGAGAAGGCATGTGCCAATCGGACCACTATTTCCCAGAACTTTGTCTAAAATTTCCATAAAAAACTCCTTCAATTATGAGTTATCTCCCTTCGACAGGGAGGCGTATCTTTAGCAGTAGGTGGTATGGAAAAGATGCTATCTCCTGCCCTGAGGCTGGTACGACTGGTCCGAGCATCTACTTGCAATGGCAGGAACAGGAAACAAGGACCAGTCTGTCCTCCCCACAACACCAGCCTGGATTATCATTTGCCGTAAACCAGAGAACATCTATAACATGTATGACAAGTGAAATCACATAATCCTACTGTCTTGCCGGATATGTAAATTCGCACTGAATTTATTCTATTAGCAGACATGCCGTTACTTACATTTACACGTTTTGTCTTGTCTTCACTACGATTTTCTGCCTCATTCACATCGTAAACATATACATTACCGGCTTGATTTTTTGACATACGTTGTACGTAATCTAATTGCCGGACGATATCAACGTCTGGCCTTTCAACATTCAACCTATGTACGTTATCTGCTGATGCTTCTGATATTGAATATGCTAAAACTAAGAGTAATATTATCATTTGAACTTTCTCCCGTATCTGTTCACATTCATAAGGCTATTTTGCACTCTTTCCGTAAAACAGATTACATACATAGCAATTGCTTTTACCACATGAAAACTCACAAAGCCCAATAGTGTTGTGTTGTACATCTCCCAATAAATCCTTTGTCTCATTGTAGGTAACTTGTTTTACTATCTCCTCCAGGTTGCTCCTGGCACGCAATACTTTTTTTTCTTTTTCGTTCTTGCTGTCCTCAGGAGTCGTTTGCATAAATGGATTTGAGATATTTGACACTGTTTCCATCGTTTCCTGCTTCAGTTTCAATTCAGCAATACGTGCTCGCACTATAATGAGATCATTATTGAGTATAGATATTCTGTCCTCTAATTCATTCTGCCTTTTATTGAAGGCATCTTCGAAAGAAATCCACGTGTTAGCTGCTATTTCTCCATCACCTGACCCGAGCATGCGGTCAAACTCCCGGTATTCTCTCTTTACTATCTTTGGGAGCAACGTCAACTCTTTTTCACGTTTTTCAATCTCGTTAGTAATATCCCTTTCCCTCTTATGGTTGTAAGCAAGTTGGTTGCTGACAATATAGATGTCGTTACCATTTGACATTACCTTCTTGTAATTTTCTACTACGCTATTCATGTCCACTTTTTTCTCATATTTCTGTTCTGTTTCCTCTGCCTCTACATCATGTTTTTCACTGATAACTTCAAAGGAGTACTCACCGTATGCGGTAAGAGACGAAAACATAAATATCAGTGGTACTAACATAATTTTTTTCATAATCAGGTTCCCTTCTAATTGTCAAAAAGTTAAATAGAAATGTTGATAAAACAATTTCTAAAAGTTGTTTTCTGCTTGTTCATTGATCCATTTATCCAGATCATCATTCCAATTTACTTCAACTATTTCAATCGAATTTTCTTCTATTGAATCAGCGGAGAATGTTGTTAATTCGTCAGTCACTTTTTCCATAATCTCTGAAAAGTTGTCTACAATTGTCCACACTTCTTCTACCTGTGCGTACCACTCCGTTGGAGTTGTGTCCCCAGAAAACGACCATGTAGTTTCTGAAATACCAACCAGCATGTTGTAAACCTCAGCAACGCTTGCGAACTTCTGCCTCTGTACATCAAGTTTTTCCAATAAATGGTCTACATGATTTCCCAGTTGACGGTAGTATACACCCTGTTTATCTAGCATCGCTGTCGCCTTTTTGATTCCTTCTGCCTGGCCTGGTATTTGTTTAGTTCTATAACCGATAGAAGCTCTATCTTTTCTTAAAATATCCAGTTTACTCTTCAACTCATCAGACGGATTCTCCAGATATCTTCTTGCAAGTTCACCAGATTTTTTTTCTAATTCTTTAAGCTTCATCGAATTCATGTCAGCATCATCAGAGAGTTTTTCTAATTTGTTATTAAGTGAACTACCCGCTCTCCTAAACTCTCTGTCTATCTCCTCAAATGAGTCCTTTATCCTGTACTTCTCCTTTGTCACACCCACCATTTTTTTTTCTATTTTGAAGATATTCTTGGAGAAGGCATTATGAAGCTGTCTCTGCGTTTCCGGTGTACGGTCCTTCTTTACGGCTTCAAGTGATTCCTGTATCTCATTGATTGCCTGCTTGAAGGACTCTCTCAAGGGTTTAGCACTATTGAGAGAGTTGTGAATCTCTTCTTTGGGTTTTTCTATATTGATCTTAAATTCGGAGATATCAGGAAGAAACCCGGTTTTTCCCTGGTAATCAGTAGTTGACTTACCATCAACTGATACCTGTGCAATGATGTTGCCATTTAACATAAATGATAGTAATAGCAAGGTTAGTACTCTCAATGAATTTTTTTTCATTATTCTGTATCCTTATAATTGGTTCATTGAATTAGAATTTCCAACTACTCTTCTGATTCTGTCTCTTTGTACAGGAGGCAGATGTTCCCAGCTAGTGAGGGCCCCTTCCTCGTCATCTACTGCATACTGCAGTACGCCAAGCAGATAATTGTCCTCAACCGTTATGGGAAGATTGTTAATCTTCAAGAACCTGATAAATTGTTCACAATCATTCCTGGCCGATTTAAAATCATCCTTACCTATGTATGCTATGGCCCTGTTGTGGTACAAGTAACCTGCTACGCGGCTTTCTCCTTCAATGATAATTGCCGTACTTAAGTCTCTGATTGCATCTGTGTAACTTCCCTGTAAGGTATGTATCCTGCCTCGTAAATTAAGTACCTGAACGTTTAAAGGATCCTGTTTGAGTGATTGGTTAACATCTGATAGCGCGGACTCAAGATTGCCTGACTTAAATCCCATTTCTGCTCTGTAGTAGTACGCCAATGAGGCATATTGAGGGCTGGTGTTAATGGCATCAGTAAATGAACGTTCAGCATTTGAAAATTCCCTTACTCGCCATTGAGCTATGCCCTTGTTTAATATGGCATCATAATTATCTGAACTTTTCAGGCCCTTATCATAATAAGAAATGGCTTCCTTATATTGCCCATTTTGCATAGATTTGTCACCACGGCTAAACATCCTTGTAGAATTACAACCAGTGGTAACCATACATCCGAATACCAGGATAATAAATATCTGCTTATACATGCTCCACCTCCATTTAAAAATTAAAGTATGTTAATTCAGTTTATCGAATCTTCGTTGTGGAAATAATCATTTGTTTCCACTGATTTACTAATCAGATGAAGGTTGTCTTTTGGTGCATATTTTTTTTAAACTTTAGTAGTTCAAGTTTCCACCACGTTCAATTCTTTTGTCAATATCAAATCTGAAGATGGTGCAGAAAAATTAATTGCATGAATTGGCGTACCGCATTTTGTACTTGCCAAAACATGGTGAATTTCTTATGTTTGGCAGGGAGGCTAATTTAATATTTGAGTACTACTGGAAATTTGCTTTACAATGTATGATTCATATAAGATTTACTGTTAACATCTTGATGCATAGGAAATTCAATGTTGGTGACACTTCGACTCTGCTCAGTGCTACATTTTCATGAGTACCTGCCCGATTTCGTAATTCAGGCGAGGAGTTGGAGGATAGTCTTTTGTTGCGATAACGATCTATTTTAATATCTGGTTGCATATAGAAAAGATATTTTTTTGCACCAGGTTTAACTTACTGAATGATAAATGTTAATATCCTCTAGGTTTTTCTTTTCTAAGGGATATTTGAAGGATATAACATGTCCGGCAAATTGAAGAATGAAGATTTTGAAGAATTTCAAAGAAGAATTAGACGGGGTGGTTCAGAGGTAGATGAATCAAAAAACTTATTCTTCAAAGCCATGGAAAGTAAGATAAAATGGACTATATGTTCAGTATCTTATGAATATCTTGGTGATTACTTAGGTTTAGGATTTGAGGTAACCCTTAACGCTTTACTTGATAATTGGGATTCACAAAAGGGAAAAACCTTTTATAGCTACTTTGATAATTATGTCAGCCGTAGAATTAAAGCAAAAATATATAAAGATATATATAAGAAGACAGAAATTTCTCTCGATGGATTAACGACTCCAAGCGGAGAAGATGAAAGTCACACAGATAATGATTTTGTAAAAGACTATAGAGAATTAACGCCTAAGGAGACATATGAAGCGTCATTATTAGCAGAAGAGTTGGAGGAAACATTTTATGCGTTAAATTCTAAGATTCAGACTATTTTAATAGATCATTATTCATATGATAAAAAAACCAGGCAAATTGGTGACGAACTTGGCATTAGTCATAGTCAGGTTGTAAGGAAGAAAAATCAACAAGGTAGTGATGCATTGCAAAGATTGAAAAATGTGATAGAAAACTTCTTTGAGGCTCAACATTTAGAGTATGATGAAAAAATAGCCCGAAAGGCTTTAGAATCTTTTTTAATTAAATGGAGTAACGCGAATGAGTGTTCAACATAAAACCCTTGAAGAACTCACGGTATATTTAGAAAGTTCCGTTGGGTCTAAAGAAGAAGAATTAATTGAAGAGCACCTGGCAGAGTGTGACGAATGCATCTCAAGCCTGGATTTTCTTAATTCATTAAAGAGAGGGCTAAAAGAGTTTAAGGCGCATTCACAGACGTTTGTAAAAAAGGGATTATCTCTACACTTAACAAATGACGAAATCCGGAGATACATCAATGATGCATGCAATGAAGATGAGAAAAGAAGAATATGTCCACATCTTGCCGGATGTGATAAATGTTTTCATGATGTAATCGCTATTGAGAAAGTAGTGGAGCAACTGGAGTTTGAAGAAAAAGTAACCAAGGGTATTTCTATTCTCTCAAAATTTATAATAAGCTATCCAACGAGGGCTTCTACACTCGAAAAAGAGGGAAAGGAATTGATACGTGAAGCGGTAAGAAATTGTATAGCACCTTTTTTGATAGGAAGAGCATTTAGCTACTCATTCAAAGGCCCTGAAATATTAGATGAAGGCGTCGGTAAAGAATATAGGAAAATGGAGACAGATGATTTTGCCATTGAGATCGTACAACCTTCCGGTATAGAATCAAATGTAATAATAGGAGTACTTGCAAAGAGTGATCTTAAGAATGCGAAGGTTACAATATGTGCGGAAGAGGAAAAATCAGAGATTATATCACTAGAAAATAGAAGGGCTGTAATTAATAAAGAAAACCTGCAGGCAGAGACCATTAGGTACATAAAAATAGAGAAGATGTAACCCATGGCTCTCGTTTTGAGTCTCTCTGTTATAAGAATTTAACAAGAAAATGGTAAAAGATATGTTAAGCCTTGAAGACATTGAAATTGATTTGGAGGAACTGAAAAGAGCCAGAAAGGAGGGGCTCCCAATTGCTGATTGGCGTAAAACCGCACTAAGACTATTTATAAAACTTTGTATTAATGGTGAAGAAGCATCTTGTGATTTATCAAAAATTCTTTCAAAGAAACTTGCAATTGAATCTATGGCAGAACTCGATAGCTATTTCAATATTTTTGGTTTTGTGGGTGATGGAGAAAAGCACAAATGGCAAAAGTTGTCAAATCAACTCAGGATGATTTACTCTTCATAAAAGTCAAGGCTATTCTGGTGACGGGAAACGATAGCTCAGGAGTAGGGAATATACATAATATCGTTGTCTTTCCAAATAACCAGGAACATATGGTAATACCCTCACGGTTCTTTAATAGTTTAAGGTCGACTATAGAGAGGGTTATGTCTTCTCATAGTGATCATGACCAGAAGTTTACGATAGATACTGCCTTAAAAGATGATGATAATTTATGTGATGATTTCAACTCTATGGGTCTTTCCATTGCGATAGGTATTGAGTCGTGTCTGAATGACTGGAATGAAGTATGGGAGGATGTGTGGGAGGAGTGGTGCTTTACTGGCGAGGTGAAGGACTCTCAAGGAGTAATTGGTGAAATCGGCGGTGCAAGGGCAAAACTTGAGACTGCAATCGAGGCTAAAAAAATAAGATACATTATGATTCCGTCAGAAAACAGACAGGAAATTACAAACTGGATTAAAAGGAAACAAAATATTAACTATAAAGTAAATCCTTCACGAAGCATAGGTATTAAAGATACAGGAAAATCCCCATATTTCTTCAGCAGATTATGGACTTTATCAACCAGTAATATCTTTATGTGGTTTGCCTTAATAATATGGTCATTGTCAGTTGCCTATCTACCTATTAGATACTTTCTTTGGGATAACTTTCAATCATTGAAACAAGGTGACACTCACATAACCATAAATCTGCCTGTTAAAAACCCAAAGAAAGTTAGAGAAAGGCTCTTAAATAGTGGATTTCCGCATGATCAGATTAAGGACATTCCATTATTACGTTTATCAGAACGTTTAGTAGAAACAAATAAAACTGGCAGGGTATTGTTCAAAAATAGAGACGGGGTTATAGAATTTGAGATTATCAATTCGCGTGATCTAACTTTAATTTTAAGTTATATTTGTGGTGGATATATTGTGCTATTTGTCGCTATTCTTGTTATTGCTTCTCTGAGAAAAGAGAGTGGCAATATTGTACATAAGTCCCTTAGCATAAATTATGATTCAATACACTTTGCTGATATGGACAAGGAGATTATGTTTGTTGACAATATAAAACAGGCGGAGTCTATTGTAAAATATAAGATTTGTTAAGCCATTGATTTGCTGGGGACAGAGAATGTAACTCAAGGCTTCAGCCTTGAGCTGCTCAGGTGTGTAACGCATGGCTTTGGCCTTGAGTAGAAGATATGCAAGGAGTTGTAATGCCTCTTGATGAAAGTAAACCATTTCCAAAACGGCCAAGATTGAAGGACTTTGGATATATCGGAATATACTCCTATTTTATAACGGTATTAACTGAAAACAGGCAAAACCATTTTAAAGAGACCCACATTGTAGAACCACTGATAATGCTTCTAGGGGAAACTGCCGAAAAAGAACATTTTTCTGTAACTGTTTTTTGCTTTATGCCTGACCATCTGCATCTCCTGGTAAGCGGACTCGAAGAGCAGTCTAATCTAAAAAAATTTATAAAACTTTTTAAACAAAGAAGTGGATATTGGTTTAAAAAGATAACGCTTCGAAAACTTCGGTATTTGAGTTATTACGATCATATCCTGAGAAAAGTTGAAGCAAAAAATGATATTGCTATGTATATATTACATAATCCAGTTAGAGAAGGTATAGTCGATAATTTTAAGGATTATCAGTTTAATGGGTCTTTTACTATGAATATATACGAACTGTGATATTTTTCTACATGACCTGTCTATCTGTCGAACCTGAATGTTTGAGTCATATGCGTGATATGGGATACGCTATAGGCATAACTCAAGCTTCAGCCTTAACACGCTCAGGTTATAACTCATGACTTCAGTCTTGAGCCTCTCTGGTATACATAGCAACATAGAGTAAAGTACGAAGTTACTAGGCTGCTTAACACTGAGTCAAACCTGAAGGTTTGAGTTACATTTAATAAAAAATAGGGATATTACGATGAGAACAACTACTCAATTGTATTTTTTACCATACCTGATGGTACTTCTCTTTGTTCCATTACAACTACTTGCATCTACCCGTGGCATAAGCGTTGTCTCAAAAGAGGGAAAGAGCCTTTACCTTTATAAGGACTATTATGCCCTGGTAGTGGGGGTAAGTGATTACGACTACTGGCCGGATCTACAGGGAGTTGAGGATGATGTCAGGGAAACAACAAAGGCTTTGGGAGATTTCGGATTTAACGTAAGTATGCTCTTAAATCCTACTTCCAGAGAGCTCAGGGAAAAATTGAATAGCCTGGCATACGAATTAGGAAGAGAAGAAGACCGTGCTATTCTGTTCTATTATTCTGGACATGGTGAGACTGAAACTCTGGCGACAGGGGAGAAATTGGGATATATCATACCCAAAGACTGCCCGATCCTTAATCAGGATCTTATAGGGTTCGGCGAAAAAGCAATCAGTATGAATGTGATTGAAACGTATGCATTACGAATAAAATCAAAACATGTACTCATGTTGTTTGATTCGTGTTTTTCCGGGTCTGTGTTTGCGTCACTAAAAAGTGTTCCAAGTGATATATCTGAGAAGAGTAATCGTCCGGTCCGTCAGTTTATAACAGCCGGTAATGAAGATGAACAGGTTCCTGATGATAGTATATTCAATACCGTTTTAATACAGGGTATTAATGGAGATGCGGACTATAATGAAGATGGATATGTTACCGGTTCGGAATTGGGTATGTACCTGGATACGAGCGTGGTAAATTACAGTCAGGGCAGTCAGCATCCACAATATGGAAGGATACGTCATCCCAAACTCGATAAGGGTGATTTCATTTTTGTATTGGATGGAAATGACAAAGCATTATCCAAATCGACAAAGGAAGAAAATGAAAAGAAAGATGTAAAGATATCTGTATTAAGTGAATCTGTCGTCAATGAAGAACAGCAACAAAAGGAAACTGAGGATGGAAATCTGGAAGAGGAGAGAAAGATACGTGAAGAGAAGGACAGGATTGCAGTTGAGGCACAGAGACTGGAGAAGGAGAGAAGGTTGATTGAAGAAGAGTGGAGGCATCTGGAGGAAGAGGCAGGGAACAATTTGTCTGCAGCAGATGAGATATCAAGAATAGAGATGGAGATGCGAAAGAGAAAGAACAGATTAGATGAAGAAGAACGTAAACTTGAAGAAGAAAGGGGACTTATTGATAAAGAGTGGGGAGAATTGGAAAAGGAGAAAACGTTTGATAAGGTAAAAGAGTACTGGTCAAAATGGCAGCAACGATTAGCAAGTACCTATAATCAGGCAAAAAGGTACGATGAAAATCCGAATATAAGTGCCAGAGATAAAACGGACAAATGGCAGAATTTGATCAGTGATTTCAAACAAGATAATCCCTATAGTACTGAAGATGAAAGAATCCGGAACTATGCAAGGAGGCGCCTGGAATATTGGAATGATTTCCAGAAAAGAGATGAGCATACATCTGTGCCGCCACCGCCACGATCTTTAAAAAAACCGCCCCCATACGTTAGAGATTTCAAGGGGCCGAGAAAGATTGATAGAAAGAGGAGAGATCACAGGAGATGAATTTTGAACTGGTAAGCATAGGCATTCAAAATTGGAAAAATAAAAAAGGCACAGAAAAAACATTCAGTGATTATCTGAAATATTCCTCTGCACCTTTTGAGATTAAATATAATGAATTAAACGGTTACACCCTTATCTGACGGTACGGTAACGGCACTACTCTTGTACCAATCCTGGTAATAATCACCTGAATCGTATAGTTTACGAAGATTTTCCAGTACCTGCTCAAATACCTGTGTCCAGTCAGAGCCAACCCTGAAACCGAACATAGCGTTGCGTTTGCCATGGGGTGTACTGCCAATTGTCTGAAGTGATTTCCTGAATCGCAATCTCAGGTTGTCTCCGGCATAAAGATTATCATACATATATTGCATGCCTTCTATGAACTCCTCAAG
>JABHIW010000144.1 GCA_018670825.1 Candidatus Scalindua sp. | reverse complement strand
GGAAAGATTGCTTTTCCTCTTGAGCTGGACCCATTTGTTCTCACCAGGGTTGAAATGGCTCAATACGCGATATTGGCAAAGGAAATTGGTGTCAATTTCATTGGATCCTGTTGTGGAACGAGTCCTCACCATATACGAGCAATGGCGGAAGCTCTTGGAAGAAGGGTGCCCAACAGTAAATATTCTCCAAATCTAGAAGTACATCCAATACTGGGAACAGACAAATTCATTAAGGAACATAATCAACGGATATTATCGGAACAACGGGGCAGAAAAACTACCAATTGAAAAAGAAAGTCATCCATAACACAATCTCATTGTCGCAATTCACTTTCGAATGACAATTATTTTCATGCGGTTTCACATGAGCATTATTTACTCCATATCGCTGATGTGTATCTGCTTCTGCTGATTAATACTGCTGCAATTATAAAGGTTTTTGATCGTGTTCAAGCTTATCTAACTCTTTGAGAAGCTCTTCTTGCCGTTCAGACAGTTCCTTTGGTATGTCTATTATTATCCTTATTAACTGGTTACCCGTTCTCCCATCTTTCGCCTTGATTCCCTGTCCTGTCATTCTTAGCGTTTGGTTTGATTGTGTACATTTAGGGATCTTTAACGTTGCTTTTCCGTTTAAGGTTGGGATCTCTATTTCTCCACCTAATGCCGCTTTGGTGAATGATATATGCGCATCGTAAAGAACATTCAAACTATTTCTCTCAAAATAGGGATGTGTAGCAATTTTAATATATATATACAAATCTCCCGCTCTTCCGCCCCTGATACCGGCTTCTCCCTGACCAGAGAGCCTTAGTTTAGAACCATTCTCAATTCCAGGAGGTATTTTAACAGACAAAGATCCTGTTTTGGTCGCTCGCCCTTCGCCATTACAGGTATTGCATGGGACATCAATCTTTCTGCCGGAGCCACTGCAATTAGGGCAAGAATAAAAACCACCAACAGGGCTTTGCTGTCTGCTTATGCGTCCAGTGCCATTACATTGAGAGCATGCCGTTGGTGCTCCATTTTTGGCACCCGTTCCTTTGCAGGCGTCACAGGTATCACCCTTTGTAAACCGAAGCTGTTTCTCACTTCCTAATGCAGCATCAGTAAAAGATATTGTTATGTCATGTCTGAGGTCTGAGCCCTTCTGGGCCCTGATCCTTTCCCGGTAAGACCGTTTACCAAACATATCGCCAAATATATCTCCGAAATTACTGAATATGTCAGCGCTGTTTTCAAAACCATGAAAACCCATATCATTAAGTCCGGCACTTCCCCGCAAGTCGTACATTTCCCTTTTTTTTGGGTCACTAAGCACTTCATAGGCAGTTGCCGCTTCTTTGAATCTTTGTTCTGCGTTTTTGTCTCCCTGATTTTTATCCGGATGATATTTGAGGGCAAGCTTTCTGTATGCTTTTTTCAGCGCATCATTAGTTGCGTTTCTGCTTACTCCTAATACCTCATAGTAGTCACGTTCTTTAACCTTACCATTCGCCATATTTATACCTTTTTAATTATTTGTATATTAATAATTTCCTTGGAAAGTCTATTTCTATTTTTTCACTAAAGCACTTGGTTCCTACTGTGATCTTGTTAGTCCCTGCCACTTTGAATCTATCCTGTGTTATCTGACAACACAGGATAGATTCAAAGTGGCATGTATTGTATTATTTCATTAGCTGCGGAACTGTTTTGAGATGTTGCTGAACTTCAAACTCAGATAGAAAAACGTATGCAACTTTCTTCTATTAATTAAAAGAGGTTAATTGCCCAGGATTTATTTAATTTCTTAGAATTTCAATATACATGCGGAATTGATATATTCCATTTTCTAAATTAAATAATTATTTGATATAATGCTCATATATATTCGATTTTTTCTGGAATTAGGACTAGCATTGCTAAGTTACTCTTCCATTTTAGGTTTGCTTAATTATGAGTAAAACCGCTTGAATTGGATTTTAGCATGCATTCTAATGAAAATCAAAGGCAATAATCTCACGAAAGTTTTAACCATTAACTTGAAATTATTATAAACATAAATACCTTTTGATTTTCAATCCGATTCAACTATATCTAAAATAACAATGTTGTAATAACAGAGCAAACTACGGTAGAATGGACTTTGCCTGAATTTCAATTACAAAATTGATGGAGATTTAACATGATATTTGATAACTTGATTTTGATCAACCACTGGTTCCATCTTTCTGCAGCAGCTCTTCTGGTAGGCGGGATGATCTTTCTCGTGGCAATATTAAAGCCGGTTTTGGGGAGAAGCTCATCCGTTTCCGGGATAGGAAGATTTTCCAATGATATTCATGACCGATTTCGTATTTATGTCGGGATACTAATAGGTGTACTTATTGTTACCGGAATTTTTAATTCTATTGGCAGTATCATGTCTGTTTCTGATACAAGCTTAAGCTCAGGATATAAGATTGTTATACGGATTAAGATTCTACTTGCTGTGTGCCTCTTTATTATTTACGGTGTTAATGCTTTTCTGCTAAATGAAGATAAGACTGATGAAGATTGTTCGTGTTTAGTCAAGCCACCTGTACATAAGAAAATATTACAGGTATCTGCCTTGGTATTGGTCTTTGTAATACTGTTTTTAGCTGTATCATTGAGATTTTATTAGTAAACTAGACTGCATTCTATATTGCACTTAAATGGTTTTCAGGCATTTAAAAAACGCTTGACTTTCATTTTCAGCAAAGTAGAATTAATTATTAAACAAATATCATTTACTGCCGATAAGAAGTGTGTTGGATCCCTTAATATGTATGAGCTCGTTGTCGAAAAAACATTTGCCGGTGCTCACAATTTACGTGGCTATGATGGAGATTGTGAGAAATTACACGGACATAACTGGAAGGTAGAAGTTACGCTTAAGACAGAAAAACTTAACGAGTTGGGGATGGTTATGGATTTCAAGGTTGTTAAAAAGAAACTTGGCGAAATACTTTCTCGTTTTGATCATTCCTATTTAAATGAGTTGGATGAGTTTAAACAGGAGAATCCCACAACAGAAAATGTTTCAAAGATAATATATAACAACTTAAGCGAGCAGTTGCCTCCTGAAGTATTTGTTGCCAAAGTTAAGACATGGGAATCTGAAAAATGCGCTGCCGCATATTATGTATAATCCGTTCTTTTACAAACCATAAGTGAATATTAATTTAGACACTCCTATCCTTCAAGTAGCTTTAGATTTTATAAACTTAAGACGCGCTATCAATGTGGCCAGGGAGGCGGTTGACGCTGGTGTTGACTGGGTTGAGGCGGGTACTCCTCTCATTAAAAGCGAAGGGCTGGATTCTATAAGGGCACTTCGGAAAGAATTTCCTACGACGACGATAGTCGCTGATATGAAAACGATGGATGCCGGTCGTGTGGAAATGGAAACGGCTGCGAAGGCCGGGGCAGACATTGCTGTTGTAATGGGAAGTGCCACAGACGCGACAATAAAAGAGTGTATAAGCGCAGGCAAAAATTACGGAATAAAAGTGGAGGTTGACCTCCTCGGGGTTGCTGATTGTGTCTCTCGTTCAATAGAAGTTGAGAAGTGGGGTGCTGACTTTATAGGCATTCATACCGCAATCGACGAGCAGATGCAAGGAAGTCGTCCTTTTGAAAGACTTAAAGAAATTTGCTCAAAGGTTAGTATTCCCATTGCTGTCGCTGGAGGGATTAATTCTGAAACAGTTGTTGATGCGGTAAATGCAGGCGCAAAAATTATAATAGTAGGCGGTGCAATTTGTAAGGCAACAGATATAAAGACCGCTACTGAAAATTTAAAGAAAGCTATTTCAAGTCGAGAGAAAATCGCAGAGGAGTTCTTTAAAAGAACTTCAAGCGACGATATCCGTGAAATATTAGAAAAAGTTTCAACTGCAAATATATCAGATGGTAGTCACCGTCTTAAAGGGTTAACCGGGATAAACTGCGTAAGCTTGGAATCGAAGATGATCGGGAGGGCAGTGACGGTTCGAACGTATCCTGGTGACTGGGCAAAACCAGTTGAAGCGATAGATGTGGCGGAGCCAGGAGACGTGATCGTTATTGATTCCGGAGGTGTAGGGCCTGCCGTATGGGGAGAGCTTGCGACACAGAGTGCGATACAGAAGGGGATTTCTGGGGTAGTCGTAAACGGAGCAATTCGTGATAGCGGAGAAATCAGGAAATTGCAATTTCCTGCATTTGCAAAGCTAGTCATGCCAAACGCAGGAGAGCCTAAAGGTTTTGGTGAGATCGGAATTCCTATAAATATTTCAGGTATTACGATAGATAATGGAGATTGGGTCATGGGTGACAGTGATGGCCTGATGGTTATGCCAAAGCGTGAAGCGAAAGAAATGGCTAACTACGCGATGGATTGGCTGGAAAGAGAAAACAGAATACGAGAAGAAATTTCTCATGGAAAAACTTCTCTTGGAGAGGTTACAGAATTACTGAAATGGACAAAAAAATAAAAATAATTAGCAGAGGGAGTTACATATAATGAAATGCGAGTCATGCAATAAAAAACTGGCGACAGTCCATCTCACTGAAATTATAGAAAATGAAAAAAAAGAGAGGCATTTTTGCGAGGATTGTGCCCAAAATGTTACAAATCACTTCCCAAAAGCACCATCCCCGTCTGATATTTTAACGAGCCTGATCAACCAGGTATCTCCTGAAATAAGGGAAATGTCAAAAGCGACTTGTCCTGTATGTGGTCTTTCTTATCTGGAATTCAGATCTCAAGGTCGTCTTGGCTGTCCCATGGACTATATTGTATTTAAAAAGGGACTGTTACCTCTTATTGAAAGGATGCATGGTAGTTCTCAACATGTGGGTAAAGTACCGGCAAACGCGGGCGCAGAAATTGTTAAGAAAAATGAGTTGATCCAGTTGCGTAAGGAGTTAAACGAAGCGGTAGAAAGGGAAAATTACGAAAAGGCGGCGGAATTAAGAGATAAAATTTACGAACTTTCAGGGAATGTTGAAGATGGAGATTAAAGATCTTTCGGACAATACTGGTGAATGGCTAAGGGGTACTGGCAAGGAATCTGACATCGTAATTAGTAGCAGAATCCGTTTGGCAAGAAATATTACAGGATATCCTTTTCTGTCCCGTGCAAATCTAAAACAGAGGAAAGAGGTAGAATCTTTACTTAGAAAGACTATAATTGAACATAACATAGCACGGGATGTCTCTTATGTAAATTTAAACCAGGCAACTGCAGTCGATAAATTGTTTTTGGTAGAAAGGCACCTGATTAGTAAGGAGCATGCCGAAGGGGAGGGAGAAAGAGGTGTTGCATTTGGGAAATCAGAAACTGTCAGCCTGATGATTAACGAAGAAGATCATCTAAGAATTCAGGTGATCCGTTCAGGTTTCGAGCTAAAAAATACTTGGAATACTATTGATGAAATTGACAATATTCTTGGAGAAAATTTAAACTTTGCATTTTCTTCAAGATTTGGATTCCTGACTGCCTGCCCGACAAATGTCGGTACAGGTATGCGGGTTTCTGTAATGTTGCATCTCCCCGCGCTCGGTATGACAAAACATATTGAAAAGGTTTTCAATGCAGTAGGCAAGCTTGGTTTAGTGGTCAGAGGTTTGTATGGAGAGGGTACTAAAGTTTCTGGCGATCTATACCAAATTTCAAACCAATTTGCATTAGGAAAATCAGAGAAGGAAATTTTATCCATAATTGAAAGTGTAATACCGCGTATTACAAGTTATGAAAGAATGGCCAGAAAGGCTTTGGTTATGGAAAGTAAAGATCAATTAGAAGATAGAATTTGGCGGTCATACGGTATGCTTAAGGCTGCTCGAATGATTACGTCTGAAGAAATTTTACAATTACTCTCACAGGTTCGTATGGGTGTCAATTTAGGTTTGATTGAAGATATTGAAATACAAACCCTTAACGAACTCTTTGTCCTGACACTTCCGGCACATTTACAAAAGCTGCAAGGCTGTGAGCTGGATTCTGCGCAAAGAAATGTTATCAGGGCCTCTTACGTAAGGAAGAGGCTTGAAGGTTTATAGGAAAAAGGTGGCCAAAAATGTTTGACAAATTTACTGATAGGGCAAGAAAGGTAATGGCGCTTGCTAGAGAGGAAGCAAAAAGATTTAACCATGAATATATAGGTACAGAACATATATTACTTGGTTTGGTAAAAGAAGGTAGTGGTGTGGCAGCAAATGTTTTGCAAAATCTGGACATTGATTTAAAAAAGATACGTATGGAGGTAGAAAAGATAGTTCAAGCTGGCCCAGACCTTGTCTCCGTTGGACAATTACCTTTCACTCCGAGGGTGAAGAAGGTGTTAGAATATGCTATGGAAGAAGCAAAGGCCATGGGGCATAACTATATAGGTACAGAACATCAACTACTTGGACTCCTCAGAGAACGCGAAGGCGTAGCGGCACAGGTTTTACTGAATTTAGGTATAAAGCTGGAAGGTGTCAGAGAAGAGGTGATCGAACTTCTTGGGGCTGAAACGACACAGGGTGTTAAAGAAAAAGAGGAGAAAAAAGGTAAATCAAAAACACCTGCACTTGATTCCTTTGGTCGTGATCTAACACAGCAAGCAAAGGAACAGACATTGGATCCCGTTATTGGCAGGCAGTTGATTATCGAACGTCTGATTCAAGTATTGAGTCGTCGAACAAAAAATAACCCGGTTTTAATTGGGGAGGCTGGAGTAGGAAAAACTGCTGTAGTTGAAGGCTTGGCTCAAGCGGTGATAAGCGGTGCGGTTCCAGAACTGTTGCGCGAGAAAAGAATTGTCGCCTTAGATTTGGCAATGATGGTAGCAGGCACAAAATACCGCGGTCAATTTGAGGAAAGGATTAAAGCCGTAATGGGTGAAGTTCGTAGAGCAAAAAACATAATCCTCTTTATAGATGAGCTTCATACGTTAGTAGGTGCAGGAGGTGCAGAAGGTGCAATTGATGCATCTAATGTTCTGAAACCAGCTCTTTCCAGAGGAGAGATACAATGTATTGGTGCAACCACTCTCGATGAATATAGAAAATATATTGAGAAAGACGGTGCACTTGAAAGAAGATTTCAGACAATAGTTGTCGACCCACCTTCAAAAGAAGAAACTGTCGAAATTTTAAAAGGTTTAAGGGAAAGATATGAAGCACATCATAAGGTTACAATAACTGATGAGGCAATAAAAATAGCAACAGAATATGCGACAAGATATATTACAGGAAGATTCTTGCCTGATAAAGCAATAGATGTTATAGATGAAGCAGGTGCTCGTGTAAGATTAAAGGCAACTACACATCCTCCTGATCTACGGCATATAGAAAAAGAAATAATAGATCTCGAGAAAGAGAAGGATGAATCCGTAGCATTACAAGATTTTGAGAGAGCGGCAAAGCTTCGAGATAAAGCAGACAAATTGAAAAAGAAAAAAGGTGACGTAGAAAAAGAATGGAGAGAAAATTCTACGGAAGTAGACGGTACGGTAGACAAAGCTGTTATTACCGAAGTCGTTTCAACTATGACAGGCATTCCTCTAAAACGAATGGAAGCTGAAGAAGCGAAGAAATTGCTTAATCTCGAGTCTGAACTTCAAGAAACGGTAATCGGTCAGGAGTATGCTATTAATGCCGTCGCAAAAGCGGTTAGAAGGTCAAGGGCGGGCTTACAGAATCCAAATAGGCCAAGTGCCAGCTTTATCTTTACCGGCCCATCAGGAGTTGGTAAAACTCTACTCTCAAAAGCATTAGCCAAATCTTTGTTTGGGGAAGAAGATTCGCTGATTCAAATAGATATGTCCGAATACATGGAGAAACATAATGTATCACGATTAATAGGTGCACCTCCTGGTTATGTCGGGTTTGAAGAAGGAGGGCAATTAACTGAAAAGATTCGAAGGCGTCCATATGCAGTGTTGCTCCTGGATGAAATAGAAAAAGCCCATTCAGATGTGTTTAACATGTTGTTACAGGTTATGGAGGAAGGCAAATTAACGGATAGTTATGGCCGTCATATTGACTTTAGAAATGTAATCATAATCATGACGTCAAACATTGGTAGTGACATAATTAAAAATGCATCATCACTTGGATTCAAAAAATCTTCCGGTGAACAATCTTATGAATCTATTCGAGAGCAACTATTAGAAGCGGTCGAAAAGCATTTCCGTCCAGAGTTTATCAACAGAATTAATGATATCGCCGTATTTAGAGATCTTACAAAAGATGATTTGAGAAAGATAGTTAACATTGAATTGGAAAGCATACGTTCAAGGCTTGGTAACTATAACATAGCTCTAACAATAACTCAGGAAGCATCTGATTTCCTTATTGACCAAAGCTATAAACCAAATTATGGCGCAAGGCCACTACATCGATCCATAGAAAATTTAATAGAAGACCCACTCTCTGAAAATATCTTAAGAGGCAGGTTTAAGGATGGAGATACTATAGAGGTGAAATTACGAGAAGGAAAATTGCTTTTTGAGGAAGTAACGGTCAAGAAAGAGCTAGCTACAATCGGTTCAGAGAGTAAATAATTAATAGTAATTTTACAAATCGAGTATATAAAAAAGGGGGCTGCCAAGCCCCTTTTTTTTTGTTTTCAGGAATATGACGACCTAAACATAGCTATGTTAAACATTAAGAGACAATAACGTTATACTATGGCAAAATTTAGCACGGTTTTTGTCTGCCAGCTATGCGGATGGAAAACGAACAAATGGGTAGGTCGGTGCTCTGGTTGTGATGAGTGGGATTCAATGACGGAAGAAAAATGCGAACCTAGGCTTACGCACATCCTTCCGGAATATGATATAGAGAGCCCTGTCTGTTTATCAGACATAAAGCTGGTTAGTAAACTTAGGACTCATACTTACGTCGAAGAGTTTGATAGAATTCTCGGTGGTGGCATTGTGGCGGGCTCAGCAGTTTTGATTGGTGGCACACCAGGAATAGGAAAATCAACACTCTTGTTGCAGGTATGCCAAAAATTCAGTGAACAGGACTACTTATCTCTGTATGTAACAGGGGAAGAATCAACCGCACAGATAAAATTACGTGCAGACAGGCTCGGTGTTACATCGAATAATATTTTTTTGGTTGCAGAAAATAACATAAATGTTATTCTTGAACACATCAAAAAAGTCAATCCTAAGCTCATCATAATTGACTCAGTACAAGCTATGTTCAAGCCAGAACTTGAATCATCACCGGGAACGGTTTCACAAGTCAGGCAATGTGCTAATGAGCTAATTCAACTATCAAAAAAAACGGAATCTTCTATTTTCTTAGTTGGGCATGTTACCAAAGAGGGAACAATTGCCGGACCCAAGGTATTGGAGCATTTAGTTGATACGGTACTGTATTTTGAAGGGGAAAAATTCATGTCGTTTAGAATACTTAGAGCGGTGAAGAATCGCTTTGGGCCAACAAACGAAATAGGAATTTTCGAGATGTGCAAAAATGGGCTTCGAGAGGTCCAAGACCCTTCCGCGATTTTTCTTTCTAGAACACATAACTTAAGCTCAGGTTCTGTAATCATTTCATGTATTGAAGGTACAAGGGCCATGCTTGTGGAAGTACAGGCGCTTGTAACCAGTTCAAGCTTTGGAATGCCTGGGCGTAAAGTGAGTGGTGTTGACCACAACCGTGTTACGATGATACTGGCAGTGCTGGAGAAAAGAGCAGGTCTTCTTTTAGGAGGACATGATGTATTTGTAAATGTTGTTGGTGGTGTAAAAGTAGATGAGCCGGCGGCAGATCTTGCAATTGCAATTGCAATTGCATCCAGTTTCAAGGATATTGCAATACCAAGTAATACTATCATAATAGGCGAGTTAGGCTTAGGTGGTGAAGTGAGAGGAGTAAGTCAATTTGATAGCAGAATAAAAGAGGCCGCCAGGCTTGGGTTTGAAAATGTAATTATTCCAAAAGACAATACCAAAGAATCTTCTAGAATACTATCTCTTACAATGACCGAGGTATCCTCTCTGGCAGAAGCAATAGATAAAATCTGTTAAGAAGGGATGGGATTTATGAAACAATATTTTTTACTTAAATTTATACCGTTACTATTGTTATTTTCTCTAGTATTTGGCTGCAACACATATAATAAAAAGGTTTATAAGAAAAGTAACATAGTTGGTGCAACAGTTGATGATCATAATGCTTCTGTCGAAATACGTGAAGAGCAGGATGAAAAAGGAAACGTAATAAAGAAAAACTACAACCACCCATATTACTTTACAGGAGGTGGACTCGCGAATATTCTTTCATCCATTTATTATACTCAGAAATCATTGATGTTGGGTAGCAAAGGTAAAAAACAGTTATACAAGAAAGAAGAACTACAGAATATTATACCTCCGATTATTAGTGCATTTTCCATGGCCAATGATTCTCAAGATATTTTAGTTTTTTCTACTTCCGATAAGGTCCTTTTGGCTGATGCTCAAAGTTATTTTAGTATGTTTGTATCAAATAATGAACTTAACATTGTTTTTAGCGATATTCTAAATAAAAAAAGTATTTCTGATGGAAGGTCATTTCGGAAAAGCAATAAGAGTAAATTTAAAGACCCGTTTGATGTGAAGAGAAGCGGTCGCTGGAGTCTTATCCCCATGGAAGGACAACGGTTTGCACCGGGACATCAAAACTGGCTTATTTTTGACTTGACTAGTAATTTGTTTGGTGTGGCAGGAAGTGGTAACACGAGTAGCAATGTTAATGATAATCCACTTCAGACAGGTGGTCGGGCGAGAGCTATTGAAAGAAAAGTAAGGACTAGCAATAACTTCATTGAAGAAAAACAAAAATATCAAGACGTACGAGACAAGCTAAAAGAATTAAAAATTCTCAGTGAAGAAGGCTTAATTTCAGAAAAAGATTATGAATTGAAAAAGAAGGAACTTTTGAATGAATTTTAAATGCATTTTCTTATTTGTTTTTTTGTTCGGAGCAATAGGTTGCACAAATTTTGATTCTCTTGTCAGGAGTAATCAAGTTCAAAACCAGGGACGCACTATATATAATCAAGGTAAGACGTATATAAGGCTAGAAAAAGTACAGAGTACAAAGGGTGCTTCAGAGGCATTTCTTGATCATCCAAAATTCTTAGACAAAGACTTGTTGTCAAGCGCACTTGCATCTATTCATTATAAAGATAAAGGCATTACCGGTTTTGGTAAAGAACAGAATATTTTTCAGGAAAGTGAATTATTAAATTTAGCACCTCATATAGCTGATGCCCTTACAAAGGCATCCCCATCGCAATATATATTAGTTAATTCTAACTACAATATGGGAAAAAGCCTTTTTAAATCAGAAGTATACACTGTATTCGGATTATTCATTGCTAATAATAGATTAAATGTTGTGTTCTCAAGAATACAATATGAGGATCTTGTAGACAAAGGTAAGGATAATATATTTGGAGAAGTAGTAGATGAAGTATTTGTTGATCCGTTTACTATAACTAAAAACCCGTTTTGGATAATAAGCCCAAGCGACGGTCAAACATTTAGAAGTGGGCATGAAAATTGGTTAATAATAGATTTAACGGAAGAAACGTTTGTAAAAAAAGAAGACTACGGAAAGAAAGTAACACTCACCGATAAGCCAGAAGCTGCTAACTCCACCGGTACCGGTGGAAGCAACTCTAATGGTACCACTCAAGTGATACTACCAAGAATGAGTATTAAAGATCAGCTTCTGGAATTGAAGGAATTAGAAGCTACCGGGCTTATTACCAAAAAAGATTATGAACTCAGAAAGGCATTGATATTAGGTCAAAAACAGGAAAAAAGCATAAAAGATAAATTCAATGAGCTTCGCAAGCTAAAAGAAGATGGTTTTATCAGCGATATCGATTACGATCATAAGAAAAGTGATCTACTGGAAGAACATGATGATGATGCAGAGAAAAGGAACATTAAAGAGATCCTGTCCGAGTATCTGGAATTGAGAGATGAAGGGTTCATAACCGAAGAAGATTATGATTACAAAAAGAAGAAATTACTTAAGGAATTTTAACCTTTTACTAATAGTGATTCTGCCAACTTTAAGTCCTCACGTGTTGTAATTTTAATGTTATCATAGCTCCCGGGAACTATCCCTACTGTATGTCCGGCCTTTTCAACAACCTCTGCATCATCAGTAAACTCTTCATTTGTATCCTTAATCTTATTATAGGCATTAATTATTAAATCTCTTTTAAAACCTTGAGGTGTTTGTGCCATCCATAGATCATGCCGAGGAACTGTTTCTATTATTTCATGACTTGGGTTAACTCTCTTTACCGTCAATTTCATAGGGCTCGCAAGAATAGCAGCGCCTTTTTCCTCCGTGCTTTTAATCACTTCCTCAATTTCGTCTTGTTTTACCAGAGGTCTCACTGCATCATGTACCAGGATTATTTCAGTATCAGGGTCTAGCTGAGAAAGGCCGTTACTGATACTATCCTGCCTTTGTTCACCCCCCGTTACAATTTTAGTTACTTTGTAATCCTTAAGCTCATCTGACCATTTTTCAATAACAGTTGATCGGTCCTTCTCATTTACGACAAAAATAATCTCTTTTACTCTTTCCAGTTTACAGAACTTTTCCAGCGTATAAAAAAAAACAGGTTTTTCACCTATCATGAGAAATGGTTTTCTTACACCGGCTCCCATACGAAGGCTAAGACCTGCAGCGGGCATTATTACTGAAACATCTGCTTTCATTATACTCTTTCATAAGGAT
This sequence comes from Candidatus Scalindua sp., assembly GCA_018670825.1. Classification (GTDB taxonomy): domain Bacteria; phylum Planctomycetota; class Brocadiia; order Brocadiales; family Scalinduaceae; genus Scalindua. The sequence goes on along the minus strand of JABHIW010000144.1, from coordinate 2,060 downwards.
AGAAAAGTTTTAAATACTCGTCTTGGGCAAATCTATCAGTCATCCCGGCTATATAGTCACAAACGCCCTGATAAAGTCCCGCCTCTTCTATCCATTTTTGGTATTCCGGCGGAAGCTGCATAGGGTTTTGAATAAACGCGTTAAACAGCTCTTCGACGAACCGTTTTGCTTTATCAGCCATTCGAACTACCCTGTAGTGATTATATGCGTTTTGTTGTAAGAACTCCTGCAATTCCAGTTTCTTTTTAGATATCTCAGGTGAAAAGGATACTAACCGCTCTTTACATTTTTGGACATCTTCAGTGGTTTTTATTTGCATCTTTTCAATCATTAGTTGTGTATGCGTTATCAAATCCGTTACTTCCATGTCTATCAGGTATTTTATGGTATGTATATTTTCCATCTCTTTCGTAAGATTATTATACTGCTCTCCTACCTTCTCTTTTGCGTATCTCCATAATTCTACTTCTTCCAAGCCGCTTTCTGTAATCAGTCCTGCTTTTAAACTATCATCTATATCGTGATTGTCATAGGCTATAGAGTCAGCAATGTCCACAATTTTTGCTTCAAGAAGCGGTTGTTTGTTTAAATCAAATTTAATAACATTTGGATCATCTGAAAGCAATTTGTGCTTTGCGATTGATTCTCTAACCTCCCATGAAAGGTTCAAACCGGAAAATTGTGAATATCTCTTTTCCAGTATGTCAACAACTCGCAAGCCCTGAACATTATGTTCAAAACCACCATGATGCTTCATCAATATTCTGAGCGCGTCTTCTCCTGAATGGCCGAATGGCGTATGGCCCAGATCGTGTGCCAGAGCAATTGCCTCTGAAAGATCTTCATTTAAACATAATGCCCTTGATATGCTTCTGGCAATTTGAGCAACTTCTATTGTATGGGTAAGCCGTGTACGATAGTGATCTCCCTCATGATTGACAAAAACCTGTGTTTTATATTCCAATCTCCTGAAAGCAGTAGAATGGATAATCCTGTCTTTATCTCTCTGATAAACACTTCTATATGGGTGCTCATCCTCTGGATATGTTCTTCCACGCGTATGCATACTTTTCATAGCATATGGTGCCAGGTAACTATCTTCTCTTTTTTCCAGTTCTTCTCTAGTCAGCATCTTATTAAATCCAATATTAACGGTTACAAACGATCTTTTAATTCATCATACAATTCACTGAGTGATTGTGGAATTACTTTTGTGTCAGAAATAACGGGCATAAAATTTGTGTCGCCTTTCCACCTTGGAACTATATGTAAATGTATGTGGCCTACAACTCCGGCACCGGCATCCTTGCCGAGATTAATTCCTAAATTGAAACCATCCGGATTCATTTTCTTACTCAAGACATTCTTCACGTCTCTCGTTAATGTCATGAACTCCAGCATTTCCGAATCGCTTAATTTTGACAAATCATCTTTGTGCAGGTTTGGTGCTATCATTAAATGGCCATTATTATAGGGATATTTGTTTAGGATACAAAAACACTCTTTTCCCCGGTACAAAACCAGATTCTTGCGATCTTGGCTGTCTTTTATCGCCTCACAGAAAAAACAATTTTCCTCTTTTTTGCTCAAGATAAATTCCTTACGCCATGGCGCCCAAATATTTTTCATTTATGTTATATAAAGAGAAAAACTGTCTGTAACTATTTTGTAAAAAGAAAAAAACTATAGTGTAACATTACAAAATAGTCTTCTAACTTGGGTCTTTACTATTTGCTTTGAGGCTCGTATATAGTCACTTATCGTAACCGAGGTATCGGATTTACCGGTTCTCCACGCAAAAATATTTTAAAATGGAGCTTGTCATGTTTTGCCCTTCCCGTACTACCAGCCTCTGTAATTGTCTGCCCCTGGCGAACATAGTCTCCTTTTCTTACAAGAATCCTGGAATTATACGCATACCATGTGTAAGAGCCGTCATCATGCTGAAGCACGACAACTTTGCCCCATCCATCAGGCGCATCTGAGGTTAATGCAACGACTCCACTTTTTGATGCCTTAACCGCCTGTCCATTCACCGCCTGTATATCGATACCTTTATT
>JABHIW010000040.1 GCA_018670825.1 Candidatus Scalindua sp. | reverse complement strand
TCGTCCCTGCTTCTTAAAAAATCCCCACTTTTTCATGAGTGGGCCAATGGTAATATCAAAGGCGCCTTCAGTTATTTCACTATACTGTATAGATTGTTCAATTATATTAGAGAGCTCTTTGTTACAATCGACAGGTCCTGCTGAGGCATTATTATTAAGCTGTGAAAGCACGCTCTCCTCTTTATAATTGCTCATCAGGTAATCAAGCCTGTTTAGTTCCTGGAAAATATCATTGAACGTTTTTTCGGCTATATACTTATCAGCAGCATAGATAGTGACCTCAAAGACGGTGCCCATGCTTAAGGCCGCCTTCTTAAAAAGTTTTAATTCCTGTTTCTGTCCCGTATCTTTTTCATAGCCATACCTTATTTTCTCCAGGGAAGCCATTTTGTCAGCATTTTTGCCGCTTAAATAGAACTCATCAATCACGGCAAGTACTTTCTTAACGCCTTTACACATGGTGACAACAGACATCGTTGCACCCGAGATATTAATGATATCTCTATTAATTCGTATTCTATTTTTGAGTGACTTGCCTTTAAACTGGTAAAGGAACCTCTTCTTTGCAATCTCCGAGCCTCTGCTTTCACGGTAAACGAGAATTGCTATCTTATCGATTTTTCCCTTAAGATCTACTGATACTATAAAAGTATAAGGATGAAATTTGCCGATCTCTTCCGTGATCATCGCATATCCCGTTACCTTGCCTGATTTCATACCCATATAGACAACAAAAAAATCTTCATAGATTTTTCTCCGCATGCGGTTTTGAAACTGGCTTTTCTCTTCTTTTGTAAGGGATATTACATTGAAGAGGACCTCATCACAATGCGGAAACACCTCTTGCAATGCCTGTTCTTCTGTCAAATAGACCTGAGATATATAATTATCTGTTGGCGCTTTGTCAGAAGCCGCCTGTGCATAGCAGGGGGTTGTAATCTCAAACACCAGTGTCAGTATTAATGTTATTATTAAATAAATGCTTGTTTTTCTCATTCTCATAGATTCCTTAACCTTCCACCAGGAGTTCTTCAATTCTCCTTAATACCTCTTCTTCTATTTCACCCGTGGATTTTACCCTCTGCCATCTGTAAGCGGCACTGCCCCCTCTGGGCTTTTGCTGAAGCTGGCAACTTACTTTTACAGAACTACCCATAATATTGCCGGAAATAGTGACGGTAAGCCGATATCTCTCTTTCCAGTAATCATTAAGAAATCGATCCGTCACGACGCTCCGGGCTTTTCTTGTTTGCGAATAGCCTTCAGCCCAACCGGTTTTAATGATCCCTTTCTCCTTACTAATTTTGTCTAACGGCAGATCTCCAAGTGCCATGATCACGGTTGCCCACACATGCTCAAAGTCATCATTAAATGCCTTGGTATCTTTAGGCAGTTGTGTACGGGTGGCACCATAATCAGTCTGATAGTTTGAAGGACGACCGAACAGAGTGCATCCTGATAAAAAAAACAGTGAAATGATCAAAAATACTTTTGTAGTAGACATAATGTTGCAATTGAGACTCAAGTTCTAAGGAGCTATAATAGCAAAGACTATCTGTTGTTGTCAAGCAATTATTGGAGTTTTGAGTGAAGTTAAAGGTTTGACAGGATTGGATATACAAAACAGATGGCGATAAAGAGAAATGGGTGCACTGATGAAAGGAGAAGGAGAAAATGTCAGTGCACCCATTGCGTTATTTATTAAAGAATCATCAAACGTTTACAACACTATCAACATACGAAAAACTCATTTAGTTCCTTTTAATTTTAATTATTATCTAAGCCACGAATTTAACATAACTTACATGACTCCTTATACACCTGTCAAGTGGTCAGAACGCCAGTGTCAGTAATATATAATTTAAAAATTCTCTACTTTAGCGTTATATAATTGAGGTTAACTATTAGTTAGACAATGAGGTAACTTTTTGTATATGGATGAACATGAACGTCTTGCAAAGACAACGGGAATGTTACTCTCCTTCGCCTGCTTTTTGGTTACATTCGACAGATTGTGGATAATATAATCATGCAATACGATAATCAGATCCATGGTCATCGGCATACCCTTCTTAATGAGATTTCTATTCCTGCCCATTAGAGTGGCTTTGACAAGGTCTTCCATGGTAGTAAACTCCCCATCAAAGTAATAAGAAAGTCTCCCCTCTTCGCGCCAGCGAAGCATTGACTGAAACTGGGGAGTTCCGGGGAGCACTTAGGATACGGTGATTGACGTTGATTTACCAAATGTCACCGGTATTGTGATTCAACTAAAAGATCCTATTATGCATGAACTGAATTATGGTAGTAATGGTTTTGCAATATTTGGAATTATTGAATTACAAGTGTTTACTCAGTAAATAAAAATAGGAGCAGCCCAGCGATAAAGGGTGGGGAACGCCAGGCTGCCCTGGACGAGGCTTTACTCTTCAGTATAGCCTGCAGTTTAATCTACAGAGTGAACCGGAAGAGGAAAGTCTCTAAATGGTGAAGGTGTGTCTTGTGGAACATTTGGATCACTTAAACCATTTTTGTTACCCCAGGAAGGATAGTTATCGGTAAACGTTTTTAAGTAAGCAACGACATCTGCTTCTTCTTGAGGTGTTAAGCCTAAGTTTCCTAACTCATCAATATTACGGGTACCGTGGAACTCACCTTCTGGCCAAAATTCTGTACCAAACTCTGGGTTTGTTGCATCCGCAGGTCCACCGTTAGTTGGAGTATTACCTAAGGTATCGCGTGTATTGTAGAAGTGAACAACTTCTTCTAATGTTTTGAAAATACCGTTATGCATGTATGGCGCTGTTAATGCGATATTTCGCAAGCTCATGACTTTATGACGACCTTCAACTTCAGATGGATCAGTTGGCGCTCCACGTACTGCATCTAAGTTTGGATTTCCAAGTAATCCAGGATCGAATGCTGGCTGGCCTGGAATTTGAGGATTAGGTGGAGTGCCTAAGTTGTCATAACTGAAATCAGTTAACAGTGCAGGTGTATCATCACCATCAACTCCTTCAGTCGTATGGCATTCACCACAAAGAGCAATTCCGTCAAATAAGTCAGCTCCACGCTGTTCTGATGCATTGTATGCCGTCATGCCAGCAGCTTCATAATCAAATTTAGAATTAAATTTATTGAATCGTTTTGTTCGCTCAAAAGTAGCAATAGCGTCAGCCATTGCTTTGTATGCCTCTAATACATCGGCATAATTTGCTTCCTGGATAGATGTAAGATTGATGTCGTAAAGTCTTTTGAATATTCTCACGTATTTTGGATTTTCTCGTAACCGTTCAATCACAGAAAATTCATCTGGCATTGCCATTTCAACCGGGTTGATAAAAGGACCTTGTGCTTGTTCTTTCAAATCTGCAGCACGTCCATTCCAGAATTGCCCACCAAGAAATAATTCTTCTCCTTTATCCCAATGGAATACAGGACTAAAAGCAGCATAACCAATACTTGGTGAATTCAAACCACCAAAGTCACGATCAACTGAACCATCAGAAACACCAGTACCATTCATAATGTTTGTTGGGTCAACAAAAGCTTTTGCGGCCTGTTTACGCATTTTGAAAATTCCTGGTTTTACTTCTGTAGGGACCTCAACTCTTGAAAGACCATGGCAGTTCTTACAAGACTGATTTCTGTTTAATGAAAGATTAATGTCTTCAAATAGTGCTCCTCCCAGTTTGCGTTCTATAGATGCATCACGTGCTATTCTGCCATGTCTACCGGAATCACCATCATCATCATTGTGTCTGGCGAAAACTACATTCGTGATGCTAATGCAAATCAGAAGCATTGCCATCATAGCTACCGTACTTCTTAAGTAATTTCTCATTCCTTTTCGAACTCCTCTCTAATATACTTTTCGAAATATCTCTAAATTATTATCAAACACTTTAATTTATCGTAACCATCGCCACCTTCCTGATATAGAGTTTCGCAATTGCTTTATAACCTTACAGGCGAATGAGACTCAATCTCAGGATAAAGTTAAAAAAATATTTCGGCTATTTGATAATACCGTCATAAATATGGTTGGGGCTTACTTTCAGCAATCTCATGTTTCTGTCAAAATAATTTCCGGTTAATTATTAGTTAAGCTATCTGGTAATTTTTTGTAAATAGATGACCATGATCGTTTTGCAAAGACAACGGGAATATTACACTCCTTGGCCTGTTTTTTGGTCACATTTGCCAGATTGTGGTTAACATAATCATGCAGTACTATGATCAGGTCCATTGTCATTGGCATGCCTCTCTTGATGACATTTCTATTCCTGCCGCTCATATGCCTGATATTGTCTACCCCGATCTTTTTAAGTTCCTTTGGTATACTGCCAAGGTGGTCTCCACCAACTATTAATACGGACATGTTATTTATCCTCCTATATAAAAAGGTGAAAGTCTATCCACTGTTAATTAATTGCAAAGGCTTATCTTTTTACTCCATCTGGCCTTCGTTACAGATATTTTTCCTTCTCTTGCAAGCCAGCCAATACCCTGGTAAAAGAGTGACTTCTCCATTCTCAGTAAAGATCTTAGTTTGCGAAGCATCATCTCTCCATTCGCATGGAGACGAATCCATATAATGTCTGCTGCTATTTCTACTTGTGTGGTAAATTCCATATGAAACCTCCTGGTCAAAAAATAGAAAACTCTATCAAAATTTAAATTCAAAACAAGAAACAAATTTTAACTAAAGCCAGCGCATAATTGCGGGCTCTTTATAATCTTTTTGTATTCTGTCGTGCCCATGTTGAGAACATATAAGGTATAGAAGGCTGTTAATCAAGCTGAGCCTTGGTTAAAGCCTGTCTCAGCCTCTATTCTCTTTCTGGCCCTGGCCATATGTTTTTGCCCCTGAAGCGGTAAGCGCGTTTGGGGATTGAGGATGTCTTTTTGCAAGGCCGTCAAAGAAGTTGATTGCCCGGTCAGCTTCTCCATACTGCCGTGTCAGGCCAACATATCTCTTATATATATCGTCAAAGGCCTTATTGTCCACTTTTCGTTCCATATTTTTTTCAAGTATTGCAAGATCTCCATTCAGGTGTTTATCTTTAAGTGAAGTCACCTTTTTTGTAGAATCTTTTTTCGTGTTTCTGTCAGATGGGATTCTATCAGCGTCTTCCTCATTTTTAATTTTTCTCAATACCGGTTCATCTGCATGGGAAACAGATGTAAAAACGAATGAAAAGAGAAACAAAATAGCTATAAATATTTTTAAAGACATATACTCCACCTCCTTATCCAGAAATTAATAGAAACTTTCAATTACTGTTTTCTGTCCAGCCCCGTCCCGGACTTTTTTCATGAATCTACAAATTACAAGCGGGACTTGTTCTCCGGCACATTTAAAATACTATACTTTCACATACCTTGTCTTCCATGCAGTATTTGGTCAATTCACAAAAATCATAATCATCAATTGTCTTTGAAATTACCGCGTTTACACCTATAAGCTTTGTATCTTCCGGATCAACCGGCAGGTAGTCAGTCAGTGCTTATACATTGACGACATAAAACCATTTGGAAAGAGGGCAATAAAGGTTGCATGGTTTATCCTGAAAAGAAATTGTCATTATCCGGTTCTATAGCTTTCTTCGCGAAATCCAATCTTTTTTGCAACAACATTTGCCCTCTCCAGCCATGTGTTATTGCTCCTGAAGCGGCAAGCACATTTGGAGATTGAGGATGTCTTTCTGCAAGATCATTCCATCTGACCGGGAGGTCGCAAATCTCAGGACTCTTTCATGGAAATATTAAGTTTATCTTTGAATTCAAGAGCTACTCCCAATCTGTTGCCACGACAGGTGACATCCTTTATGTCATTCCTGGCAACTGAACCGTTCCCTTTAAACCGAACCACGCTTTCTCCACAACCGGGTGTGGTAATCACCACTCTTATTTCAATTGGAATTGTTGTCCCAGGTGAGAATGCGTTTATATCACTTGTTATTGCTTCAAAATAGACCCCACTCGCACTAATATTTATTGTCTCGCATTCCTGATCGGGTAGCGATATTTGTAATGTGCGATCCATCCTTTCACTTGCCCTGTGTTCAGAATTTTTTTCCATACCTTTCATAAATACCTCCTTTCGTAGATATCGGTTTCTGCCTAATTCCGTCCTGTTTTTTCTTCGATAGTCTACAAATTGCAAGAGATACTGATTATCAAGCACATTTAAAATACTTTACTTTCACATACATTGTCTTCCAGGCAGTATTTGACTAATTCACAAAAATCATAATCATCAATTGTCTTTGAAATTACTGCGTTTACACCCAAACGATTCGTATCGTCCGGCTCAACCGGTAGATAGTCAGAGCTCATTAAAATAATAGGGACTTTAATAATATTATTTATCCTTTTTATTACATCAAGACCGCTTATTTCCGGCATGTTGAGATCTGTTATTATAAGATCAAAATGTTTCCTCATGGATAGTATTATGCCTATGGCGCCATTATTTGCGGTGGTTACACGATAGCCCTCATCCAATAATAGTTGTTTAAAAGTATTAAGGATCTCTTCATTGTCGTCTATGATCAGTACGTTTTTCATCTTATCGTTTCCTTTTCTATTAGATTGCGCAATTAAGACTCAGTCTCAATATATACTTAAAAAAATATCTGACGTCTTTTTCAAAATAATATTTCTTCTCTTGATTTTGCCGTGAAAAACATGGTTAGTTCTTCTGTAGTATTGTGCGTGTTATTGTATGTCAATAACTGAGGCCGATGCGTTATACGGGGAGGTGTATAACGCACCTTATCAGCCTCTTTCTAAAACTCAAATAAAATGGACTTTTTTTAATACCTCAGTCATGACTACTTGTTTATGCAAAATTCAGATTAAAAATATGTAGAAACTGAAAAAACGAGACTATTGTTGCTTACGTCACTTCTATCGTCATTCTCCATGTTAAACTGGTATTCAGCCTTGAAAACGGTATCTTCAGTATACCTGAAGTTAAATCCGGGTGTCACACGTGTCTGTCTTGTATCGGCTGACCCGTAGGTTGGATTATTAATATCGAGATGTCCTAATCTGCAGACCGCTGTAAAAGTGGAGTTGTCAGTAAAGAAGGTTGGTGCAACATCCTTCAGGAACTGCGGCATAAAATGATATCTTGGCTCTACATAGAATCCCCACATGTCTCCATTATACTTATCGCTTTTGGGAGTGCCTGCAACATCCCCACGATCTCTTTCAATTGACGCATGCGCGTATTCACCAACCAGTTCAAATGCTCCTCGCTGATACGTCCAGTCGACTGCCTTAATTGCCATCTTGCTGCCACCATGCTGGTCAATATCTCCGACGTGAGCGGAGAGACCCACTTCCAAACCAAGAAAAGGGCTGTACGCCAGTCGACCAACAATTGCCGGGTTCCTGTTATTGTCATCCTGCTGGCTTCCCCGTGAACTTCTTATAAAGCCTGTTCCGCCACGGGCAGTAGCGGTTCCATCCTGGGCAGAAAAACCGTTTACCGCATAGATTTCGTAGCTGAGTGTTGACAGTTCCGTAGGGTAAAGTGTACCAAAGAAACCCATTCCTGACTCGGAGAGAGTCGTCGGAATGATATTTGTGCTTACCATTGGTCTGTCGGTTAGGTCCTGGAGTGGTGAATCGTGAACAAGGTTATATTTGCCCAGAGGAGAAAGGATTATACCTGCGCGGTAATTCAGCCAGTCAGTCATGAGAAAATCTATTGTGGCAAATTCTATCTTTATCGCACCTGTTTTACCTTGAATACCACCAGAGCCTTGAGGTCCTCCATGCTCAATCTCTATTTCTGTAGCAAACTTGACTCGGTCTGAAACATCAGAGTAAATAAACGGGATAAGCCTGTGCTGGTCGAATGTGTGATTGCCATTCTCGTCAAATTCAAGCTCATGGTCCATATATCCACCTATGTAGGTATTTTTGCCAAATCTGCGTAAAAATGGTTTTCCGTACTGATTACCAAATACTGGAGCAAGGCCCTTATTTTCAAGCTCCTGGGACTTTTTAGCCCAATAGAATTCGTTTTCTGGTAAAGCTGGTGCAGAAATTTTCTTTATCTCATCCCTCATGGCTTTGAGTTCATCACTGGCTACTGTCTGCTGTTTAAGTTGATCCTTCAGCTCCATAAGCATCTTTTCCATCTTATCGACCTTCGTTTCCAATCCGTCATTTGACCCTTGCCCATATACGCCAGAGCATAAAGCACTAAAAGATAAGGCAAAAAGGTAGAGAAACATAATAGTATACTTCTTCATAAGGCACTCCTTTCAAAGTACTTAAAATAAATATAAGTTTTAACTGAGTCTCAGCCTCAATGCTGGTCAAAAAAAATAGTGATTTTGTATAAATCCTCATGGAAAAACAGAGCGTTATAGATAGCTCAAGATTAAAATACAATCCACTTTTTTGTTGAGACTGAGTCGCAATTTATGACATTCTATACATTTTCCCTAAGATGTCAACAATTATTTTAAATTTTATTAAAAATTGTTTTCTCAATATAAATCAGGTTTTTTTGCGTATGTTGTTTTCTGCACCCAACAATGTTGTTATTCCAGCAGTCTATTAAACGGGAATTCATCATGGACGGACCTCTGGATTCATAATAAGCTTGTCCTCGCACTCTTCCGGATGAATCCGGACGGGCGGGAAAGCATGGAAGAGTTCGGGCATGACAAAAGATACGTAAGAGAGAATCTAACATGAACATGCTTAATTTATCGTTTTTATATTTGTCTCTCTGTCGAAAACGCTGCTAATCTCTCCTGTCTCTACAAAGAAGTCAGGTTCCATCTTTACACTCCTTATCCAGGATGATTCGTGGGGCGGCTTCCAGTATAATTTGTATCCACCCGGAGGTATTTTATCAAATGAATAGTGCCCATTTTTATCGGTTACGGTTTCAAAATGAGCCCCTTCACGAGGAGAACTAAAAAATCCCCATTTCTCTAACAATGTTATTTTTACCTGACATCCTGGCAATGTTTTGCCTTTGTTCAGCATGCGACCCGATACCTTGCCATAGTTCTCCGCTTCAAATATCTCCTCTTTTATCTGTTGTTTCTTTTCAAATTCGAGCGTCAAATTTTCTTTAATTTTCTCTTCAATTTCAAACTCATTTTTCTCCTGTTTTCCCTCAAACGCATACATTAATTCCTCTTTTATCTGCTCTTTCAACTTCTCGGTATCAACAGGTGCACTTCTACTCTCTTCCCTATGTAAGCCAAAGTCATCTCTCCGCTCACTGTACATATCCAGCTCACTATCCGTAAAGTCTATTTGTAATGCCGTGACCTTCTCTCTGGGAATCCGCAAGGTTATACTTGCTGGGCTTTTAGTTATTTTTCCTATCTTACAAATTATACTCTTTTCCTGATCATCAACTCTTATGAAAACCGTATCCGGATATTTGTCATCCAGTTTAGACTGAACATTTATTGATCCAATCATCCTTTTCGGAAAGACAGCCTTAACATACTCATCGTTCATTTCAAGAATTTTTACACTAATCTTTTCTTCAAAATCTTCCACCTTCAAAGTATCAGCACATAATTTTGTACATATTGTCAAAAGTAACATTATTAAAACACAAACGGTTTTATACATCATTTCTTCTCCTTTTCTCTAAATTTTTTGAATGTTTAAAACAGTCCTCTCCTTTTTCAAAATCAGGCTGTTGCTCTTCGGCGATATCTGGCGATAAAGAAGAATTCTACGCTAATTCCAATAATAACAGCTATTGCAATATAGCCATAAACAGTATAAGGGGTTGGTGTTTTCAGGGTAATATAATACCATGGTGAAATAGACTTCAGTCCTCCGTATTCACTGTTTGAACCATCCCATACCGCGAGGGAAAGCGGAATAAGCTTTCCTTTTTCAAACGGTGTATCACTCTTATCTACACTGAATAAAGGCCTGTTTATTAACACCCTCCATCTTCCGTTTTTCCATTGTCCTATACCCCTTGTTATCTGGCTCTCTGCAGGTTGTTTTTTTAGAGTTTTATGTCCTCTGGCATTATATTCTTCTATAACTATTTGATCTCTGCCCGTCTTTTCTTTGGCATTTTTCTGCCCTGTGCCTTCTTCTTTGGATGCCAGAAGGGTTTTTCCCAAATCAGACTGGTATGCTTCCCATCTCAATATATAAACCTGTTTACCTGAATCACCCATTGCAAAGGAAGGCTTCCTTGCTCCTTCCGGTATCTTTACAGGAAACTCCAATGCTATGGCATCAGTAAAAGCTTCTACCTGTCTATTTGTTCTGTCGTTCCACTCAAGTAAGAAGGCGATGTTATCTTTGTTATACAAAGATCTGATTATTACCGAATTAATTGATGGATTCCACAATCCAGGCTTTATGAGTATTTGCCCGGCCAACGGCATTTCACTTGATTCAGCGTTTATCCATAAACTATCATCAGCTGAAAAAGGTATCTCTCCGTCTATGAATCCTGATTCAATCACTACTTTACTTTTCATCTCGTGTGAAATAGACTTCACATAATGTGCAAGGTGCCATCTCTCTTCATCTGAAAGGTGGCTTTTATAAGAGCCCATCGGTGTCTTATTAAAACCAGTTGATATGGTGCGATAGATATCACCGGTGCTGTTTCCTCCTTTCAGCAACCATCTTTTTGTCAAATCTCTTGCTTTATATGGCATATTCCATTCTCTATTCATTGTTGTTGTAATGATGCCATCACCCCTCCCTTCATTACCATGACATAAAAAACATTTAGCTTCTCTGAATAACTTTTCTCCGTTTTTTATTGTTTCCGGTGTTTCAGGCATTTCGGTCCTAATTTCAATTTCCTCAGACGTGTTTTTTAAAAAACCATTATTAAACGTCTTAATATAACCAATAACCTGCCACTTCTCCGGGTTACTCAAAGTGCTCCAGGAAGGCATAGCTGTGCCTTCAATTCCGCTGGTAATAATCCTGAAGATATCCTCGTCTGATGGAAGTTCACCTAGTTGAGTAGAACGTATTTTATATTCATTAGTGGTAAAATCTCTCGGTTTAGGATCCAGTCGTGGCGATACGGAACCATTGCCATTTCCGTTTATTCCGTGGCAATAATAGCATTTTTTCTCATAAATTATTTTTCCCGCAGTAATTGTTTCAACCGTCTCCGGCAGCTTTCCGGAAACAGTGTGGGTATAAGTACGAAACCTTTGCAATGTCTGCGCAAATGTATCGGCTCCGTATAGAAAGAAGACAAAAGAGAACGTTAACAAAAATGATAATATTTCTTTATTTTTGAAGGCCGGTGCATTCATAATTTTTTATTCTCTTTTTGCTTTGTCATCTCCTCTGGAAAATTCATGAGTAGATCCTTGATCGCTTCAATCTGTACTTCCGGCGTTCCTGGAAAAATATTCTGAAACACGCCTTCTCTGAAAAATTTTGGCATCTTTGTGCCGGGCTGTATTAACTGTGGGTCCAGTAACCATCTCTCTATCCATTTCGGTTTTAATCTTGTGCTTGCTAATGATAAGTCTGGTGCCCAATCCGATGGGGCACCTTCAGGTGTAGAATCTCCACGAACATGACACGAGCCACAATTGACGTCCTTAGATTCAAATAAAGTCCTCGCCTTTTTCAAATAACCCGGTATTTTCCCATCCTTTACTACAATATAATCCTGGTCGGTCTCTTTAAAAAACTCAAAAGGATATTGCGCGCTGTCCATTTCAGCAAAATATCTTATAATGGATTTAATCTCATTATTATGAAAGTTGAAAGTTGGCATTCTTACTTCGAGCCACGGCCTCAGTGTCGCTGGTTTTTTGAGAAATTTAAATAACCATGGAAATTGTACTTTTCTACCTTCTTCGTAAAGAACAGGAGGAGTAAACACCTTCGCTTCTTCAGCGATGCTGCCCTCCACCTCCACATGGTAGTCTATGATATATGTACCGATGTCCCCCCCTTCGGACGCAACTCTTTTCTCTATCTCTTCATTCGCTACCTGCACAGTATCACCAGCCTTTCTGCCAAGTCCTTCATTATCCACCCATAATTGAAAATAAAGGCTCTCTTCCTCCTCAAGCTTGACCATCCCTTTCACTACGAACCCATTCTTCAAATACAGTGTATCTATGGTAAACTGATGGCAGCCCATGCAGTTGTATTTATCTATTACTTTTTTACCCTCAACCAAATACCTTTTTTCATCTGTTAATTCCGCTATATAACTCTCAGGCAACTCACCTTCTCTCATACCTGTCAACAGAATAGATAATGCCTCAATCTCTTCTGCAGACAAACCAAAATCAGGCATCTTCAGCCTGTCTTTTTGCCTCTTATAACGCCCCTCATCAAACTGCCTGGGGTCACTTAATTTTGCCGTAAACCATGCTAGCCTCGCCTTTGAAATGTTTTCATGCGCATTGTGCAGTCCAACGCCCTCTAGTATCTTCCTTTCCAACAGGCCAAAGTCAAACAGATGTATGTGTTTAGAACCTACCTCATCCAATTCAACGCCTATCTTACTCATCCCTTCCATTCCCATTATCTTATGGCACCCGAAACAACCATACCGGCCTATCAACTTTTCTCCTCTTCTGGCCGTTTCTTTATTCTCTAACCACTCTGAACCTGACAAGTCTTCATATCTATCTTTGCCTTTTAGACTCATTAAAAATGACGCTACATACTGCGCATCTTCCTCGTCAAGTTTCATATCAGGCATCCTTGTTTTCGGCTGATGTGCCTTAGGAGCTAAGAGCCAGCTGACCAGATACTCATAATTTGTCTTGTCACCAATCCGAGAAAGATTAGGCCCATGGACTCTTCCCTCTTCCTCTATTTCGCTATGGCATGCGAGACACCCTATACTCTCATATAAATACACTCCTTCGTCTATTGTTTCATCATCAAATGTTTGTGGCTCACTGGATTCAAGCCCTTCTGAGTTCTGCCAGAGATATGACGTTATCGCCATAGCATCCTCTTCTTCCAACCTGAAATCAGGCATCCTTGTACTTGGCCTGAAATGTTTAGGGTTTTTCAACCACTCCAGCAACCATCCGGGATTCACCTTACTGCCTATCTCGGTTAAGTCTGGCCCTATCATACTATTCCGGTCTTTCCCAAACCCTTTCGTTTTATGACAACCGAAGCAACCTAATTCTTCAAACAGCGCTATCCCTTTCGCAATATCCTCTCCTCCTACCAGTTCCTCACCTTTATCATGACACTTGGTACATGAAGATTGTGCTATCTTGCCTCTGTGCATCGGTTTTAACCAGTACTCCACTTCGCCATGTGCTTTCTCCGGACTTATCGTTGCCCTTCCCTGCCCCTCATGACATAGGACACAACCAAACTGCTCCGGAGGGTGGTTGCCAAGATACACGTCCCTCCTTGAATGGCTTACATACGGTTGTTCATCAGAAACACTCTCTTTCCTGTCAATACCCACATGACATGACATACACCTATCCGCCTCGTTAATATCCTCTAGATGTACCTGGTATATCTGCAAAGAGGACCTTTTCGATTTTAATTTAGTCATCGCTTCCTGATATCCATTCATATTGCCGGTAAACGTCTTCAATTCCTCCGCATACATATCTATATAACGCATGGATTCATCAAGATGATTTTGCAAACCAGCTCTCTTTTTTTTCAGATCTTCGATCTTTGTCGCTAAGACCTTGCCATGTTCCCCCAATTCCTTAATATTCTTTTCCGGTCCATCACCCTTATGCTTTCCATACAGATACTCTTCTTCCAGCATTTTATTTCGCGTAACCATCGCTTCGAACTTTAAGGGAGACAGTTCTTCTTTATCCAGGACATTCAACTTCCGGAATGCTTTCCTGTATCCCTGCTGAACGGTTGGCGTTTTAAACCTGTCCTGAGCTTCCTCAAGTTTTCTCTGAGTCTCTTTATATTTTTCCTGGACATCGGGTTGATTAAATGCCTTCATCGCCTCTACGTATTCTCCCTTAACCTTCTCTAGCTCTAACTCATAAAACCGGGATTGATACAATTTCCATGGCCTTTTTCCTACTACTTCATCCCACACTGCCCATACTATTGTTAAGGTAAGTATAAAACTCAGAAATAGGTATAAACCTGCATATGATTTTTCTTCCTCTTTTTTCATGATGAAGCATATTTAGGGTCAATAATCACTCACTTACGCTTCTTTATCAAGAAGCTCACCTCTACTGTCTTGCTGCCTTCAACCTTAACTTCCTGTTCTACAGACCTCAGTTTTTCATGCCATGTCTTCAGCTTATAAGTACCGGGAGGAATATTTTCAATCCTGAAACTTCCATCCTTTTCTGTAACACCAAAATACGGGTTATCCAAAACTACAACATACGCAGACATCTCAGCATGCACGTTACAGAGAAGTGGTATTTCGCATGGTTCATTGAAAGTTACCGGTTTTGAGGCACCAATATCATATGTTCCCAGATTAAATTGATTACAGCAGTCCGGGGTAGAAAATACATTATGTCTGACCAGATCACTGTTTGGAAAATCGATAGTTGTGCCTTTTTGAACGGCTATTACGTGTGGCAGAAAAACCAGGTTTAACTGGTCAACTACGCCGTGTTCCGTTGGCGGGTCATAGTTGTTGTCCCCTACTTTTTCAATATAGACAACTGCGTCACACGAATGCCTTACCCTCATGCACTTTACTTTTCCGGTAATAACCCCTGGGTTTTCTACCGTAATGTCGGACCTGACCTCTTTCTTTAATCCTGTTATTGCCTTTTGCAACTTTACTTTCATATTTTGAGATTCATCATGAGCCATAAGATCTATTGAAGGCAGAAGTAATACTAATAAAGTAAATACCGTTAAACATAAATTTCGCATAACTTTAAATCCCCTTTCACTATCATAATAAGGGTTCGGGAAAACTACATAACCCGCACCGCTACACTAAGGTAAACCTTCCGCTACAAATGACAGAAACCCGGGCCTAAATGGTAACCGGGGAGGTTTAAATTTGGCCCGGGCTTCTGTACATTAACATGGTAATTTGGTTAAAAAATTTCAACTATCTGTTACTAATATTTAGAAAGCAATATCTACTCCAAGCCTGTACGAAGTATCCATAAAACCTCCGAGGTCAACTCTATCTACTTCCACACCATCAGTGCCTGTTTGAGCATCTCCATAATTTGACCAGTGTGCACCGGCAAATATCTTGAAATTTGCTCTTGTGACGACTGTAGTATCAAAAGAGTATTTTGTAAATGAACCAATATCCCTCACATCATAGTCCGGATTCACATTTTCAACCCTGACGGCAGGTATAAGCCACGGCAGGACGACGCACTGTAACTCTGCGGTGTAAATAGATGTATGAAATGATGAGCCTGACTCCTGGGCTAAATTATCTCCGAATGTGCCTGCTCCGTATGTTATTGTGCCTTTTATATCATCCTCCATAAATGATGCGGCCCCTATAAAGTTGAAATTACGCCAGTTCGCGTCAATGAGCACACCAAAACGTTCAAACCGGTTCGCCTCAGAATCGAAGGTACCGCCAGTCAGCGGGTTTCCAAAAGCGCCTGTAACCGGATTATCAATAAACGCGCCGGTAACTCCCCGATAATAATAACCTTTGATCCTGACCGAGTCGTCACGCCAATTCTCTTTTGCTACCAGCGAATTGTCTACCGACTCTTCACCAAGAACGCCCATACCGCCAATCTTATAGGAAACCATTACATACCAGTCTTTGCTCTTATTTATCTCTCCTCCGAAAATACCACCATTCGCGCCAGAGTCAGTCATATTACCGACAATGGTTTCCATATGGCCTGAACCATCGAACAATTCCGCGCCTTCTCCTGTCTCACCATTAACGATGCCTGCTGCCCATTCAAGGCCACCTCTACCTCCCGGACCATTCCTGCTACCCCAAATTTCTACGCCATTTTGTGCCGGATGGAATCCAAAAAAGTTACCGGCCGATATTGTAGGCATGACGTCCATCATGTAAGTTGATAATGAAAGTTGTTTCCTGTGGCTGGACATGGGAGTTCCACGCATATCCAACCTTCCAAATCTGAAATTAAAAAGCCCCTGCTCTCCAAACAAGAATGGAGCATAATTCACATATGCCCTCTCCAGCTCATCTATCGAACCGGCGCCAAAGAATGATAAAGTTTCTCCAAATGTTCCTCCAATAAGTACCTCAAGAGACTCTATACCCGTAAAAGCAGTATCTTGTGATCTTTCCGGTTTTCCAGGATCTCCCCCCCTTGGATTGTGCGGTCTTTCACTCGAAATAGACAAATCAGACACCATCTTAAAGCCGATAGCTGGCAGGTGAGGTATCGATCCCGGCCATACGGCCTTCGGGAATAATTTTGACCATGCGGGAGCCCCCATTTTTACAGGTTCTTCTTTTACAAAGACCTCGTCACCACCTCCCGGCATCCTCAGGCCATTAGCGTAGAATGCCCTGCCAAACGCGTTGAGCTTAGGAAATGTTCCCCAGTGGCAGGTTGTACACGCTGTCTTATATTTCCTGGCAAATGGAGGGATCGCCTGTGAATCTGTGGGAAAAGCGGCAAACAACATTCCTACTAGAGAAAAGACCGCAAAGCCCATTAATAAAAAACTATTTTTCATTTTTTACTGCTCCTTTCTTTTTTCAAAAATAGTCAACTTAGAGGCGCACTGTGGCAGTATGTATGTGTAAAGCCCAGTACGCCCACCCGTAGAATCTTTCTAAGCAGACAAGATCCATTAATCGCATTGAGGGATTTCAAAATAGTCCATACAATGTACTACTAACACGCGGTGATCACATCTAAGCCTTGCCAATTGACTTGAAAAAAGCAGTCGTTATAATGAAAAAAGGCCAAATGCGGAGAGGGGGACATACGTTCCTCTCCCGCGTTTCCGTGCCGGGCTATCAGATAGAGCTTGCCGAGCGAAACTGATAGCCTTTTTTGTATAGCGATTGAGGCTCTTTCTCAGCTACTATACAAAAAAATTTGTAATTATTCAGAGAAGAAATATTAGAAAAAGTCTGGAATTTACTTGACGTGATTTTTGTGCTAAATTTTTATTTCTTCTGTATCTGTTGGGTTGCTTGTGTTGGCTTGGTGTAGGAGCGTGCTGGCGCTCCATGG
>JABHIW010000021.1 GCA_018670825.1 Candidatus Scalindua sp. | reverse complement strand
TCCTTAAGGCATTTCGAATGGGAGCCAACTCCCCTGGGGAAAACCTTACGTCTACCACAGGCCCTATTATTTGAACTACTTCCCCTTTTTTCAACGTAATTACCTCTCTTTCCTTACAATACTATTATCATTAATTTTTATTCTATCACATAAAATCAATTTTGATTTCTTTATCAATTGACTTCTTATATTTAAACACATAAGCATGAAGAGACGGCCCACCTATAATCAGCCTGCCATTGCCTCTGATCCCGATATAACTTCCAGTAGTTCCTTGGTAATAGCCTCCTGCCTTGCCTTGTTATACACCTGAGTGAGATCGCCTATTATCTCTTCCGCATTTTCTGATGCGGCAATCATCGCCATTCTTCGCGCCGCATACTCTGCCGTCAAAGATTCAAATATCGCCTGACGCAACTGGCATTCAAGATATTTTGGCAACAGCTTTGAGAAGATTGCTTCTGATGACGGCTCTAAAATGCTGTCCCCCTGTAAGGCCTTTTTCCCTTCATTTTCTCCGGAACCTGCATCTATATTTTCTAAAGGAAGGAGTCTTACCCGGGTAGGATCAGATTTCATTACGGTCTTGAATTTTGTGTAAAATAGGTGGATTTCATCAAAGTTACCTACCTCAAAGTCTTCAATCATCTTTGCGGCTATTTCAGATACTTTATGATCTCCTGCCTTCAGTGAAGAGAGCCCTATCTGCTCTACAGTATCTGTATAAAACTGCCCAATCGTATATGGTCTGCCTCGGAAGAAAATATTTCCCTTCTTACCCATCAAATACAGGGTTATCTCTTTCTGGGAGTTTTCCTTGAGAAACTTAACCGTATTCTGTATAGCATTTGTATTATATGCACCGCATAATCCCTTGTCTGAAGTAATTAATAAGACCATGATTTTCTTAACTTCTTCTTTCGGCTCACAGAAATGTGCCTTTTCAGGGGTAGATCCAGTCAGATTACTCAGGATAGAAGTAATATTCTGAGTATACGAACGCGAGGACAATGCCCTTCCTTCAGCTTTCTTAAGCCGGTTAGAGGCAACCATCTCCATTGCGCGGGTAATCTGCTTGATGTTTGTAATACTCTTGATTCTATTTTTTATATCTCTGGTACTTTCCATAACACTTTCTTTATATGATTATTCCGTTGACTGCGAATTATGCATAACGGAAAACAAAACTATAGAAAATCTTCTATTAAACGGCAAAACACTTTGATATTCGACGTAAAACGGTCATTTATCTTAAGCGTTAAATTCTTTCTTAAATTCTGTGATTACCCTGTTCAGGTTACTGGCAGTATCCTCTTCAATCTTCTTCTTCTCTTTTATCGCCATGGCAATTCCTGAATGCTTATCTCTCATATTCTGCAGAAACTTGCCTTCGAAGTCTTTTAATTTTTCAACCGGTATATCATCCAGATGACCATTAATCGCGGCAAAGATCATCATGACCTGCTCTTCTACTGGTGCCGGTGAATATTGAGGTTGTTTCAATATCTCAATCAACCTATCACCCCTGGACAACTGGTCCTGCGTTGCCTTATCCAGTTCTGAACCGAACTGGGCAAATGCAGCCAACTCTCTGTGCTGTGCCAGGTTAAGTCGCAATGCCCCGGCAACTTTCTTCATTGCAGGAATCTGTGCGTTTCCACCAACCCTTGAAACGGACAAACCGACACTGATAGCAGGACGAACACCTGAATTAAAGAGATCACTCTCAAGATAAATCTGCCCGTCTGTAATCGATATAACGTTAGTAGGAATATAAGCGGCATAATCACCGGCCTGTGTTTCTACTACCGGAAGAGCAGTCAGAGATCCACCACCAAGTTCATCATTTAATTTAGCGGCCCTTTCCAGCAAACGAGAGTGAATATTAAAAATATCTCCGGGGAATGCCTCTCTACCTGGCGGCCTTCTGAGCAGCAAAGATACTTGTCTATACGCAACAGCATGCTTATAAAGATCGTCATACATAATAACAGCATGACCACCTTTATCTCTGAAGTATTCTCCCATCGCGCAGCCCGAATATGGAGCAAGATACTGCATAGGTGCAGGATCACTTGCAGAAGCAACAACAACGATTGAATTCTCCATTGCGCCTTTGTCTTCAAGGACTTTTATCACGCCTGCTACCGTAGAAAGCTTCTGTCCGATTGCCACATATATACTTATGACTCCCGTATCCTTCTGATTCAGGATCGTATCAATAAGGATCGCTGTCTTACCGGTCTGCCTGTCACCAATTATCAATTCTCTCTGGCCCCTGCCAATCGGTATCATGGAATCGATAGCCTTTATACCTGTCTGTAACGGCTGAACAACCGGCTGTCTTTCAACCACGTTGGGCGCGGGACCTTCGACTGGTCGATTTTGATCTGAAACTATTGGCCCTTTTCCATCGACTGGCTGGCCGAGTGCGTTAACAACCCTTCCAAGCAATCCTTCTCCAACAGGAACTTCCACAATCCTGCCTGTAGTCTTTACGGTATCGCCTTCCTTGATATCTTTATCAGATCCCAGCAAAACACATCCGACATTGTCTTCTTCCAGGTTAAGGGCTATTCCAAAAGTCCCTCCCGGAAACTCTAACAACTCGTTTGACATGCAGTCATCCAGTCCATAAACCCTGGCAACACCATCTCCAACCTGAAGAACGGTACCAACACTTTCCATCTTTAACTTGTCTTCGTACTTCTCAATTTCCTGTTTTATTATCGAAGCAACTTCATCTGGTCTTACAGTCATACCTCATATACCCCCACAAAATAAAGACACCCTTAAGCAAAGGCTGTCTTTAACAAACTCTTTTTTAAATTTTTCAAATGGTTAGTTATACTGCCATCAATTATTTTATTTTCTATTCTGATTACCATCCCACCAACGATATCTTTATTAACTTTTGTTTCTATTTCGACTTTTTTCTTCGTCAGCTTTTCGAGCTTTTTCTTCAAGTTAACAAGTCTGTCTTCAGTCAATGGGATTGCCGTTTGGACTATTACGGGTACAATACCCCTTATTCTCCCTGCAACGCCTTTATAAACATCCGGCAGATAATCCAGTATTCTCTCTCTTCGCTTATCTATAAGAACAGAAAGAAGATTCTTGACCCACTTACTGGAACACTGAGACACCATGACTTTGTCAACAATATCCTTCTTATTGGTTTTTGTAATTGCCGGATGATACAGAATACTACGAAATTCTTTATTTGTACTTAATAGTTGCTTAATACCATCAAGATCTTTTTCTATATCCCCAGTATCGCCATGTTTAACGGCCACTTCATACAACGCCAGTGAATAACCTTCTATTAAGCTCTTTTGTATCAAGACAGTTTCCCCACTCCCGCTATAACATCATCCACTAATTTTTCAGCCGTTTCACGTTGTGTCGACTGTTTAATCAATCTGGAAGTTGAAAGAATTGTCAAATCTACAACTTGATTTCTTACTTCTGCCAGAGCTTTCTTTCGCTCCATCTCAATATTCAGTTGTGCCTTGGATTTTTCATCCGCAACAGCCTGATGTGCCTCCTTGAGCATTTGGTCACTGATCTCTTTGGCCTTATCTACCGCAACCTGGATCTTTGCTTCAGCAGCTTCATCAGCTTTTACTGCTTGTTGCTGATACTCTGCCTTCAGTCTTTCAGCTTCAGCCTTAGCATCTTCGCTTTTCTTATATGTGTCTTTTATCTCATCAGCCCTGGACTTTATTACGTCCTTAATCTTACCGAAGAGAAACTTCTTCATCAATACCAGCAGTAACAAAAAGCCTACTACCTGGATGAATACCATTTTAAAATCAACGCCTAATGCGTCTAAAAAATTTCCCACATTTATTCTCCCATGTTACTTCTTTTATCTTACTGGACTAATCCAGGAAGCCTTTAGGCAGCTTGGCTACTCCGGCATTTATACCGTTAAGCAAAACTGCAAAAGACTTTTGAATTTATATGTTATTGTCCAAGCACCTTTAAAACAGCCCCTGAATCCGGTAATTTTCCCATTAAAATAAAGGATATAACCAATGAATAAATTGCCAACGCCTCGATAAATCCCAAACCAATAAACATGAGCATCTGGATTTTTCCAAACAGCTCTGGTTGTCTTGCCACTGCAGATGAAGCCCCTGAAACTGCAATCCCCTGGCCTATCCCACAACCAAACGATGCGAAAGCCAACATACCAATACTAATCGCCAAACATGCAAAATAAATCATTCTTGAAATCCCCCTTCTCTAAAAATTATAAATGCTTCTCTCCAATTGACCCTGCTATGTAAAAACAAGCTAAAAACGCAAAAATGAAGGCCTGGAGCCCAGCTAACAATAAATCTAATAAAACAAACGGAAAATGTATAGGTATTGGAATAAAACCCAGTAGCACGGGAGATAGTCCTATGAAAATTGACAATACCGTGTGCCCACCCATTAAATTACCATAAAGACGCATGGAAAGAGATAATGGACGAGTTAAGAATTCTGATATCAAATGTAACGGAAACAGCATTGGAGACATCCATCGCGGCTCCCCCATCAGGTGCTTAACGAATTTAACCGGTCCGTTATGTTTGATTCCGTAATACTGAGTGGCAAAAAATACCAGTAAAGTAAGAGCCACGGTTGTATTATAGTTCGTCGTTGGAGAATGAAACAATGGGATCTGACCCAAAAGGTTCATTATGAGTATGTATAGAAAAAGCGTACCTATAAACGGGAGAAACTTATCAGACATTTTTCCCAAAAGCGATTTAACAAAATTATCTAGAGCCTCTACGATGATTTCCAGAAATGCCTGCAATCCGCCAGGAATCTTCTTCAGATCACGAGTCGCTATTATCGCAAACAATCCGAGAAACC
>JABHIW010000022.1 GCA_018670825.1 Candidatus Scalindua sp. | reverse complement strand
GGGTTTCTACTGCCTCATACTATACATAACATACGACTATTATTACGCTTAGGAATTCCCGTACAGAAACTAATTAGTATATGTTGCTAAAGTATATATCTGGAAATGTTATACTGCTTTACTCTGGCATGCACTTTGAAAAATCTATTATCTGTTTTATAAGATAGATGTATATCCAGTCCAGGAAGTAATATCAGAAAGATGGATGTATCAAACGTGATGAAGCGTATTAAAGCAGTACCACGTCCACCACACTCGATAAAGGCTCTGGAAAACAATTTCGAAATACACTCTCTTTAATATCAGCTTGTTTGCCAGCCTGAATAACACCGTCGGGCAAACAAGCTGGACATTCTTTATTGTATCTGATGGATGATATTACTTTCCTTTATCCACACCACCATTTATCATCGCCTTTTGAAGTATTTGAATTGAGTGGGTAGTCTTTATCTTAGAATCTTTACCCGCAAATCCGTCAGCTATCTGCATAATACAACCCGGACAGTTAGTCGCTACCGTGTCCGCCCCACTCCTCTCAATCGAATTCACCTTTCTCTCGAGCATCTTCAGGGTAAGGTCGTAATGGATAATGGTAAATATCCCACCGCCACCACAGCATGAACCTGCCATATCCATGTCAACAAAGTCAGAAGATTTCTTTAAGACATTTCTTGGTTGATCAGTAATACCACGTACCCACATAAGGTGGCATGGATCATGATAGGTCACTTTTTCATCAAGAGGCTTTGTCTTGTAATCATCGCTACAATACTTTTCAATAAACTCTGATATATCATAGATTTTATCAGACATTTTTTGCCATGATGGACCCAACGTGCGCAGGTAATCCAGTTTAATACTCTTGGTACACGTTGCACAGGCGCTCACTATCGCATCGAGATTATGAGATTCAAACACTTGTTTATTTACGTCTGCCAGTTTCTTACTGGATTTATGATCTCCCATTGTGGATGATGGCGTTCCGCAGCACAGTTGACCTTGTGGTATAACGACCTCGATGTTCATCCTGTTAAGCACATCCACTACGGCTTCCGCTATATCCACATAGATGTAGTTAATCAAGCATCCAGTGAACAGTCCGACCCGCATTTTAGGGTTTTTAAGTTTCCTTGTAGTCCGAAGTCTTTTTAATGCAGTTTTCTTTGCCAAAGTAGGTATCCACCTTTTGCCCATAAACATGAGCGGAAGATGGCGCATCTGCCCCCTCCTCTTTCCAGGCATAAACCTCTGGATTTTAGAACCTACTTTGAGCATGAGATCAAAAAGTATCCTTCTGGGCAATATATACCGGAAGATTATCTTCGGTAACAAAGGAATGCCCATCTCATCAGCAACTCCACGAAGCAAGGCAGAAATGATTACCTCATAATCAACATCCGAAGGACAAACGGTCCTGCACCTCATACACTTTTTGCAGGAATAGACATGATCACGTAACTTATCAGTGTACACTATCTCTTTATCCCGCAATGCTTCAGCCAGGCTGATTTTCCCACGCGAAACCGATGACTCGTCACCTGTTTCCAGAAAAACGGGACAGACGGTTTGACATTTACCACACTTCGAACATTTACTTACTTCTTCTTTCCAGTCAGTACTCATTATCTTATAAACATCTTACCAGGATTCATAATCCCTTTAGGATCAAAATAGCTTTTAAATCTTTTCATAATATCATATTCGTGTGGAGGAATCTCTAGTTCCATAAATTGAGATTTTTTATTTCCTATCCCATGTTCTCCAGAGATAGACCCCCCTAATGCCACTACTTCCTTCATCACTTTATTTACAATAATCTCTGCTAATTCTTCCTGGCCGGGATCATCGTTATACATAATGTTCACGTGTATATTGCCATCACCTATGTGTCCAAAGTTTGCAATATAAATTGGCTGGTCTTCTTTAATCCGATCAACCCTCTGCAATATTTCCTTTATCTTACTTCTGGGAACACAGATATCTTCGTTTATTTTATGAGAAGCAATATTGTACAATGCGGGAGAAATTGAACGCCTGGCAGCCCAGATAGCTTCTCTCTCCTGCGCTGTCTCTGCCACTTTAATCCTGAACCCATTACATTCCTTACATGCATTTTCAACTACGGGCATTTCATAATTAATGCTTTCTTCCGTACCATCAAGATCAATTAATAATAGTGCTTTTACATCTTCTCCCATGTCTGTTCCGGTATGACCGCGTAACGCATTGATGGTCATCTGGTCCAGAAATTCCAATGTACGTGGTAGAATATTATTATCAATAATCCGATCGGCTGCATCAATGGCATCATCTTTATTACGGAAATGAGCAGCTAGTGTTCGGATCTTCTCAGGTTTTGGAATCAGTTTCACCGTTATTTTTGTAAAAATCCCCAACGTTCCTTCAGAACCGGTGAAAAGCCTTGTCAGGTCATAGCCTGTTTTCCCCCCTGTATTAATTACTGATCCGTCAGGAAGGACAATCTCCAAGGCAAGTATATAATCACGCGTCACTCCATATTTCAGTCCGGTTATCCCCCCTGCACATTCTGCAACATTACCACCAATAGTTGAAAATGCAGCACTGGAAGGGTCTGGAGGATAGAAAAGATCGAACTTCGCGACTTCATCCTGTAATTGCTTTGTAACGACACCAGGTTCAACCGTCGCGACAAAATCCTCAGGACAGATTTCAATTATCCTGTTCATATTTTTCAAATCAAAAACAATTCCACCCTTAAGCGGCACCGCCCCCCCGGTAAGCCCGGATCCGGCACCTCTCGCATATATTGGGACTTCATACTGATTTGCAATCTTTAAAGTGTTAGATACATCAGTTGTGTCTCCCGGCCTTACCACGATATCGGGAAGTACCTTTTGCTTTGTACCATCATAAGAGTAGCATATCCTATCCTCAACTGACGAGAGGACTCTTTCTTTCCCCACTACCCTTATCAGTTCATTAAGAGCTTTCTGATGTTTGTTGACTTCCTTTTTATTTTTTGTAAAAAGTTTCATAGTCCTCCCGTCTCTCTTTAAACAAGAATCAAAACAATTCACCGTAATGCTCGCAAAATCATTTATAGTGCGTATTGCGGTGAACTGAACTGTTACCAAAAGTCTTTCCCGGATTCATAATGCTTTTCGGATCGAACATCCTCTTCAGGTCTCTCATTATTTCGATCTCATGTGGTGCAAGCTCTAATCCTATGTATTCAGATTTCGTATCACCCACACCTTGCGCTGATCTGTTGGATCTGCTGACAGATACAACATCCTTAAATATTTGAGATATCAGATTGTTAACAGGCACATCGACTACTTTTCCATTATTACAAATCACGCTGAGGTGAACATGGCCCTCTCCAACATTGCCGAATGCTGCTACCTGTAATGAATGTGCCTTGCCAAGCTCATATACTTTCTTCAGAGCCTCTTTCACCTTACTTCTCGGAGCAGAACAATCTTCATTAAACTCCATAGAATTCACCTTAAAGAGAGATGGGGAAATAGATTTCCAGATATCCCATAATGTGTTTCTCTTTTCATCTGTATTTGCAATTGAAGTATTCAAGGCACTGTTTTCCCTGCAAAGAGCATCTATCCTGGAAATATCATTCGCTACATTCTTCTCATTCCCGTCTACATCAATGAGTAAAAGGGCCCCTACTTCTTCAGGGATTTCCCCTTCCGTAGATTCTCTGATTGCATCAATACAAATTTTATCTGCAAATTCCAATGAGCGGACATGCAGATGGTTTTTTATTAAGATTGAGTCTGTCGCATTCAGTGCACTATCGATATCGCTAAAAAATGAGATAACAGTTCCTATCTTTTCTGGCATTGGTAATAATTTCAATGTGATTTTCGTCAACACACCAAGAGTCCCTTCAGACCCGACAAAAAATCTGGTTAAATCATACCCGGCAACACTCTTGAGCGTTTTACGACCTGTGTTTATGACAGAACCATCAGGGAGTACAATCTCCATAGCGAGAACATACTCCCTCGTTACTCCATATTTCATACCGATCATTCCTCCCGTACTTTCTGCAACCCTTCCACCTATAGTTGAGAAGCCTGCACTTCCCAACTCAGGAGGATAAAAAAGACGAGACTTTGCAACTTCGTCCTGCAAATCCTTTATAACGACACCGGGTTCCACGGTGACCGTCAGATCTCTTGCATTTAGAGGTTCTATTCTGTTCATGTTTTTGAGATCTAACGATATGCCACTTTTAACGGGAACATCTCCGCCAGACAATCCAGTCCATGCCCACTGTGGACAAATCGGAATGCTATGTTTATTTGCAATTGATAAGAGACTTGATACTTGCTCCGTTGAATGAGGTGTTATTACCAGATCAGGTATGGACTTTCCCTCTGAAGTATCAAATGGAGAACATACCCTTTCCTCGATGTTATCTAAAACATTCTCCCTGCCAATTGCATCACACAATTCCTCAAATACTTTCTGGTCAATTTTATTATTATGAGTCTGTTGTTCCATGGGGATTGCAAATACCGTAATTTAAAAAATATTCCTTATAATCATTCATAACACGACAACGACATTTTTTCCACAACTTTTTAACATCACATTTCACTAAGTAGTTACTGGGCTGTTTGTTATGAAATTTATTTTACTAATTTTTTTTTAGTTTTTTCAAATTTACTCTATGGTACACCATTTCATTATAATATAATGAAATGGTGTATGAAACTTATCCTAAACCATTAAATTATTGTTTATAGTAAGCTACAAAAATCCCTCTAATTTATAGTTTCTATTATCTAATATTAAGTAACGTTACATTATGAAAGTAATTGTAATCTCAGACATTCACGGAAATCTGGAAGCACTGAACAAAGTATTGGAATATATTAACAAACTGAAAGGAGAAAAACGTGTTGTCTGTCTTGGAGACATTGTTGGTTACGGCCCAAATCCGGCAGAATGTTTTAAAATAGTTGAATCACTCACAGACAAGATATGTCTTGGCAATCACGAGGACTCTGTTCTGGATACAAATTATGATTATCAGATAACAGTGTATGCGCGAGACGCAATAAGATGGACAAGAGATGTTCTGGACGAAGAAATAAAAGAGGCAACAAAGAGGTTACCACTTCAGATAGAAGAAGACAACGTATTATATACACATTCGTCGCCAGACGATCCGATGTTATGGAGATATATTACTAACGCTCGTAATGCTTATTCAAGCTTGATAGAGATGAAGCATTCTCTCTGCTTTGTCGGGCACTCACATATCCCGGGGATATATTCTTATCGTGCGTTACACAGAAACAGCAATACGGCAACCTTATCTACAGATGATAAAACAATCGTCAATGTCGGAAGTGTAGGACAACCTCGTGATGGTTCTCCAATGCTTTCATTTGCCGTATTTGACGATGAAAAATGGGAAGTAGAAATAATCAGATTAGAGTATGACTATCACAAAACAATGGCAAAGATTAAAAAAACCAATTTGCCACTGTTTCTCGCCGAGAGACTTGCAAGAGGTGCTTAAACTCTTAGAATTGAGCTAAATGTTCTTCAATACTATTATCCTTTTCATCCTGTCCAAACAATCCCCCTGGCTACGCCTTCACAAATCTTTTTCCAGAAAGTTGTTTTACGAGCCTTCTAACTTCCAAGATCATCAATATGCTCGCTACATTTGATGACGGCAAACCGGATTTGACGGTAATGTCGTCGATAGCCTCAGGCGTACTTGACAGAAGTGAGAATATTTTGTTTTCCTGTGAATTAAGCGTGAGGCTTCTAATGTCCGCAACTTTTTCACTATCATTTATGTGTATAGATTCGGCAAGTGGGCCCAACTCCTCAACAATGTCACTTATGTCTTCAACGAGTTTTGCACCGTCTTTGATAAGTTGATTGGTACCCCTGCTGTAATTGCTGTCTATATTACCGGGAACGGCGAATACCTCTTTTCCATGCTCAAGCGCCCATTTTGCTGTAATGGCAGAACCACTCCTGAGTGTAGATTCCACAACGAGTACTCCAAGTGACAACCCGCTGATTATCCTGTTTCGGGGAGGAAAATTACGACTATTGGGTGGTGTGCTCATAGGTAATTCAGAAATCACTGCCCCATGAGTGGCAATCTTTTCAGAGAGTTCCTTATTCTCACTGGGGTAAATTACTCCAAGACCACTACCCAGCACGGCTATCGTCCTTCCTTTTCCCTTGATTGCCCCCATATGCGCATTAGTATCGATACCCCTTGCCATTCCACTTACAACACAAAATCCGACTTGTGCCAGCTGCCGTGCGAATCTTTCCGCCTGTGTCAGGCCATAGTAACTGCATCTGCGCGCACCAACTACAGCAAGTGCAAGAGTATCGCTCTTTATAATATCTCCTTTAATATAGAGCAGAAGCGGCGGATCATAGATTTGTTTGAGGTTTTGTGGGAACTGATCGCTTGAAAAAGGGACTATCTTTACATTATTTTTCTCTGCCAGTTTAATCTCTTTATCAACGTCAGCAGCCTTTGGACCATTTACGATTCTTTCTGCTATTTTTGGCCCTATGCCTGGCATCTTTTCCAGTATGTTTTTTGGGCAATTCAATATGGACTTAACTGAACCGAGATGATCTATAAGACGGCGATAGGTTATTGTACCTATACCGCTTATCATATTTAAACGAAGAAGATCTTCAAAATCATCCATGATTTGCATGAGCAATTTGATAAGAAATGTCGGGTAAGAAACTCGATCTACACTTAATAATTAATTTTTTTGTATTGGGTTTCCCCGCCTGATTAACGAAATCGGGCAAATTACCCACCAACTTTGAATTCACTGTACATTACATTACTAATCGGTAAGAGCGTTCAGGATAGTTTGTTCACTTACACTGTCATCAATTATGACGTTTCCGATTTTGGTGGGAAGAACAAACCTCAGCTTTCCGGCAATCGTCTTTTTATCCTGATATAATTTACTGACAATATCATGAGGATCCTGTTCCGTATCTTTTAGACTTAATCCTAATTTCAAAAAAAGTGATTCCTGTCTTTTTAATACGGTTTCATCCGCAAGATTCATTTCTCTGGCTATCTTGCTCACATATATCATACCCATTGCTACCGCATCCCCATGTCTATATTTCTTGTATGATGTCAGGGCCTCCAATGCGTGCCCGATTGTATGACCGTAATTTAGAATAGCCCTGATTCCCTGTTCCGTTTCATCAAGTTCAACGACACGCGCCTTAGTTTTACACGAGTTATAAATAATTTCCTCTAAAGCATCAGAATCAAGCTCCAGGATTTTTGAAAGATTTTTATCTATATATTCAAAAAAAGCTGCATCTTTAATCATTCCATATTTCATTACCTCAACCATGCCAGCAGTTATTTCTGCCTTTGGCAGTGTCCGGAGGGTATCAGTATCAATGAAAACAGCCTTTGGCTGGTAGAAGCATCCGATCATGTTCTTACCTCTCGGATGGTTTACGGCAACCTTACCGCCAATGCTGCTGTCAACCTGTGCAAGCAGTGTAGTAGGTACCTGGACAAAGGGTATACCCCTCATAAATGTCGCGGCAACAAAACCGGCCAAATCACCCAGCACACCACCTCCTAACGCAACTATGAGAGATTTTCGATCCATTTCATGATCAAACAGGTGTTCGTAAAGCTCCTCCGCCTTCGCCAGAGATTTCTGTTCTTCTCCAAGAGCCAATGAAACCAGCTTGACATCAAATTTACATTCAGATAGGCTATCGAGAACAATTTTCCCGTAAAGTGGCTCTACTATTTTATCCGTTACAACAATAGCTTTCCGGGGACTGATTACCTTTGATATGAGTGTACCGACCTGATTGAGAATACCCTTATCAACGATTATATTGTAACTATCCTTACCGAGATCAACGAAGATTTCTTTCATGATGGTAACGTTGTAAAGTATGTTGATTTTTTTGTCAAGCAAAAAGAAAAGATGTAAGGTGGGCAATGCCCACCTTATGCTAATATCCAGGAGTTTCTCCTAAATTTTTTTTAATATAAACATATTCTATGAAATCCAAATTTTTCAATTCATATAAACAGGCAAAAGAGTTCTTATTACAGACCATAGATTACGAGAAACTTACACAGTACAAATATGACACCTCCACCTTTGATCTTAAGAGAATGGAAGAGATGATGTCATTCGTCGGAAATCCTCATAAAAAAGAAAGCACTGTCCACATAACCGGCACCAAAGGCAAGGGGTCTACTTCCATAATAATTTCTTCTGCCTTGCAAGCACTTGGCCTGAAAACCGGCCTTTTCACCTCTCCCCATCTTATATATCTGGGCGAAAGGATGAAAGTCAACGATAAGATGATTTCACAAAAAATGTTTGTAGAATTAATAAATATGCTCAAGCCGTATATCGATAGGATAACACTTAAGAATCCCATTCTTATGCCGACATTCTTTGAAATAGTCACCGCAATTACATTTCTCTATTTCGAAAGAGAGAAAACAGACATTTCGGTCCTGGAAGTGGGCTTGGGAGGAAGACTTGATTCTACCAATATTATCTTGCCAGAAGTTTCCGTCATAACGCCTGTTGGTTATGACCATACTGACAGACTGGGACATACACTGGAGAAGATCGCATACGAAAAGGCAGGAATAATCAAAGAGGGTATTCCCGTAATTTCATCAATACAGGAGTCTGACGCCCTCGCAGTAATCTCAAAGACATGTAAAGAAAAAAATTCGCATCTGTATCTCGTTGGTAGAGACATTTTAATTCACAATCTTAAGGTTACAAAGAGAAACGGGGTTTATGGTACTGAGTGCGAAATAAAAACATGGAGAAACAACTATAATAATATCTTCTTACCTCTGGTCGGACGACATCAGGTTGAAAACTGTGCTGCCGCTATAGGGGCCCTAGAAGTTTTATCAGAAGCCGGCGCAATAAAGACTAACAATGAGCTGATCATAAACGTATTGGCAAATATCAGGTGCCCGGCAAGGATTGAAGTAATATCAGAAAACCCACTAATTATCGTGGACACCGCGCACACCGTAGCTTCAATGAAAATACTAAGAGAGTCAATACAGGAAAACTTCTCTTTCAGGAAATTAGTATTAGTAATAGGCTTATCTGAAGACAAAGATATTGAAGGTGTTCTGAAAGAGATAACCTGTATCGCTGACGATTTAATTCTTACAAGAACAGGCAACCCTCGTGAGGCAGAACCAGAGCAAATGGCCGTTATGGCAAAACCGTTTTATCATAAAGATCCATTAGTCATTGAAGATATTGATGAAGCGCTGAAAGAGGCGAAAAGGATTACAAAGAAAGACGACCTGATCTGCATAACCGGTTCTTTCTTCTTAGCAGGCAAGGTGAAGGAAATACTTAATTTAACCTAAATTGAGCGATTTGTGCCCGCCCGTACCGAACGATACGTTCGGGCGGGTAGTCGCATCCTTTAGGTTGCATAACTTACGAGAAACCGATATACTCAGCTGTGTCCAGTTAGTTTTTTGCATGTTTAGATTAAAAACTCAAAGCTGTCATTCCCGCATGCTTTCAGCAGGAATTTAGGATAAACGAGCCTGTTAGGTACCCAAAAAAGGAATTCGGGTATGACAAAAACAGTACATACAAAAACCTGGCAGTAACAGAAATTCTCGGACAGCCAACTGAATCATACTCACGCGTCCAGTCTCTCTGTTGTCTTTTTCAGATTTAAAACCCATAAGATTCAAAATACCTGACACAAATTATTTGATTCTTGAGAAGTCAACTACATGCTTCTCATCCCCAAAATCCTTTAAAATCAATATAGTGGTCTCTTCCTCAAGATCGAGTTTTGCATACGGAAAACTTACCGAATAGAAAATGACGTGGTCTTTCGCACCCTTTCTGTCCCTATTAGGTCTCACCATATTTACCGGTTCTATCAATCTGCCGTTCTGGCTCAGTTTGATCTTGAAAACATCTTCGCCACCTCTATAGCTGATTGTTAATACTTCTGAACCCATCATTGCGTACGCGTCTTCTTCTTTTAAGTTCTTTCTTGCCTTTCTCGTCATAGCTGACATTACCGCAAGATTAACCAGTTTTGTCTTTATCAGGCCGCTACCATAATTTGGCCAGTTACCAAAAGTTGCAGGTTTTACAAGATCTGTATCGAATATTTTCTTACCCGGATTTGATTCGCCAAGTTTAATAGTATCTTCAATCCGTTCTTTAATCGGATTTAGTTCAATACCATGAGAAACAGCCGTAATAGCAACACACACAATCAAAACAAGTAAGAACATGAAACAACTTATCCCCTTTTTCATCCTTCCCTTAACCTTCCTTTCAAATATGAATTGTTGCTAAGAACATGAAATCCGTAGTTTTTTCAGGTACAATGTATTACTAGAGAAGTGTATCACTTTGATAATATGCTGTCAACATATGATGTAGGAATGTGTATCGGCATAAACCCGGAAGGGCTATACCCATCTCAAAATGGTATTTGGATAAAAACCGAAAACTATTTTGCCCGAGTAAGATCCTCGGAGTTTTCTGTCCGGGGATAACTGCCCGTCTGCCCGACATGTCGGGCAGGCAACCAAGATTTGTTTTTTCCCACCCGGCCACCGGGCCATTCGCCAGCCCGACGCATTCTGGCGAGGACGGGAAAAGCCAAAAACCAAACCGGTTTTAGTATACATGCAACTTGACATTATATAACAAATAAAATAAACTTTTAGTATATAAATCAAAGAGGTGATAATTTGATTACAAGAAGAGGTTTTTTAAAGAATGGTATTGCAGGGACTTGTGCGCTTTGTACAGGATACGCGCCTTTTATATCTACAATTAATGCTTCCGGTTCGTATGAAGAAGAATTTCCCGCACAAGAGGCGATGTATTATAAGCAGCTTCCGGAGATGCGTGTAGAGTGTGAACTCTGTCCAAGAGGTTGTAAAGTAGCAGATCTTGAAAGAGGTTATTGCGGTGTAAGAGAGAACCGTGATGGTAAATACTATACGCTTGTCCATTCCCGCGTATGCTCTTTAAATGCCGACCCTATTGAGAAAAAACCCTTATTCCACTATCTGCCCGGTACAAAGGCATATTCAATAGCGACGGCAGGATGTAATATTGAATGCAAATTTTGCCAGAATTGGCAAATATCACAATTTCGTCCCGAACAGATCAACAGCATTAAAATGACACCTGAAGAAGTGGTAAAATTCGCGCAGGAACGAAAATGTGACACTATCGCTTACACATATTCCGAACCCGTAGTCTTTTATGAATATATGTATGATACTGCCAGACTCGGAAAGCAGGAAGGTGTTGGAAGTGTAATGATTTCTAACGGATATATTAAGAAAGAACCTCTCGTTAAACTATGCAGAGAATTAAGTGCTGTCAAAATAGACTTTAAAGCATTTACAGAAAAATTTTACAAAGAAACCTGTAGCGGTGAGTTAAAACCTGTACTTGAAACTCTTCTCACATTAAAAGAGGCGGGCATATGGTTTGAAGTTGTCATGCTCATGGTACCAACACTGAATGACAGTGAAAAGGAGCTCAGGGATATGTGCAAATGGATAAACGAAAACCTTGGTCCTGATGTACCCATCCACTTCACACGTTTTCACCCTACGTACAAGATAAAGAATCTTCCGCCGACCCCTACAAATACATTAGAGAAGGCAAGAAACATAGCGCTTGAAGCAGGCTTGAACTTTCCCTATACCGGTAATGTACCAGGCCATCCCGGGGAGAGCACATACTGTCCGGGATGTAAGAAATCAGTCATAAAAAGAGTAGGGTTTACCATACTTGAGTATTCCCTTAAGGGCAATAAATGCGGAAATTGTGGATATCCAATACCAGGGGTATGGCATTAGTTCGGTGCTTTTAGTGCAAAATGACTAACGCTGGTTCTTATAGCATAGTGCGGAGTAACCGCAACTAAGTTTGAAGTGACTAAAATGCCTAAAGTAAAAAAAAACTACCACAACTTTAGCTCACTTCAAACTTTAGGCACTTTAAACTTAGTAATAACTTATTACCATGATTGCATTTCTTATAAAATTAGCGAAAAACATATTTAGCGTATTTTTAAATATCCTGCCGATTTTGGTTGTCGTTACATCCTTTCAGTTATTTGTTATTAAGCAACCTTTTCCGGACCTTGCCGCTACTATTTCAGGTATGATTTTTGTTTTAGTCGGATTGTTCCTCTTTATACAAGGCCTGGAGATTGGTTTGTTTCCCCTTGGCGAAAAGATGGCTTTCCAGTTCTCTGCCAAGGGAAATATCTGGTGGCTGCTCATCTTTGGATTCACCATCGGCTTCTCCACTACAATTGCTGAACCAGCCCTGATTGCCGTTGCTAAAAAAGCCGGCGAAATTGCGGCTGAGGCAAATGCCATTCAACACACGAGTAAATCTATTGCGAACTATGCCTTAGGACTTCGGATAACTGTTGCATTCTCAGTTGGATTAGCCATCTCTATTGGGGTTTTCCGTATAGTCAAAGGTTGGCCAATCCAATGGTTTATTATCATAGGATATATTTGTGTTGCCATCATTACTGCCTTCGCACCTGAAGAGATTGTCGGGATAGCTTATGATTCCGGAGGTGTTACGACATCAACCATTACTGTGCCTTTAGTAGCCGCCCTTGGAGTGGGTCTTGCTTCCTGCATACGAGGAAGAAATCCTATAGTCGATGGTTTTGGACTGATTGCCTTTGCAAGCTTAACCCCTATGCTTTTCGTTATGATATACGGGTTTATTATTTATTGAGCATACTTTTAACAACACAAACAGATGGAACTATTATATCACTCAGCACATACGTTACTTGGCACACTGAAGGATGTACTTCCGATTATAGGGGTAATTGCCTTCTTTCAGTTGGTCATTATCAGAAAAAAAATTGATCATCCGGGCCGGTTAATTTATGGATTCTGCCTCGTAATTGTGGGGTTATCCATATTTATGATCGGATTGAAAGAGGGGCTTTTTCCTCTTGGAGAGACGATGTCCAGGCAACTGACCAATTTCTATTTTCTGGCAAAGGGAAACGCTGCTATACTTGAGGAGATTGAAACGAGAGGCTCAGTTTATCCTTCACTTTATTTCTGGACATATATATTCGGTTTCTGTATCGGGTTCTCTACTACTATTGCAGAACCGGCTTTATTAGCCGTAGCCCTCAAGGCAAAGGAAGTCTCAACCGGGGCTATTTCACCGTGGGGACTTCGTCTTGCAGTAGCGTTTGGTGTGGCAATTGGTATCTCACTCGGTTGCTATAGAATCGTTACCGGCTCCCCCCTGCATTGGTATATTGTCGCAGGATACCTGATTGTAGTTTGCCTGACATTCTTTGCCCCCAAGATGATTATCCCACTGGCTTATGACTCCGGAGGAGTTACTACTTCTACCGTTACCGTACCACTGGTTGCCGCACTTGGGATTGGTCTGGCATCTAATGTACCCGGTCGTTCTGTCATTGTTGACGCCTTTGGACTTATAGCCTTTGCTTCTCTATTCCCGATTATAACAGTACTTGGTTATGGCATAGCATCAGAGTGGATGGCAAACAGGAGTAGAAAAAAATGTAGACATTAATTTCACGAATTTACACTAATTAACTTTTTTATTTTTATCTGGAGGATACATATATGCGATTTAAAGTAATAATAGCAATGGTAGAGCAGGATCATCAGGATGCAGTGATATCTTCGGCTAAGGAAGCTGGTGCCACAGGTGTTACCATACTTAATGCCAGAGGAGAAGGCATCCGCGAACAGAAGACATTTTTTGGTTTACAAATGGACCAGCAACGGGAGGTCCTTCTGTTCATCGTAGAGGACTTCCATGCCAATCCGATCATGGATGCTATTTATGAAGCTGGTAATTTTAAGAAAGGACGTGGTATGGCATTCTCCTGGACAGTTGACAGGGTCATCGGAACGGAAAGCCAGATGGACGCTCTCGAAAAAGCAGCTCAGGAAAAATATATTTAACAAAAGAAAATCAAGGAGACAAAAATGATAGAACGAGTCAAAGATGTTATGTATTCGTATGTAGTGAATATTCATGGAATTACCAAAGTATCTGATGCTCTGAATATCATGAAAGATGAAAATATTCAGACGGTCCTGGTAAGACCACGGAATGATGAGGATGTGTATGGTCTGATTACCCTGAGAGACATAGCCACAAAGATTATAGCGGCAGGAAAACGGTTAGAAGATGTCCATGCCTATGAAATTATGGCGAAGCCGGTTTTAACTGTTGAGGCAGACATGCCGGTCCATTACGCCGCTCGCTATCTTACAAACTTCAACGTATCATGGGCTCCAGTTATGGAAAATGGCGAATTAGTTGGAATGGTGTCCCTGATGGGAATGGTCTGGAAAGGAAGGGAATTGTAGATATTGTATTGAAATTAATATTATACAAATTCAAGTTAAGCTTTCGGGAACTACTATTCCCCACGAAATTCACAAAATATCACTAAAATATTTTTTGTGTCTTTTCGATGGATTTATTTAAGATTTCTATACAGCGAATTAATACTTACTGCATAAAAGTCGGGTTTCTTACCCGACATAATTGTTTACATATATTATGTTTTTCTCCTCTGATAGTAAAGGTGCAGAAGAAACAGCAAACTCATCAGGTTCAGCACTGCTATTATTACACATGATCCGGTTATTCCGAATAACGGGATAAAAAGTACTCCCGTAAGCAGAGCACCGATAAACGCACCCGCGTGGTCCGCACTGTCAATCGTTCCCGCAGTTATCCCCAACTCCCCTTTCCGCATCAGATAAAGCTTGCCTGCCAGTGGAAATTCCAAACCCACGAGTACACCGGTTATCACTACCAGCGTCATAAATAGATATTCTGAATTAATAAACAGAGAAGAGAGTTGATCCAGGATAAAAGGCATGATGCTGGCATATACAACGATAATGGATTCTATTACTATGATTATCTTTATCCACTCCATATCCTTCTGTCCACCGATCTCTTCATGAATTTTTTTGTGGCTTTGTGCCTTAATGTTCTCGGCGTTTTTTGTCCGGAGAGTGGAGAAAAAATGTTGCCGAAAGCTTAACCTGTTCAGGATTTTCCCGGATGTATTATGTAATATTAACCTGTTGCTAATAACACCCCCCAGAGCCAGGCCAAACATAAACACTGCAATTATGAACCCTATATTTTCATACACATATCCGTATATATTTTGAAACGCAAATATCAGAATAATTTCCAACGCCATTCCGGCAAAACCGGTTGTTGTAATAGCCACTATGCTGTTGAACCGTTGCTGAACATCAGGACTGCGTCTGAAAAGAGTAACGTATGCGAACCTGCAGACAACGAGGATGAAAACAGGAATCAAGAATGTTGTTACATGACTATTTTTAAACCATTGAAGAGTGCCTCCCAATTTACCGCCGGTAAGTTTGTCCCATAACATAAGATTTAAAAAATAGGTAACGGGCTTTGCATCAGTGTTCACCCTGAGTCCTTTTCTCCTCTCAATATCGTTCGCGACAGACTTGACCATCTCCGACTGCAAAATAGTATTAAATACATACTCAGAAAAAAACTCAGATTTGACACCACGTTCAACATAACGGTTTGTCAGTGTCCGGATATCGAAAGTAGCAGTGTCATATGAATTACTTGCAAAATAGTAATTTATCTGTCCCGGAGAAATAATTACATGGGAAAATACACTGTGCAGAGTTTGATAAATAGAACCGGTGTAATTACCCACCTCTTCTCCCATATAATTTACAGCAGACGATATCTCTATTGCAAATACACCTTTGTCCGCAAGTATATCGTTCCCTTCCTGAAAAAACTGTACGGTATAAAACCTGTTAAGAAATGCCGTAGAGGGGTCAGGAATATTTACAAATATTAAATCATATTTTTTCTTGTTCTTCTCTCTCTTAACATAATATCTTCCGTCTTCGTGAAATATATTTATCCTCTTATCCGACAAAGCCTCTTTCTCTTCGGATGGTAAATATTTCTCAGTTGATTCTATCAATGCGTGATCCAATTCAATATAATCCAACTCTTCAATCGGGTGCTTCAGCATCTCCCCGATCAAACCGCCCATTCCACCACCTATCAATAATACTTTTTTCGGGTCCGGATGTTGCGTCATTACCAGATGGGCTATTTGAGCATTTTCATATTCATCAGGAAAAGCAAAATTAAACTGACCGTTCCCAAATACGCTGTATTGATCATCCCTGACACCAATCACAATATTCTCATATTGCGAATCAATCGATTCCAATAGTTTTATATCCGGATTGGCTGAACTCCATCTTACATTGATAAAATAATCGTCGACTCTATTGATTACACCCGATACCAGTAAAACAGAAGAGACAACAAAGAGTGAAAGAGAGGCTAATGACATTACCCGGACAAAAGGCACCGAGGATTGTCCTCTCTTAAAAAACCCTCTATTAAAGAAGAGAAGCATTAGGAAAATATTCAAAAATAAAACGCAATTAAAAATCAGTGTTATCGTTAAAGGCTGAAATCTGGTAATGAGCACGAATGTAATTAGTAATCCACCGATAAGACTACCAATAGATTCCAGAATATATACAAAGCCAATATCGGCAGCTGAATCACGCGTAAATCCCCTGATCACTTTACATCCGATAGGAAAAATTAAACCTATAGTAAAACTGAATGGTGTGATAATTCCTATTGACGAAAACAGCAGTGACAAGATCGGGATGTACTGACCTGCCGGTACATCGAGGACAATCCTTAACACCCTGATTAAGACTAATTCCACAG
Organism: Candidatus Scalindua sp.; assembly: GCA_018670825.1. GTDB lineage: Bacteria > Planctomycetota > Brocadiia > Brocadiales > Scalinduaceae > Scalindua. The sequence goes on along the minus strand of JABHIW010000022.1, from coordinate 31,271 downwards.
GAAGAATTAGGCACATCAGCATCAACACAATATTAAAAGCAGACAGGTGATTCTTAAATCTAGCGACAACCCTTCCACCTGTTGCCGCACCGGACGCAACACCAAAAAGCCAGGTACCAAGGATTATTCCAATGCATAGTTCACTTCCGAAGAAAATGAACAGAAATTCCCGAATTATCAGCACCTGAGCAATTGTTGCGTAACATCCGACAAATACCATCGAAAACAAAATAAACAACCATGCCCTGTTTTCACGAATCATATCTTTCTCCGTACTTGATCTTTAATACCTTTGGTCCTGCATTTCCTTTTGTTGCTCAGAATTGTAATTGGGGACATTTGTATTATATGCAAAGGAAGTCTGAAAGTACAAAACACCTCCAAATCAAACTGATGTCACAAGTATCACAAGAGAAAGTTCTTGCCTCTTGCCTGACATTTCATCTTGGAATATAAAATATAGATTGATCTTTCTATCTTTTTGCGGATAATATACAAAATTTTGCATGCCTCTAGTATTGAGGGATAATAACATGACACAAGAAAATATCAAGCCGTCTTTATCTGAATCTAAAGGGCACATCCTTGTAATTGAAGATGACGATAATATTCGATCTACTTTTGCAAGTTATCTGGAGGACTTTGGATACCAGGTTAAGTTAGCCAAAGACGGGAATGATGCCATCGCTCTGGTAGACCAGAATATATTTGACATTGCGCTACTTGATATCTGCACGCATGACCATGTGGATATTGATCTTTTAAAGGAAATAAAAAAGATATTGCCCAGATTAGAAATAATTGTTTGCACTGATTATTCCAAAAATTTTAAATTTTTTGATGCGTTTAAAGCCGGTGCGGCAGATTGGATTTCCAAACCGATCAATCTTCAAGAATTGCATGCAAAAGTTGAACGTATCAGAAAAGGACAAAACCATCTTATGGAATTGTCAAAGAAAACTTATGCTTTAGAGAAAATAAAAGCAGAGACGGAGCAAGTGCTTAAAAACATGAAGCTGATGCTTCAGGAAAAAGATGGGTTTGCCATGCTGAAACGTACAAAAAGGCGTAGCGATTTCCCTGAAATCATTAGTAATTCTAAAAAAATTGAGTACGTCCTAGAGCTTGTTCAACTTGTGGCAATAACAGATTCTTCAGTACTAATTACCGGAGAGAGTGGAACGGGGAAAGAACTCATTGCAAGGGCGATCCATAGACTGAGCAACAGGGTCAATAGCCCTTTTGTTCCTGTAAACTGCGGCGCCCTCACGGACACACTTCTTGATAGTGAATTATTCGGGCATGAACGGGGAGCCTTCACAGGCGCCGTATCGGAAAAACAAGGGCTGGTAGAGGAAGCTGAAGGTGGTACGCTCTTTCTGGACGAAATCGATGCATCACCACCACAACTTCAGGTAAAACTACTCCGCATCCTACAGGAAGGAGAATTCAAGCGGGTTGGATCAACAAAATACAGACACGCAAATATTCGAATTATTACTGCAACTAATGTATCTTTGGAAAAAAGTGTACGCGACGGAGACTTTCGAGAGGATCTTTACTATCGTCTCAATCAGTTTCTCATCACACTTCCCCCTTTAAGAGATCGCATTGATGATATTCTTCTGCTAGGTCAATATTCACTGGAGCAAGCTTGTTTAAAATTCTCCAAAGAATTAGTAGGATTTTCTCCTGATGTAATAGAAAAATTTTTACGTTATACCTGGCCGGGTAATGTTCGAGAATTGGAGAATGTGGTATCCCAGGCCGTCATCATGGCATCTCCACCAACAATTGAGCTCAAAGACGTATCAGCCCTCACCGATAAACTGTATAAGTATTCCCGTAAGACCAGACTTTCTGATAAGCCATTTTCCGAGGCAAAGAATGAATTTGAAAGGAGGTACTTCAAGAATGTGCTCGAAAGAACAAATGGAAATATCTCTGCAGCTTCAAGATTTTCGAAGGTTGACAGAAAGCAATTGAGAGAAAAGATTCGAAAGTTCGGAATAGATAGCATGCCATATACTCAACAAGCTTGATATTTAGCATTCAATAGAGATCAAACCAAATCTGTATCAGTGGCAGTTTCCTATTTAATTATATAGATGTCCTTTTTCATATTTAAGCATAACATCCTTATAGCTTGAAAACGAAAGATGAAATTGCTTATTCAGTAAAGAGGGCCTGACACAAATATCACCATCCTCAGAAACATTGTCTAATAAAAGCAGTTTAAGCTCATCACCGATCACCTTATCCTGATACGTATCTCCTAAGGATTCTATTTGTTGTCCAATAGATTGAATAAATAAGTCAAGAATTTCTTCATTGTAAATCATCTTCACCCTCCTTTATAGGAACGATTCATTGTTGGTTTAAGATTTTCAAAATTGTCATAATAAGACAACTCACTAATTTTCGGATAAAACTTGTTTATCTGATTTATACTATCTCAAACCCTATGCCATAGTAGTTTTGTTCTGCAAAACAATAAATTTCACGACGCTAATATGTTCACATCACCTGACTTAGAGAAACGGAATTAGTATTAGACAGGAAACTATTCACCAAAATTAACATATACAGGATGAGGGTTTTTCTCCTGAACAATCAAGAATAACACTCTACTTATTTGCTGTATCTGCCTAGTCTGTTATAGGTTATGGATTATGGATTGAAATACTATAACCTGGAGTAATTTAGCCCCACCCTTTATCAATGGAGACATCTACATGTTTACTGAATGAATTATAATCTGAAGAACTCAGGGCTGCATTTCTGCACTGAACCATGATAGCTAATTTTATAAAATTACAAAACCTGTGAAGAAGCAGTCGGAAGATTGTCTCCTCCCAAGAGGACCTTTTATTACCCATAGTTTCTGATAAAGAGACTGAAAATTAATAGATATTATGCATAGACTTTGAGAGTCTACTGAACACTGATAGAGAGTTTAATTAATGGAAATATTTTTAAATGTACAAAACGGCTGCAAATACATAAACAAACACAACTTACAACTTATCTAGCATTTTTTTCTCTACTTAAAGTTAGTCACTATTAAAAAAACATTAAACTTTATGTCATTTTCACCGATAATTATTCTGATATATATATACTTATATTTAAGGCTTATAACATTACTCAGGAAAACAAGATCATGTCTTCTTCTACAACAGAATCTAAAGGTCGTGTGCTTATCATTGATGATTATGATCACATACGTTCTACTTTTACGAGCTACCTGGAAAACTTTGGGTACCAAGTCAAAATGGCTAAAGACGGGTCTGAGGCAAAGACACTGGTAGACCAGAACATATTTGACATAGCAATCCTTGATGTATGCCTGTCAGGCTATAATGGCAGGGATCTGTTAAATGAATTAAAACAGGTGCAGCCTTCTTTAGAGATCATCGTTTGCACCGCCTACTCCGAGAACTACGACTTTATTGGAGTGGTTGAGGCCGGTGCCACAGATTGGATATCCAAACCGTGCAAACTTCAGGAATTGCACGCAAAAGTCGAACGTATCAGAAGGGAACAAAAACATCGCAGAGAACTGTTAAAGAAAAACCGTGAGTTGGAGAAAATCAAAACGGAGACAGAACATGTACTTAAGGATATGAGATCGATGATCCAGGATCAGGATGGATTTACCACTCAGAAACGGACAAAGAAACGAACTGATTTTCCGGAAATTATTGGAGATTCTGATAAGATTGAAAGTGTCCTGAAACTCGTACGACTAGTGTCAAAGACAAAATCTTCAGTCCTGATTACCGGAGAGAGCGGAACGGGGAAAGAACTTATCGCAAGGCCTATTCACCGGCTGAGCAACAGGACTAATTACCCTTTTGTTCCAGTCAACTGTGGAGCCCTCGCAGAGACACTTCTTGAGAGTGAACTTTTCGGTCATGAACGAGGGGCCTTCACCGGTGCCTCTACGGAAAAACGAGGGTTGGTGGAGGAAGCCGAAGGCGGCACACTCTTTCTTGATGAAATCGGTGAGACAACACCACAGTTCCAGGTAAAACTACTCCGGGTCTTGCAGGAAGGTGAATTCAGGCGAGTTGGATCATCAAAATGCCACCATGCAAACATTAGAGTAATTGCCGCCACTAATGTCTCACTGGAAGAAAACGTACACAAAGGAACTTTTCGAGAGGACCTTTACTACCGACTCAACCAGTTCCGCATTGCACTCCCACCTCTGAGAGATCGGGTTGATGACCTGCTTCTACTGAGTCATTATTTCCTGGAAAGGGCTTGTGTCGAATTCTCCAAGGAATTAGTAGGATTTTCATCTGAAGTAATAGAAAAATTTTTACGATATGCCTGGCCGGGCAACGTGCGGGAATTGGAAAATATGGTTACCCAGGCAGCCATCCTGGCAACCCCGCCAACTATTGAACTCTGTGATGTATCAATACTCATCGATAGACTGCATAAGAACCCCCGGAAAACTAGACTTTCGGACAAACCATTTAATGAGGCTAAGGGTGAATTTGAAAGGAAGTACTTCCAGAATGTCCTCGACAGGGCAGAAGGAAATATCTCTAAGGCGTCAAGGCTTTCTAAAATTGACAGGAAACAATTCAGGGAGAAAGCTCGAAAACTTGGTATATACAGTGTGTCATACACTTAACAAACGGGATATATCGTCATCACTTGTGAATGTTTTCAGTATTAACAGATACGTTTGTGTATAACGGTATCAATCTTTAATTAATTGCCCACTTCATTTTTTACTGATAAAAAGCTTAATACCGGAATTTTTTGCTGAAAAGTTACTACGCCGAGACAATCGCCTACAGGTTGATATGGCTAGAGGGAGTGGAGAACACTATTTAATATTGTTTAACATTCATATACTTACATTTTCCGAACGGTAATGATACATGTTGATATATACAATTAATCAAATACACTTGATTAATATTTAAAGTTTCTAATTCAGATAAAGCCATGAGTGATAAAAGATTAAAGCCTTAACTCCTATACTGAGTCTATCAAGGATTTTGTACAAACCTCAAATTACGCATTATAAACAAGCCTCTATTCTTTCACCTAAATGAATCAAGAGTAAGACAATAATCAAACTGCAAACGAGTGCTCTCATTGTCTTCTTTTTGTACTTCCTTCAGTGCCAGAAATAACAATTTTAAGGCAAATTCGTCCTATCAGGCTGGAAACCTGTAAATTTCAGGATTCATTTAAGAAAATATCAAGTTTAGCTTTGAATTCTAAAGCGACTCCCAATTTGTTACCACGACTGGTGATATCCTTTATATCATTTCTTACAATAGAACCTTTTCCCCTAAACCTGAGTTTTCTTTCCTTACAACCGGGTGTGGAAGTAACCGTATTTATTTCGATTGGAGTTGTCGTCCCGGGTGAGAATGCGTCTATACTACTTGTTACTACTTCGAAATAAACCCCATTTGAACTAATATTAATTATCATACCTTCCTGACCGGTTAGTGAAATTAATGAATCAAAGTCCATTCTTTCACTTGCTCTGCGTTCAGGAATTTTTTCCATGCCTGTCATAAACACCTCCTTATCTGTGATTTGGTAAAATCTTTTTTTAGTTAGAAATGTCGGCAAACCTGCCTGAAACACTGAGCAGGGCCGATTGCTCTACACCTTTAGACCACTTTGAAATTCCTATTCCTGTTACTGTTGTGCAAGGAATTAACCACATTACTATATAAAGATTTCACTAGTCTCACATTTTCTGCCATTTTAAAATCAGTTTGATTATTTTCTGTCTATTCGAAATCTATATTTAATTCAAATCTCCAGAAAAAGATACGTTTCTGGATGACGCATTCTTCTCTAATTGGGCCATGTCCCTCAGTACTACATTTTTCATCGTTGTACTTTCTACCGTCGAAGTTGAGGGGATCTGCTTCAATGCATTCATTAGACGAGAAAGAAATTTTGCTTTTTTTCTGGTTAATTTAATATCCATTGTCTTTTTGTCTCCTCTCCAAATAGTTGAATAGTTTTTTTGCTAAATATCTATATTTCTATTTATAACAAACTGTATGCCAATTTATTTTTCCCGTAAGACAATTAGGATTTTAGCATGATAACTCATTAGTAACAGGCAACTTAAAAATTTTTAGATTTTGTGTCAGTGAAGATTTTATACACCAAATCACACGCTTACAAGATGAGGGGTTCTCGCCCAGGTCGCTGAGGAACTTTCACCGAGAATATATTGAATTTACCTTAATTTCAACGGGTTATGAAGGATTGACGGGAAAAGTCCTCACCCGGGATAATTTCCCCCACCTCTAGATAAAATACGGTGAAAAATAAAAATATGCTCACGTTATCTATTGACTTTTGTAAGGTTTATTGATAGCATACCCTTCCACTGAAAATACACCACCCATTGCGAACAGCTACCGTTCCTTTCAGTAAAGTACTTTTGACATTTGCCAGATATCAAGTTCCTCATAAGAAACACTTTCTTTTGCACATTCCATTTTTACGGATATAATAGCTTTAAATTATCATTTAAATTCTATTAAGATATCTGATATGAGTGCCGTAAAACAAAGAGAAGAAAGTACCATGTAGAGTATATTCCCGATTAATGAGCCAGATATGGCAAAGTATATCATTCTTTATTAGAGCTGGCATTGAGATACATATGAAGACGTCGACGATGTCGTGGCAAAAATAATGAACAAAAGCGTTGTATGTATAGCCGGTTGAAAAGTGTTAACGAAATAAGCTTGTTGTCGGCGAAGGTGTTTTCCGGGAAAGTATACTGATTGACCTGGTAAATGAATGACCCGTAACTATCTTAATAGGCAGTAATAAAATATTTTAGCGGAGAGACGATAATGATCAAATGTAAATGGTCTTATTTGATGTGCTTTATCTTCATTATTCCAGTCATGTATGGCTGTAGTAGTACGAGTAGTACACATGTGTCAACATTGCCAACCTACAAATCGAGAAGGCCACAACCTGATATTGTTGTCCCGTATAGCATCCAAAAAGAATTGAATCAATTTAAGATCAGGCCATGGAAGTATATTGTCATCCATCACAGCGCATCTGACAAAGGGAATGCTACTTCAATAGGCAAATACCATAGAGAAGAGAGAGGTTGGGTTAACGGACTAGGTTATGATTTTCTCATTGGAAACGGAAATGGTTCAAGAGATGGTCAGATAGAGGTAGGAAGCAGATGGAATAAGCAGATAGATGGCGCTCACGCCGGCAATCCTGAATATAATAAACATGGTATAGGAATATGTTTAGTTGGCAATTTTGACAATGATTATCCAACTAATCAACAGATTTCTTCTCTTTTATATTTAATAAATTATTTGCAGAAACGTTGTAACATCCATAAAGACAATATCATAATGCATAAAACCTTTCGAAAAACGGTCTGTCCCGGCAAACATTTCCCTTATAATAAATTGCTGGCTCGTTTGAAATAGAATTTTGTATAAAAGATTTCACTTAGGGTTTAGAAGAAAAAAGCTGTTATGATACCTATAAGAGATAGAAATCCTTCAGGCACTTTCCCTTATGTTACGATAGGAATTATTGTAACAAATATTTTTATCTTTCTGTATGAACTGTCCTTAGGCTCAGGTTTAAACATATTTTTAAAGCAGTATGGCGTAGTTCCTTATAATGTAAAACACTATGACCATACTTTTGATTTAACATTAATACACACGTTTTTTCCTTTCATATCATCCACATTTTTACATGCAGGATTTATTCACCTTATTGGCAATATGTGGTTTCTCTGGATATTTGGTGATAATATTGAAGACAAACTTGGACACATTAAATACCTTGGCTTTTACATTCTCTGCGGAATCATCGCCTCATCTGTTCACGTCTTTTTCAACAGCCATTCGGTAATACCCTGTATCGGTGCAAGCGGAGCAATTGCTGCTGTGCTTGGGGCATATATGGTAACATTTCCCCGTGCAAGGGTGACCACAGTTGTACCTATATTCTTTTTCCTGCAAATCATTGAACTCCCTGCCATGATCGTTCTTGGCTTCTGGTTTGTCATTCAATTCTTTTACGGTGCGGTATCTATAACAACATCGACATCAGGTGGTGGTGTAGCGTGGTGGGCACATATAGGAGGATTTGTATCAGGAATAATACTATTCTACATCATACGTATACTTTTTGTACGTAAACACGTGAGACGGAGATATCGGTAATGAAAGTGCAAAATACGAAGTTATAACTACGAAATAAGTTCAGATGGGCAAAGCAGAAAATTTAAAACAGTATTTTTTAACATTTAACACTAAGATTTTAGATTTGTTTCAGACTTATCGCTGCCCTCATTGCATAACTCCGGCATCTTTTCCTCATCATAATGAGATATCTCTCCAAAACTTAGCCCCTCTCTCCAGAGAAACAGTAGCCCTGTTATAGTAACAGGAAAGAAACCTATCGCCCACATTAGAATTGCAAAACTCTGAGCAGATGACAAATCGATACCAAATACATCTAAAGATTTCTGTGTTGCAATATGAAAAACACCTATGAAACCTGGTGCTTGTGGTAATGCTACAGCAAGGGCAACACAAACGATAACGAAACAAGCTCCGGCAAAAGATAAACCTATGTCAAAAGAATAACACAATACATATACTGATGCTGCATTGAGGAGCCATATCATAAGGGATAGTACCCCTATCCATATCAACTTTGCTTTATGGTCAAATACCTGAAGGCCTGAAATAAAAGAATGAAGTAAATTAACCAGTTTATCCCTTAGATGATGCGGGAAGACGAAGAGCAGTTTCTCAAAAACTGCCCCTGCTCTTTTTGGATACAACGATAACAGAAAAAGTGACACTATCGCACATATTCCAAAAAATGCCATGATAGCTGACCATTTTTTCAATTGGAGTATTATAGCTTGTGAATTTGTTTCATTCTTCTGGTTAGTAGAATGTGAATGCGCTTTAGTTGTCCCACTATGTTCCACTGTTTTTGAATCAGCTTTGGATGCTTCAATATAGCTAGCCTCACTAACATGCCTGTTCTGTGATGGCTCTGTTGGCAGAAAATAGAAAAGCAGAGAGGCGATTACGATAATGCCTAATATATCAAAAACCCTCTCCATCACAGCAGTAGCAAATGATGTTGACACTTTTATTTTTTCTTTCCTGGCTATCATAACCGGTCTTATAACTTCTCCAAGCCTTGCCGGCAATATATTATTTGCCATAAAACCAATCATGATCGCAGAAAACAGCTTTAATACCGCTACTTTTTTTACCGGCGATATTAATACCTCCCATCTAATCGCCCTGATATAGTGAGATATAAACATCAGTATTATAGCAGGCAAAATATAAATATATTTAGCATCCCTGAAAGCCACACCCAAACTAGACCATTCAATCTTTCTCACAAAAAGCCACGAGCAAATAATACTTATCAAAATCCCCGCTATAAACAATATCTTTTTCTTATCTAGTTTCAACTGGCTTGATCCTCTCTTTAAATACTTTAGTCGAGTCATAAAAAGTTTGCAACTACACTGCGCTATGTTTTATTTCAAAGGTTAAAAAATTTCCCTCTTCATCCACTATTATCTCATTGGCTTTCTCAAATTTCCCCTGAAGTATTTCTAATGAAAGCGGATTTTCAATAAGTTGCTGAATTGTACGTTTTAAAGGTCTGGCTCCATAGAAAACATCATACCCCTTTTCCACCAGACACTTTTTAGCAGCTTCTGTCACCGACAACTTCAGGCTATGCTGACTCAATCTCTTTTTAAGTTCCGCAAGCTGAATCCCGACAATATCTCCAATTTGCTCTTTTGTCAAGCTGCTGAAAATTATTGTTTCATCGATACGGTTCAGAAATTCAGGCCTGAATACCTCCTTCAAAGTTTTACTGATATTGTTATCCAGCTCTTCCTTGTTTCCATGACTAATAAAATCCTGGATATATTGACTTCCAATATTCGAAGTCATCACGATAATGGTGTTTCTGAAGTCAACGGTTCTTCCATGTCCATCAGTCAATCTTCCATCATCAAATACCTGGAGTAAAATGTTAAAGATATCTCTATGTGCCTTTTCAATTTCATCAAACAGGATTACTGAATACGGTCTTCGTCTTATCGCCTCTGTCAATCTTCCTCCCTCTTCATAACCCACATATCCGGGAGGAGCGCCGATAAGCCTTGCAACAGAATGCTGCTCCATAAATTCAGACATGTCTATCCTGACCATTGCATTTTCATCATCAAAGAGAAAAGAGGCCAATGCCTTGCATAGCTCTGTCTTACCCACACCCGTTGGGCCCAGAAACAGGAACGTCCCTATCGGGCGATTGGGGTCCTGCAGTCCGGCACGTGCGCGTCTGACCGCATTTGAAACAGCTTCTATTGCTTCGCCCTGCCCAACGACCTTTTCTTTCAAACGTTCTTCCATCCTGATAAGCTTCTCTTTTTCTCCCTCCATCATCCTTGATACAGGAATACCGGTCCATTTAGACACGACCTCAGCTATATCATCAGTATCAACTTCTTCCTTAAGTAGACACTTCTCTTTCTGAATATCCTGCAATCTTGCATGCATTTCTTTAAGATCATTCTCATAATCCCTCAGCAAACTGTATCTTATTTCAGCAACTTTTTCCAGATCACCATTCCTTTGAGCTGTCTGTTCATCTATCTTTGCCTGATCAATCTTAGCGTTTAAATCCTGAATCTCTTTTATTACTTTTTTCTCATTTTCCCAGTGCAACCTTAATGCGCTGCCATCTTCTTTAAGCTCTGATAGTTGACGCTCCAGTTTCTCAACCCTCTTCTTTGACTCCTCATCAGTCTCTTTTTTCAATGCCTTTTTTTCAATTTCCCGTTGAGTAATCTTCCGCTCTACTTCATCCAGTTCAGTAGGCATACTGTCTATTTCCATTCTCAACTTTGAAGCGGCTTCATCTATCAGGTCGATAGCCTTATCAGGCAGGAATCTATCAGCTATATACCTATGTGAAAGTGTTGCAGCGGCAACCAATGCGGAATCCTTAATCCTGACACCATGATGCAAGTCGTATCGCTCCTTCAAACCACGGAGAATAGCGACAGTATCGTCAACAGATGGCTCACCTACATATACCGGCTGGAACCTTCTTTCCAATGCAGCGTCTTTCTCAATATATTTCCGGTATTCATCTAAAGTCGTCGCACCAATACAACGAAGTTCACCACGGGCCAGAGCTGGTTTCAGAAGATTGGACGCGTCAACCGCCCCCTCTGCCGCTCCTGCACCAACAACCGTATGCAACTCATCAATAAAGAGGATTGATTGCCCTTCAGATGCATCAATATCTTTTAAGACTGCCTTTAAACGATCCTCAAACTCTCCCCTGAACTTCGCACCGGCAATCAGTGCCCCCATATCAAGAGACCTCACCCTTTTGTTTTTCAGTCCTTCCGGCACATCACCGTTAACAATCCTGAGAGCCAGACCCTCCGCAATAGCCGTCTTACCCACACCCGGTTCTCCAATTAACACAGGGTTGTTTTTAGTCCTGCGTGATAGTACCTGGATTGTACGCCTTATTTCATCATCGCGCCCGATAACAGGGTCTAATTTACCCTTAGACGCTAACTCTACTAAGTCTTTGCAATAGCGTTCCAATGCCTGATATTTTTCCTCAGGATTCTGGTCAGTGACTCTCTGACTTCCTCTTATATCCTTCAGTGCCGCAAAAATATCAGCGCTGTTAACTCCTGAGTCAACCAGTATTTTTCCGGCAGCACTTTGTTTGCTATCTACCAGAGATAGCAAAAGATGTTCGGTGCTCACATATTCATCTTTCAATCTACCGGCTTCAACAATTGCCTTGTTTAATATATCTTTCAATTCATTACTAATATATTGCCCCTGCACTCCACTCACCTGCGGTAATGATTCCACAGCTTTACGTGTTTTGGCAAGAACTTCATCACTATTCACACCCAGCTTTTTCATAACAGGAATTACAACTCCCTGTTTCTGCTGAAGCAGACTAACAAGAAGATGTAAAGAATCTACCTGTTGATGCCCTTTTGAACCCGCAAACTGCTGGGCTTCCTGTATTGCGTCCTGTGCCTTTATGGTAAATTTATCCAATCTCATTTTATTAGCCTCCAACGTATTAAACAAAAAAAGCCGGGCTAAACCCGGCTTTTTTCTTACTATCAATTTCTCGCATCTAGTGGAATATAATTACTGTATCTTATTCCTTTACCTCATAATCTGCATCAATGACATCGTCACCTTCTTTATCTTTTTTAGAATCTTTTTCATCTGATGGGTTTTCCCCGGCAGAAGGCCCTTCCGTCCCCGCTTCCTCACCTCCAGCAGTTTGTTGCTCTTTGGCGGCGGCTTCATACATGGCCTGCGACAATTTGTGAGAAGCCTCCTGAAGTTCATCTACCGCCTTCTTTATTTCTTCGGCATTTTTCCCTTCTTTCGCCTTTTTCAGTTTCTCCAGTGCCTGGTTTATGTTATTTTTCTCTGCCTCGTCAACCTTATCACCATGTTCCTTCAAAGTGTTTTCCGTTGAATAAATCACCTGGTCCGCCTGGTTCAGCGCATCTATTACTTCCCTGTTCTTTTTATCCTCTTCCGCGTGCAATTCTGCTTCCTGCTGCATCTTCTTGACTTCTTCTTCAGATAAGCCGGATGAAGATTTTATCTGAATAGAGTGCTCTTTACCAGTCCCAAGATCTTTAGCTGACACATGAAGAATACCATTTGCATCAATATCAAAAGAGACCTCAACTTGTGGAACACCTCTGGGCGCTGAAGGAATCCCGGTCAATTGAAATCTACCGAGCGTACGATTATCGGTAGCCATTGAACGTTCGCCCTGTATTACGTGTATGTCTACTGCAGTCTGATTATCTGCAGCAGTTGAGAATATCTCCTTTTTGTTAGTAGGTATAGTGGTGTTACGCGGGATCAAAACAGTACATACACTGCCCAATGTTTCTATACCTAATGAAAGCGGAGTAACATCCAACAGCAAGACGTCATGAACTTCACCCGCAAGAACGGCTCCCTGAATTGCGGCACCCAGTGCAACAACTTCATCAGGATTTACGCTTCTATTTGGCTCTTTTTTAAAGACCTCTTGTACCAGTTTTTGTACAATTGGAGACCTTGTTGTTCCACCAACGAGTACTACCTCGTTTATGTCACCAGGGCTAACTTTCGCGTCCTGCATAGCAAGTTCGCATGGTTTACGGCACTTTTCAACAAGATTATTTATTAATTGCTCAAACTTTGCCCTTGTCAGGCTCATAGTCAGATGTTTTGGCCCGGCCTGGTCAGCTGTTATAAAAGGCAGATTAATCTCTGCAGTTGTTGACGTTGAAAGTTCACATTTCGCCTTTTCCGCCGCTTCTCTGAGACGCTGCAAAGCCATGTGGTCCTGCCGGAGTTCAATACCCTGCTCTTTTTTAAACTCATCAGCAATATAGTTTAATAGCACCTGATCAATATCATCTCCACCAAGATGAGTATTACCATTGGTAGAAAGGACCTCAAAAACACCTTCACCAACTTCCAATATTGAGACATCAAAGGTACCACCACCAAGGTCAAAAACCGCTATTTTTTCGTTTTTCTTTTTATCAATACCATATGCTAAAGAGGCAGCAGTCGGTTCGTTAATAATACGAACTACATCCAAACCAGCTATTGCTCCGGCATCTTTTGTTGCCTGTCTCTGGCTGTCATTAAAATAGGCAGGAACCGTAACCACGGCTTTCTTGACTTCGGTACCCAAATAATCTTCAGCCGTTTTCTTAAGATTTTGAAGCACCATAGCCGAGATCTCAGGAGGAGTAAAGTTTTTACCTCTTGCTTCTACCTTTACTAATTCTTCAGGGCCTCCAGCTATTCCGTACGGTACCAGTTTTTCTTCCTCTCCAACTTCATTGTGTCTCCTGCCCATAAAACGTTTAATAGAAAATACCGTATTTTTCGGATTTATAACAGCCTGCCGCTTGGCAAGTTGCCCAACCAGACGTTCATCCTTATCGGTAAAAGCCACAACAGAGGGGGTAATCCTGTTTCCTTCTGCATTTGTTATTACTTTGGGCTGATCGCCTTCCATTATGGCCACTACTGAATTAGTAGTTCCAAGGTCTATACCAATGATTTTTTCCATCAAATTCTCCTTATAATATTAAATTCAATACTTTCATTTAATATGATTGTTAATCGTATTATTCATTTCTTAAAGAAGATTTTGTCTGACTTTTTTATGACATACATAACAAGTTAGATTCTAATCAGAAAAACCTTCTGTTAGTCATTAAGCAAACTATATACCATATTTTTTGAAAATATTGTAAGTGCTACATTTGAACACACTTAAGACGAACCAACAATTTATCCATGCCCACCTCTTCCTTTTCAACTAGCATATTATGCCATAATGGCATATTCATATTGAATCCGAAAATGACATAACAAGTGGAATTTGCAGAAAGAAGTTATTATAGGACAACGCTCAGATTTGTAGAGTATTTGTGTATATACTTTAGCACATATCCCCTAGAGCGTCTTTCATGTTATAGAAACCCGGTGGTTTTCCCGCTAGAAATTTTGCGGCTCTAATCGAACCCAAGGCAAAAGAATCTCGCGTTTGTGCTTTATGGACCAATTCGAGGCGTTCTCCCGCACTACAAAAAGTTACCGTATGCTCCCCTACAATATCACCAGATCGTATTGAATGAATGCAGATTTGATCTTGTGGTCTCTCTTCGGTAAAGCCTTTACGCCCGTAAATTACAACATCATCCATTTCCCGGCTTGTTGCAGAACAAATTTTTTCTGCAAGCTTTAAAGCGGTACCACTTGGTGCATCTTTCTTATAGCGGTGGTGTGATTCAATTATTTCTATATCGGCCTCTTCACCCAGAATCTTCGACACGGACTCAACAAGATTGAAAAGCAAATTTACACCAACACTCATGTTTGGTGAAAAAAGGCATGGTATAGTTTGAGATGCTTTTTTAATCTGCTCCATTTGTTCGCTATCAAGACCGGTAGTGCCGGTCACCAAGGCAATTCCTTTATCAGCACAAGCGTTCAGTCTGTTCATTGTTGAATCCGGAGAGGTAAAATCTATTAATACATCAGGCAAACCATTAAGTTCATCTGATATTATTACATCGTTGTGTCCACGACCGATTATGGCACTTAAATCTTTTCCAATATGTTGATGACCTTTCATTTCAAGAGCAGCAACTAATCTTAAATCTTTATCTTCTGCTACAAGCGTCGCAATCCTTAAACCCATACGTCCGCATACACCATTTATTGCTATATTAGTCATATGTTATCAGCTTTCTTTTTTTTAAAAAATATTGTAACTGAGATGTAAAACACCGTAATTGATACCTTACATATAGAAATTCCTGCTGGAAGCAGGACCGGTTTATCCGTACAGTCGGCTGTCAGGCCTGCCAGAAAGACATATTATGTGGACAGGTCAATCGAACCTTCGGTTTGGAATGGGCAAAAGAAATTGTTCAGAAATACTCAAAATGGACCTTGTAATGATATATCCACTTTAGCGAAACTCGTTATAGACAAAAATAACTATTTTTTACTCATATGTAAAAATAGCGCACTATTTGGCGCCTGCTTTTCTATATCTCTTACTTGCGCTTCTAAGAAAGTTCCTCTCTCTCCTCGTCAAACTTTTCATACCTCCCCGGTTTACTTTATCTAACAAAACATCAACCTGCCTTTTAATATCCTCCTCTTTCTGATATTCTCTTTCCTGCTGTTGATTCTGCCATGACAGAAGAAAACTGCTAAATCTGGGTTCGTAACGAATGAACAGGAAGCCATAAATGAGTCCTCCAAGATGCGCAAAATGTGCAGTATTTCCACTTGATGGTATAATACAACTTATAACAGTAATACCGGCAAAAACCATTACCAGATATTTTGCCTTTATAGGAAACATGAAGAAGATAATGGTAGCATTTGGGAAAAACATGGCAAATGCAATTTCGACGGCAAAAATTGCGCCTGAAGCGCCAATGATAGGACTCTCAGGAGTAAACAGACAGCAAAACATACCAGCAAAGATACCTGCGGTAAAGTACATAGTCAGGAACTTCCTTGTACCCATTGCCCTTTCAACTTCACTACCAAACATCCACAGCACAAGCATATTGAATATTATATGCCATGGACTTTCTACACTATGAAGAAACATATACGTTACAAACTGCCATAACCACAATTTTCCTATAGCGAGAGGTTTATAAAGCCAGAAAATAGTGGTAAATTGATCTGGCCCCAAAGTTAACTGTGGAACCATACCATCCATATCAGTTCCGGGAGATACCCCACCCCATTGCGAACTAATAGAGGAAAATATAAGCTGGATGACAAAAACACTGACATTTACAATTATCAGTATCATTACAGCCCTTGTCCATTTTCTTCCTATTGATAAACCAAATCCTGACCCCGCTCCGTTGTAACTATTATTATAACTTGCCATTTTCAACAAAAATAAATATTTTAAAAATTTATAACTTATTGAATACAATAACTATATCGCAGAATACGTAGAACTTTCACTATAACTATTTCAATGAAAATGTCAAGATTGTTATCTACTGTTTTGCAAACAGAAATTGTTACATTTTTCCTTGTAAAAATGATTATTGTTTCAGTATTTTTCTAAATAGAAACGCACTGAGAATAAGGTTAACGAAGTTTGCCCCCCAGACTGAAGGAATAATCGGAAAACTCATGCTCTCCGCGACAACTAACCCCGTTGCTACCAATGGATAGTAAATAAAAAGTATTAAAATAAAACTTATTCCCAAACTGACCAGCATATTACTGCTTCTTGTCATTATACCTAATGGAATACCTATCAATATGAACGAAAGACTGGCAAGAGAGGGCGATAATCTCTTGTGAATATTTATTGTTAATTCATGTCTCATATTCTGTTTCTCTGCCATTGAAATTTGTCTGGCATGTATTGAATACTCTTCCTCCAATCCTTTATTACTGTGGTTAAGTTCCTCAATTTTCAGAGCTACCGTTTCAATTTTTTCATTCTCTTCGTCTATTAATCGTTGAGATATTAATATCTTTCTCTTTGCACTCTTGATTCTTCGTTTTTCCTTCTCTATTATTTTTTTAATTAACGAAACATTTTTTGCATACTCACCATCCCTATCATGTTTATGGCCCAATGCAACAACATCTTCTTCATTTTCCTTTTCTATCGCCAACTTTCTAATGTTCTCTTTTGCCACATCAATATAATTTTTATAGATATTAAGATTAAACTTTGCACGTTTTATCGCCCCCTCCTGCTTTGAAATATTGGTATCTGAATCCTTTATTTCATTTTCTGCTTTTTGCAGTTTTGCTTTAACGACACTTTTTTTATCATTAACCGACGAAATACCTCTTCTCGCACGCTTGATGGTTTTTTCAGGGTCTTTAAATAGTCCGTCTAAACTACTTAACGCTTGATCAATTTCTCCTCTTTGTTTCATAAGAGCTGTTAACGTTGTATATTTGAGCGCTGAATGCCGTACTTTTTGCTTTAATGGAATTGCAAACACAGCCTCCTCAAAACTCCCCATTGTAGGAGCATCAACACTATTGCCAGAATCCGGTTTAAGAAATTCTCCACGCCTTAACGTTAATAATACCTTATTTCCATCATCAGCTATTTCTATTTCACCTTCCTCCGCCAATAGTATGTTAACTATATATTCGTCAGCATATTCAAAAACAGCAATATCTTTAAAATTGCTGCTTTCCACACTACCAATAAAGATCTGATATGGATGGAAATCAATCTTCTTCTTCGCTGTAATAAAGTGTGTAGCAAGAACTCGTTTAACTGCCTTTTCTTGAAGCTGTCTCACCTTAAAGTAAGATCTTGGCAAGACTTCAGCATTTAGATACAAGGTCAATATACTAAAAAAAATACCCACAATGACTACAGGTGTAACTAAGTGGTGAAGATGTATTCCGGCAGCTTTAGTTGCCGTTATCTCATTATCAGCACTCAGTCTTCCATAAGACATAACCGTAGCAGTAAGCAATGAAGATGGTAATGCATGCGGCATGGTATATAGTGCCATGTAAGGTAAAACCGAGAAAAGGCTTGGGACATCAAGTCCTTTGTGGAGTAATTGTATGGAAAACCCCAGTAATAATACAAATTCAAAGCATAACAGTGATGGCAGGAATGTCCTGAGCAACTCTTTTATTAAATATTTATGTAATATCTGTATATTCATCAAATTTGCCAAATAATTTTCTGTTGCGTAAGATGCTGAATTTCAAGATCTTAAGGTTGATTATATCTATCTTACTTTGAATAGGTCAATAACAAATATCTGACAGTTAAAACACCACTGGAAATCCAATCTTTTCATTGACAAAAGGCTTATGTGTGATAACATCATTTTTCAAATTAGTACTCCATTTGCAAGCATAACCAGTTAAATAACATTGCCATATGTCCAAAAATAACAATATGATAGGAGAATGCGCCAGACTGTTCTCATACGCAAAGCCTCATTGGAAGATGGTCCTTCTGACCCTGCTCTGCATGGGACTCTTCACACTATTCATTGGTGCTCAATTAGCGTTAATTAAACCCGTGATAGATCGTCTGATAAAGGGAGAAACAACCAAATATTCATCCGGAAGATACAGCCTACAGAAGAAAGAAAATTCCGAAGATGCAATAAGCAGTCTAAAACGAAAAACCATTTCCAGAGCAAAAGAAACGACTTTCATCTCAAAAGCTGAGAAATTGTTTAGAAAATATACAAATTCTTTTACTTTCATAGGTGTTATTGTCGCAATTATGGCTCCATTTATTTTTGCCTTCAATTATCTTCAAACATACCTGAAGAACCATGTCATGTGGAGTGTCCTCATGGACATACGCAATCATCTATGTGAACATATCCTGCCACAATCACTGAGTTATTTTGAAAACAAAAAGAGCGGAGAATTGATATCCAGACTTACTAATGATATCAATGCAACACAATTCGGGCTATCGATCCTGTTTGATAGTATTCTTCTTCAACCTATGCGCCTGTTGTGCGGGTTAGGGTTGGCATTCTATTTCAGTTGGAAGCTTTCCCTGTTTACATTTATATTATTTCCAATCGTCATTATACCGGTATTGGTATTTGGACGTAAAATAAAAAAACATGGAAGAAGAAGCCTGATGCATTTAGGAGAACTAACAGATGCAATGAGAGAAATGTTTTCGGGAATAAGAACGGTAAAAGCCTTCAAGATGGAGGACGAAGAGATCGTAGAGTTCAAAACCATAAATTCAAGGTTCTTCAAAAGAATGATGCTGACTGTTAAGGCAAAGGCATTGAATTCAAGTACTACAGAGTTTATCTACTCTCTGGGATTAGCCGCTATAATCATCGTTGGAGGTTATGTTATTTCATCTAAGACAATCTCTCCGGGTTCATTGGCAGGATTTGTCACCGTAACGGCTTTTTTAATACTTACATCAATAAAAAAACTGGCTAAAAGCTATGGCAAACTTCAGGAATCTTTAGCTGGTGCAAGTCGTGTTTTCGAGTTGCTGGACCAGCACCCTACTATTACAGATAACCCTAATGCTATTGAACTGAAGAAGATTGAGGGCCAAATTACATTCAACAACGTAAACTTTGCATACGACACCATTCCAGTCCTTAAGGACATCAACCTGACCGTGCAAAAAGGACAGATTATTGCTATTGTAGGAGAAAGCGGTGCGGGAAAATCTACATTACTCGACCTTGTTCCTCGTTTTTATGATCCGGTAAATGGAAGCATAAAGATCGATGACACGGATATTCGCTTAATAAAACGCGATTCACTCCTAGGTAAAATTGCAATTGTCTGCCAGCAAACCTTCCTATTTAACAGAAGCTTTAAAGACAATATCCTGTGTGGAAGAAGAGACGCAAGTACGGAAGAAATACAAGATGCGGCAAAAGCTGCTAATATACATAAATTTATCATAAATCTTCCAAAGGGTTATGATACCATCGTAGGCGAGCAAGGTGTAAAACTCTCAGGCGGACAAAAACAGAGGGTAACCATAGCCAGGGCAATACTTAAAAATG
Source organism: Candidatus Scalindua sp. (assembly GCA_018670825.1). Classification (GTDB taxonomy): domain Bacteria; phylum Planctomycetota; class Brocadiia; order Brocadiales; family Scalinduaceae; genus Scalindua. The sequence goes on along the minus strand of JABHIW010000022.1, from coordinate 11,095 downwards.
CACCTATCTTAATTTTAGATGAGGCAACATCATCTCTAGACTCTGAATCTGAAAAGCTTGTCCAGGAAGCACTTGACAATTTAATGAAAGGCAAGACAACTTTCGTTATCGCACATCGCCTCTCAACCATACGTCATGCGGATCGGATCGTAGTCTTAAAAAACGGTTGTATCATTGAAACAGGCACACATGATGAACTAATAAATAAAGAGAGCGAGTATAAAAGGCAACATAGTATACAGTTTAAAAAATAAATTAGCCCACTCCGTTTACTCATTTAAAATACCGATGAAAATACTTATCACTGGCTCAAACGGGATGCTTGGAACAGATCTTGTTGACCTGCTTAAAAGCAGGAAATCTTCGTTTGACCCCAACCTTGAATTCATAGAGGCCCCACATGAAGTACTCGATATCACACTCAAAGATAAAGTTTCAGAGTTTGTTTCCACTCATACACCGGACATCATTGTTAATTGCGCAGCCTTTACAAATGTAGATAAATGTGAGACAGAAAGAGAAGCAGCATTCAATGTTAATGCCCTGGGGCCAAAATACATCGCTGCTGCTGCAAAAGAATGCGGTGCAAGAGTCATTCACATCAGCACTGATTTTGTATTCGACGGAAATGGCAACAGGCCGTATATTGAAGAAGACCAGACCAATCCGTTGTCAGAATATGGCAGGACAAAACTTGAAGGTGAAAGAAATATACAGAACTACTGCAATTCGTTTCTGATAGTCAGGGCTTCATGGTTGTTCGGACACAATGGAATAAACTTCGCAGCAAAAATGCTTGAACTGGCAGAACGCAATAAAGAGCTGTCCATTGTTACCAATGAGATAGGATCTCCTACGTATACTCCTGACCTTACCGAGGCGCTGTGGTCATTAATAAATCAGGGATGTGAAGGTATTATCAATGTCTCTAATGACGGAAGTTGTTCACGCTATGAATGGGCAGAGTATATTTTTGAAACGATGGGATACACCATTAAAATTAATCAGATAAAATCATCCGAATATAAGCGCGCCGCTAAGGTCCCCCTTAATTCGACCCTGAACTGTCAAAAGTTCACCACACTTACCGGAATACGCATGAGACCGTGGAAAGAAGCGGTAGAGTCATATCTGAAGAATCAAAAATGATATCTTTCTCTCCTTTCAAGATTGTTTTTGCCATGCTGCGTAGTTCTTCTCCATTTGTTTAATATGGTCAGGAATGTGGTTTGCATAGATATCCAGCCAATCATCAAGCGTAACGATCCCATCTTCCGCATAACCTGTTGCTTCTGCCCATACATCATCAGGGATATTTCTTAATAGGATATAGGTAGTCTTACGCATCAACTTAAATAGTTCCAGTGCATCTTCAATACTTTGTCCGTTGTAACCTAATGCGTCAGACCAGATATCCTGATTATAATCGTTTACGGGTTTACCCGGTTGTGCAATTAATTTCCTGCATTTTACAAATGCATTTGCATCACTATCAGCGATATGAATCAGTACCTCATGGATACTCCAACGATCAGGTGATGGTTTAAAGTCCCACATTTTACGAGGGAACCTCTCCAAGGCATCAGCAAGTTGCTGAGGTCCTTTTCCATATAATTCTATTTTCTGTTTCCTTCCCAGCATGATTATAAACCTTCCTCCCCATTCTCAATGCTCTATACTATTACGCCATTAAAACTTCTTTTATTGCAAAGTTTATTGGAGCTCAGAAAAAGTTAAAAGTGCCTGAAGTTTGAAGTGAGCTAAAGTTGTGGAATTTTTTTTAATTTAGGCACTTTAGTTCACTTAAGACACTTCAAACTTGATTGCAGTTATACCGCACTATGTCATTCGATTATTGCCAGATCATATAATATTACAACTGAAGACCTGAACCATTTGCATTAAAATTGTTAACCGCACCTTCTGAATGTTCGTTGAATGTCAACGTGCTTATGACATCAAAAGGCATGGTTAAATGGTCAGCTCCTGCCAGGATGGTCGAACTAGCTTCCATCGATGACTTGAGACTGGCAGCAAGTATCTGGGTCTTGCCTCCCTGAATCACTCTGCTTATTTCTGTAATAAGTGAAAGTCCATCCCCTATCAATTTTGTTGCCCTGCTGACATAGACTGCAATGTACCGGACACCTGACTCTCTCGCAACCATAGCTTGTGCAGAACTATAAATGGCCGTTACGCAGCATGGAATCTCCTGCGGAAGATGTTGAATAATGTGAAACCCCTGTTTCGTAGGAGGAATTTTTAGCACCAGCTGTTCTCCTGCAATCTCCTTTGCGAGTTGCGCTTCTTTCAGCATCTCCTCTCTGCATGTAGCAGTAAGCTGGTAAAATAACAAACCCGTATTTAGATCGGTAAGCTGCTGCAATGTATCAGCGGCAGAAGATCCTGAATTTGCCATAAGAATTGGGTTAGTAGTAATTCCATGGATCCAGCCCAATTCTTTCGCTGCTTTTGCCTGTTCAATATCTGCCGTATCTATGAATATTGACATATTTTTTTCAGCCTGCTCTATATAATAAAAACAAATAGATATGATAATAACGAATTGCTTTTTTTGAATTTGCCATCAATCTCTCAAACGCGTAGTCAAGCCCTTTAAAAAATTCCTGAGTATCTGATCTCCACACTCTTTATAGTGCCTCTGTCCTTCCTTTCTAAAAAGCGCAGATAACTCAGATTTTGAAAGGCTCATGCCCGCCAGTTTTAATGTGCTGAGCATATCGTCCTCTCTGAACTTCAATGCAATCCGTAGCTTTTTTAAAATGACGTTATTTGTCAAAGGAGAGTCCTGCGTTTCCACTTGTCCCGGCATCATCTCTCTCTTTCCTCTTTTATGTATAATTAAACCATCCAGAAACAGTTCCATAACCACATCGCTACACTCAACATATCCCTCTTCCTCCTCCTTTTTAAGGAGATCTATTAAATCAGATTTGGCGATACTATGATCAGACAGTTTAAATATTTCAATCATCTTTGAGTCTTTAATTTCAAGAGCATACCTCAACCGTCTTAATATATCATTATTTGTCATTATTAACTCCTAAGGCTTAAAAATATTGTTACCGTACGGCAGACCAAAATACTCATGGATGAACGCCTTTCGATCTCCTTCATACTTTGTGTATTGTACGAGCGTATAAAGTTTTTGCTGGTCTCGTTTGAGCTTAGTATCCAGAAAATTCTGGTCGAGTAATTGAGGATGAATGCCGGAAGTAATTTCGATCTTAAACGGTTCAATATTGAGTTCAATTACACCATACCGTTCAAACATGTTTAAGGCTGTTTCCATTCTGAAATCGTGTCCACTCCTGAAGTGGATATTTTCCTTAAGCCAGTCAAGACCAAACGCCGATACTTTTTCCATGTTTTCCTCCAGAATATGATATACTCGCTGAAAATATTCGGCGTCAGGATTATTCCACTTGATAAAATTCATATGTGTTAACAAATCGTGTTCATCGTATAACAGCGTACATAAAGAATCCTTACCGTCCCGACCGGCACGACCGATTTCCTGATAATACGATTCAATAGATCCCGGTATATCCGCATGAGTTACATAGCGAATATCTTCTTTATCAATGCCCATCCCAAATGCGTTTGTTGCCAACACGAGTGTATTCTGCCCCTTCATAAACTGTTCCTGCACTCTAGATCGCTCCACCCGTTCAAGGTTACCATGATAGCACAGATGCGAAATCCTCTGTTCCTTTAACAGGTCGCTGAAATTATTAAGTTGTTTGATCAGGGTAAAATAGACGATACCATTACCATCATATTTATTCACAATAGAAATAATATGCTCCAATTTCTCGTCATCACTGAATACCTTTTCAACCTGTAAATGCAAATTAGGACGGTCTATTCCACCGTGAAACATCTTAACCTCTCCTGTCTCCAGGCAGAGAGTTTTAATAATATCCTTTTGTACCTCAGGTGTGGCAGTAGCGGTGAGTGCAATGGTAACAGGATTACCTAATATCTGGCGGAACTCCTGGATCCTGGTATAATCCGGACGGAAATCATGCCCCCATTCGCTTATACAGTGCGCCTCATCAACCGCGAGAAGACTAATACAACGCCCGGAAAGGGCATCAATAAAATCAGCTTTACGAAAACGCTCGGGAGTAACGTAAATGATCCGGTAACTTCCGTTCTTAAGCGCCGCATATCTTGCCTCCCTTTTCACCCGTCCCAGTGAAGAGTTGATGAATGTCGCGTCAATACCCCGTTTTTTTAATGTGTCCACCTGGTCCTTCATAAGCGCAATAAGAGGAGATATTACTACGGTAAGTCCCTCATTGATAATGGCCGGTATTTGATAGCACAGGGATTTTCCAATACCTGTAGGCGCTACTACCAGAGCATGTTTTTCCGCTAGAACATGCCTGATAATCTCTTCCTGTTTCCACAGAAATGATGTATAACCAAAATAATCTTCTAAAACTCTTACCGGCTCTTTTTCAGCTAAAAGCAAAATTATTTCTCCGTTTTCGAATTAATATCCAACAAATCAATTCTATCAAAATACAAATTTAATATCTTCATGCCCCTTGAACGCTTGATAGATCTTATTACGATATGCTTCATCGCCAACCATAACTGCCACATTAAAGCTTAAATATTTTCCCGTCTTACTGGCATTAGAATCAGTTATGTGGTATTCGCTGTCTTGTATTATATCGACAATTGCATTATGTACAGACCCCTTATCGCTTCCAATAACTTTGTAAATCCATTCACAAGGATAATCGATACTGACTTCTTCATTATCTCTTTTATCAATCATTTAAAGGCCTTTTTTTATAAATTTTATCTTTATCTTTTACGTAAATGAATTTCTTGTTTCGTTGTTTGCCAAGAAGGGAACCAGCATATCTTCAATTTAAAAGTTTTGTAGGAAAACATGACAACGGCCAAGCTAGTCGAAGCTAACATTCGGAAAGAATGAGCTTGAGCAACTACAAAATCTTGCACGTACAGAGCATCCAAATTTAACAATGTTCCAGTGGTTAGTTGCAGCGCCTAAGTTAGACACAATCAAGTGATCAGCTTGCTAGTTCTAAAGCTTTTTGTGCTTTGTGGGGAAGAGGAACAACGATGAAGTAGGATTCGGGGTAAAGATAATCCTCTCCAGACTCGTCAACGACCCTCAAATATCCTTCCTTTGTTACATTCTCGTCCGGAAGAACTTGATAAATCTTTCTTTTTTCCAAGTCGTCACAATCCTTATTCTCAATGCAAAGCGCATACATCTTTTCTGTTTTTTCTTGAGCCATAGTCTTAATCCAAAAAACGTTTGATTTTCATTTTCCTTTTACCAATGCCGTGGGATTCATACCAGTGTAGTTCGGCGTTACATACTCTTCCATCTTGGAGTTGTACTGTTGCGATACCTTTGAGTTTTCTCCAGCGTCCTTGACCATACTGTTTTTGAAGACGCATAATATCTCTGATTCTTCCTCCAACAGCAATAGTTTCAATATCTTCAATCTCACTGATTATCTCAAAATGCATAAGAAATTGTATTCATATGATTGTGTTACATTTTGTTCGCTCAACATTATGTATAAGCAGCCGTACATGAACAGTATGATAGCAAAAAGAGATATAGAATGGAAACCAGAAAAAAATACTGAAAGCACACGTAAATTGGAGGATGGTTTCATTCCTACTTGGTGACTCTTTTCCACATTATAATTGTTTTTCCAACTCATCAATTACTTCTTGCTTCAATGGATGTACTCCTTTTCCTTCTTTAAAACAGTTTTCAAATTCGTTAATAGCTTCTTTAATTTTATTAGTATTCTTTATCACTTTACTTCTCTCATAGCCTGAAGTACCTTCGAATTTTAAACCCTCAAGACAAAACTTCCCACCTATTATCAATTTATTTGGTCCAGAATATTTATTAAGCACCCAATCTATATTATTATTCTTTAAAACAGAAGGATCTTTCATCCATTCTAGCAATGATTGTAACCTTTGACTTTTCTTTTGCTTATCATAATCTCGTAGAGGCCAAATTATCAACTTCACTTTTACGTTTTCTAATTTTGAAATTTCATAAAGATAGTTACGCTGTTTAACCAGTAAATCAAAATATTCTTTGCTATATGTAGGATTATTGTATAGATAGTTTTGATTAGCAGGCACACCAAATGTTGTGAATGCCGATTGTTCAAATATTTCTATTGTTTCTGAATCTGCCCTGCAAATATTGTTCAAATCTTTAAATTGATTTACTATGTATTGCGTTCGATAAACTTTTCCATAAAGTTCTTCAGTAAAATATGGTATTTCCCGATTCCAATTAACGTTTTTATTTCCTAAATGCATCACATAAGTATTTATAGAATTACCATGTTTATCTATAATTTCAAAAGTACCTTCAAAAATAGCAGGAGCCTCCTGTGAAAAAGGCTTGCCTGTATATTCATTTTTATTATTACCTACACATCTTTTATAAGCAATATCTGAGAAAAGAACTTGATTTGGGTTTGCGGCATCCATTATTCTTTGACACATATTAATTGTAGAACCGCATATATTGAGATTATGATTAATATCTCTAATTATTCCAATCATTCCATTGTGTACCCCTATTCTTAGGCTTACATTTTGTTCAATCGTCCAATCCATCAACCTTTTTAATAAAGAGAATATTCTTCTATTACGGGCAGCAGAATCAATAAAAGCAATTGCTAACCCGTCTCCAGTTGGCAAATAAATTAGACTATGTTCATTATCAGGATTAGATGTGCACAATGATAATTCATGGCTTATTTCCGCATTCAATTTAATTATTGTGAATAGTTGTTCTTGATCACTAAAATTTGAATATCCTACTATATCGCAGAAAACAATAGTTGCACTTTTTGTCATTTCAACTTCCATTTCATCTACCATTTCGTTTGTCAACATGCATTACCTCGTAATTAATAATTTTGTAATATATTCCACTCTTATGAAATCAGAGACATGTCGGTTTCAGTCTGCAGAAAACAACCGTTATGCACTTTATTAGCATATTTTTACAATGTGAAAGTCTTGATGATTACATCAATGAATCCATATAATTCTCATTTAGACTTAACGGTAATGACTAGATGGAATTATTCGTTATGCATAAAACATATCGGGGTAAACAAGAGAAAAAGTATTCCGTTCCCTTTTATTCTCCGCCATTATTTTGTCATGTGAAATAGGATATGAGTTACCATTCGCAACCAAGTATGCTTTAAGGAATTTTTCCGCTGCCTACTGACAGTGGAAGCAAACCGTATCAAAAGGAATTTCTTCCGCTTTTAGATTGTTGTCAGCATTAAGCAAATCACTCTTTGCTTTTGCTATCCATTGCTTGCTAACTTCGATTTCATCTGACATAAAGTATCTTGCCCTCTTTCAAAACAGTTGACACAAATGATACTTTTGTTTTTCCCCTTTTTCGACTTCCTGAGGCGTATAAACAACAATATCCATAGCAAAGGGATGGGGGCGTAAAAGTTTATACAATTCACGACTTCTTTTGAAACGAGGCAGGTCACTTTCTGCAATAATCATAAGATCCACATCGCTTTGCTCTGTGGCATTACCCCGCGCATAAGAGCCGAATAAGATTACTCGTTCCGCATTAATAGGAATTGCCATATTTCTTGCAACACGCTTAATATTATCGTTATGAACCATATCAACAATATACAAAAATATTATTTGTAAGACAATGGTAAATTCTGCTAAAGTGTCAGGGTATTAAAGTAGATTATTTTAAATTTAGCGTTAGTCCTTCAGTGTGAAAAGCATAATGAAAAGATCAATAATTGCCCGAGGTATCAGGGTACACAACCTTAAGAATATCGATATCGAGATTCCTTTACGGAAGCTGGCAGTGATAACCGGTGTCAGTGGATCAGGCAAATCGAGCCTGGCGTTTGATACGCTGTACGCCGAGGGCCAGAGGAGATATGTTGAATCTTTCTCCGCTTATGCCCGTCAATTCCTGGAAAGGGTCGATAAGCCGGATGTCGACCATATAGAAGGCATACCACCCGCAATTGCAATCGAGCAAAAGAATCCTGTAAAGAATCGCCGGTCTACTGTTGGGACTGCAACCGAGATAAATGATTATCTCCGGCTTCTTTTTGCTCGCGTAGGTAAGACCTATTGTACAGAATGTGGTGAGATTGTCCGGAACAATACAATCTTCCAAATCACAGAGAGTATACTATCACTTCCGGAAAGCACTAAATTTATGGTCGCGTTTCCCCTTGCGATCAGTAAAAATATCTCTAATGATATGCAGGTTTCAGCGTTAAGGGAACGAGGCATAATCAGGATCCTTGCAGACAATACTATTTTCGATATCTCTTCTACACCTGATGACTTTGACATACGCAAGTATAAGTCGGTTGCGGGAATAGTGGATAGATTGGTTGTGGGAAAAAAGATTAAGAGCCGCCTGACAGATAGCCTCGAAACTGCATATAGACTGGGTTCAGGACATTTAAGTATTATCTGTTTACTTGGAAAGATTAAGGAAAACAAAAAAGAAACTGCCAAAAAGAGAAATACTTCCGGAAAAGCCCTTACAGAAAGAAAATCTAAAACTATCTCAATAAATGATGTGGAATGGACTGCATTATCATTCAGCAGTCACTTCCGTTGTAATAGCTGTGATAGAGAATATCAGGCCCCCACTCACCACATGTTTTCCTTTAATAATCCCCTGGGGGCATGTAAGAAGTGCCAGGGATTCGGGCACACTATCGAAATAGATATGGACCTCGTTGTGCCAGACAAAACAAAAACGCTTAACGAAGGGGCGATAGCCGTCTGGAACTCACCTGCCTACAGTATATTACTTGAAGAATTACAGGAAGCGGCACCGGCTCATAACCTTCCGCTTGATATACCTTTCAACAAATTAACAAAGGGCCAGTTAAAATTAGTAAATGAAGGAGCAGAAGAGTTCTATGGCATCAGCAAATTCTTTGATATGCTGGAAGAAAAAAAATATAAGATGCACGTCAGGGTGTTACTCAGTAAATATCGTTGTTATACCACATGTGCTGAATGTAATGGTACCAGACTAGATCCATCTGCCCATAATGTGAGAATAAATCAACATAATATAACAGACGTATGTAGCCTGTCTATTGATGAAGCATACAATTTCTTTGAAAAAATAAAGCTCTCAAAATACGAGGAAGAAGTTGGTAGACTTTTGTTACTGGAGATAAAGAAGAGGCTTGGTTACATGGTTAAGGTTGGATTGGAATATTTGACACTTGATAGAATGACAAGAACCCTGTCTGGTGGAGAGGCGCAGAGAGTAAACCTGACTACTTCGCTTGGCTCATCACTGGTCAACACACTATATATTCTGGATGAACCGAGTATTGGCCTGCACCCGAGAGACACGAAACGTCTTATCGATATACTGGTACAACTCAGGGATATAGGAAACACGGTAGTTGTTGTAGAGCATGATAGAGATGTTATTAAATCTGCGGACTATCTCATAGATATCGGCCCTGGGGCGGGCAAAAATGGCGGCAACGTGGTTTATGCCGGAGATGTAAAAAAAATATCATCTCGAAACAGTTCATTAACCGGACAGTACTTGAAGGGTAAGAAGCAGATTGAACTGCCTCCGGCAAGAAGAAAGATCACTCAAAATCACATTGAAATTACCGGGGCAACGGAGAACAATCTGAAAGGCATTGGCGTACGATTCCCTCTCAATGTATTTACCTGTATCACCGGTGTATCAGGCTCCGGCAAAAGCACACTGATCCAGGACACACTGTATGGCGCTCTTAAACGAAAGATGGGCATTTATCCCGGCCATATAGGTCATCATAAAAATTTAAATATCAACGGACACATAGATGATGTAATCATGGTAGATCAATCACCCATCGGCAGGACGCCTAGATCAAATCCTGTCACCTATGTAAAAGTATTCGATTATATAAGGAAGATATTTGCATCAACGAGGGAAGCCAGACTGCACAATTATACACAAGGATCCTTCTCTTTTAATGTTAAAGGAGGCAGATGCGATTATTGTGAGGGCTGTGGTTATATAAAGGTGGACATGCAGTTCCTTGCCGATGTTTACGTAACCTGTGATCAGTGTCACGGCAAGCGTTTCAGGAAGGACGTTCTGGAGGTCTGTTATAAAGACAAAAATATTCACGAAGTCCTGGAAATGACGGTAAGCGAGGCAATGGCATTCTTTTCCACACGCAATAAACATGAGCTGACACCAGAAATGAACAGCAACTTATCTAAGGCGGCATTACACATCCAAAGGGGGCTGAAGTATCTTGAAGAGACAGGCCTGGGATATCTGAGATTGGGGCAACCGGCAACGACACTCTCAGGAGGAGAGGCACAACGATTGAAACTGGCAACTTATATGGCAAAGGGAAAGCAGGAAGAAATACTTTTCATTTTTGATGAACCTACAACGGGTTTGCATTTTGATGATATAAGAAAGCTGCTTGACTGTTTCCAGAAACTGATCAATAACGGTCATTCTGTGATCGTCATTGAACACAATCTTGAAATACTAAAATGTGCTGACCATATCATTGATCTCGGACCGGAAGGCGGAAAAGGTGGCGGATACGTATTAGGCAGTGGCACACCAGAAAAGATTTCTAAATTAAACAAATCTTATACAGGAAAATATTTAAAAGAATACTTGTGAGGTCATTGAATGAGAACGTAGCGGAAACCTTCAGGTTTCCATTACCATGCCTAAGTGTATAAATGGAAGGCTACCTGCCCGAATAGGTACAGGCGGGAAGCCATTCCGCTACAGATTGCCGGTATATACTGAATTTATTAAAAAATCCTTTATTCAATGACATTGCTGCCAGCAGACATGAATCCCTTAATTCTTAAATTTCTGAATTAGTCACATCAACTATCAAGAGAGATCCAGCATTCTCTGAATAGCTTGCCTTGCCTTAACCGCTATATCTTCCGGTACGGTAACCACAAATTGAAGATCTTCCAGAGACCACAATAGTTTTTCCAATGTATTTAATTTCATATTTGG